>CALVNR010000012.1 GCA_944349905.1 uncultured Clostridia bacterium | reverse complement strand
AATTAAATTTATACAAATCGTATTTTTCTTGGAATACCTTACGCCAATAATTAAAATGTTCCTCTGTTGTATACCAATGGGGGCCACCATCTTCTGCAGCCACTTCTTTTTCTTTGTGATAAGAGGTAGTATTTAATAATTTTTTAGGAACCGTTAGATTTTGCAATGCAAAATTTAAATCTAAAAATAATTTTATAATATCGATTTTATTTTTTAATCCATCTTCAACAATTTGATCTAAAATTATTTGTTTACTTGAATCAAATTCATCAATAAAAAAAACAGAATCTTTCGCAATTTCATCATTGAACAAGTTGAAAGGTAACCTTTTAAAAGTGTCAATAGGCAAAATAAAGCGCTTCGTCGTTAAAAAAACGACTTTATATTTTTCTATATCACAAATTGGATATAATAATCTAAACCACTCGTTTTTTTCTATAAAATCTTTTTTATCTTTTATGGATTTGTTATAGAAATACTTGCTTTTGATAAATCTTCTAAAGGTTGGCTCTGTATCTCCCGAAATCTTTCCGCCTAATATCTTAATGCTTTTTGCTAAAGTATTCTTTTTCCCTTCATCGGTTTCTGCTTCAAAATTTTCTCTAAGAGAATTAAACGCATCAACTTCATTTCTTAAATTTTTATACTCTTTACTATTTATAATATCGGCATCTGATATATTCACCTTTAACAAATGATCAATAACATATTCATCTGTTGCTCGAGCAAGAAAGCACATCTTCTTTTGTTCGTCTTCCAACTTATCCAATAAATTTTTAAATGGCAAATTTGTCTTCAAATTAGTCACAAAAAAAATTCTTTTAATATTAGAAAAACCTGGCTCTCCTTGTAAAAAAGAACGAATTATATCCAAAACAATTGTAGTTTTGCCAAATCCGGTAGGAGCATCTAATAAAAATATGCCATTACTTTTGCAATTTAATAATTTAGCTAATGTATTTTGCATAATATTTTGTCCTTTTATATCGGTAATAAAAACATGAATATTCTCAATAATAATATAACATATAATTAAATTTATTTCAACAACAATATAAATATAAATTTCAATATTTTATTCAGCTAATCAATCTCTCCTTATTATTACTTTTCGATATAACAGATCCATTTGTTTATATTTTAATATTTCATATCAGTATTTTTAATCTTTACTTTTTAATTCGAAATACTCCTCATACATTTTGTACTTTACATTAGCTTTACACTTGATGTTTGGAGAAATCTTTTCTTGTATTTGTTCTTCAATTTTTTCGGCAATTTCTATATTTTTCACCGTATTAAATTTATTTTTAACTTTATTGATATATGAAAGAACATTTTCCATTGTCAAATTTTCTTTTTTATTATCACATAACAATATATCTTTAGGGATTATATTGTGAAATGCTATTATTCTTAATTTCTTTAAAGATTTGCATGACGTTAATTCTTTAAGCGGAACAAAATTACTACCTTTTTTATAATTAGTTTTTTTCCTTAATACAAGATAACTTTCACTTTCCATACAAAGTAATGTGAGTTCCGGATAAAATTTTGTCACAAAAAATTCCTTTAATTCATTTTGAAAATTACTATCCTTTCCCACCCAATAATCTTCTTGACCTATAAAATAATTTTTAGGCCTCAAGTACTGAGAAGGTTTCTCCGTTTTGTTTAATTTACTGTTTAATATACATTTCATGTTTTCATAAGAAAAATCATTAATTTTTTCTGAAATTAACCACCTAATAAACGACATTCCATCTGTATATTCACATGCAATAATAAATGCTGCAAGAGCTTCCTTTTTAATTATGATTTTTCTTTTACTTTTTTCCTCTATTTCCACCTTAATTTCATCTTCACAAAAAGTTATCCCCAAAGCCATGGACAACATAGCATTTATTTTATCATCATGCTTATAAATTATTCTGCCGTTTTCTATTTTTATTTTAATTAATTCTTTGTCATATCCAAAACCAAAAATACTGCCTACTAATGCGATTGCCGCTACTTTGTTTTCTGCAAACTCTTCTTTTATTTGTAGCATTAAATCGTCTTTTGCACCTATTTCGTTTTCATATTTTTTTGATATATAATTAATATAATCGCTTCCGTTTTCTATTTGCGTAGATATTTCCTCTTCAATTCCGATTTCTGTTGCTATTCGTAAAAATGTATTTCCCAATCTTGTCCTGATTTTTCCATCAGATTGCACATTTAAAATTTTAAAACTTTTGTAAGCATTTTCATTAGTAAGTAAATCTTTTAATAAATTTACAGGATTTCTTTTTTCTATATCTTTAAACTTTCCGGTATATCTATCAAATCGCTGTGATAATTCAGTTTTTTCTTTGTCTGATTCTTCTTCATTACAAAAAACTCTACAGATTTTCCCGTATAATATCTTTCGATCTTCTTTTGGCAACAAAACTCCCAAAATCATTGACAATCCATAGAGAGTAAAATTATTACTTTCCGAAACTTTTCCCGTTTCTCCGTAAATCGAGCTCACTTTTTCTAATATTTCCGATTCAATTGAAATATCACATACTTTATGTTTTATATGTGCACATATATTTCTTATTCTGCTCATGTTAGTCAACAAATCTTTTATTTCATCTTGACTAAATAATAATTCCTGCAAAGATGGGAAATTTCGTGTAATTTCAACTATTTCTTTTTTTGATACTTTATCTATATTTGAAAAAAAAAGATTTCTTGTATATCTCTCAACTAAAGCAAAGAAAGGAGATAAAAAAACTTTCACACTTTTCATCTTTTCAAAATGATCTCCTTTTTGATTGAAGCTTAACAATTTCGAGATACTTGTTTCAAAATCTTTTTTAGTCAAACCAATATCCATAAATATCCCCCTTATGAAGAAAAGACGCTTAGCTTAACTTCGCCTCAATAGAGTTTACAGTTTTTCAAAGCGTCTTTTTTGCCTTTGCAGAAAGAAAGAGTCCGAAGCTTTCAAGCGCACACCACGCTATACTTGTTTTATCAAACTATAATGTTGCCATTACACGGACTCTTACTTGTGAAATAACTATACATCATATTTTTCTAAATGTCAATATCAATTGAATAATATTTTGGAAATTAATGTTTCGTTTTCTTTATATACTGTTAAAAGAAACAATAGTGCCTGCTAAGTGTTTTTTCTCATAAACACAAAAATAACTTGAAGATATTTTAGAAAACAATAGAAATGAGGATAAGATTATGTTATAATATAATTAAAAGATTACAAATAATACTGGAAACCCATGAATAAAAAAACGAGCAATTCTTATAATGATTCAATTCAATATGAATGGGAGAAAAAACACTTAAACGTATCTGGACTAAATCCCAAAGATTTTAAGTATTTTAAATATGACGATCCTTATGTAAAAGATGAAATCGTCAAATGTTCGATATGCGG
>CALVNR010000011.1 GCA_944349905.1 uncultured Clostridia bacterium | reverse complement strand
AATAAATTTGACTGCACAATGGATAGGAGAAACATACACTATCAAGTTTAATGCCAATGGTGGAACATTTGTAGAAGAAAGTGATGCATCTTATACAGTAACAGTAGAGTTTGGAAAAGAAATAACACTTTCAGACAGAGATGATTTCCCAGTAGTAGAAAAAGAAGGTATGATTTATTCTTATCAAGATGCTCTTGAAGGTGGAAAAACTTACACAGTAGGCAGTATATTAACTACTATAAGTGCAAGCAAAGAAGTTACTCTTTATGCTATTTGGAGTGATGGAAATTTTGAAATTACTTTTGTTATTGGTGATCATATTAAAGTAACAATTGATGGCAAAGAACTATATGAAAATAAAATAAATATACTATATAGTGAAGAACTCAAAATTTCAGTTGAAACAGATGAAGGTTATTCATTTGAAGCTAAAACAAATGCAATTGATGGATTCTATGGCTTGCCTAATACAAATACAACATCTTCACCATTTACAATAAGCAAGGTATTTGCAAATTCCACTTTAGAATTTGTTGCCGTTCCAAATGACAATACTTTGACTTTGTCGTACAATGAAAAACAAGTTGCAAGCGTTATGGTTGATGATTCGCCTTATGATGTTGAAGCAAAACCTAAAATACAAACAGGAAATCAATCTACTATTGTTTTAAATGCAAAAACTGGATATGAATTTGTATCAGCAAATATTGCTTCTGGAAATGGAAGTTTGGATGTAACTCTTGAAGAAAGCAACACAAGCATGAAGATAGATTGGTCTGATTTTACGAAAGATACAACAATTAATATAGTTTCTAAGCCAAAAGAAGTTTCTCTCACTTGGCAAAACTTGTCTGATTACATTTCAGAATTGTATATAAACAACAATTCGCAATCTATAAATGGTGGAACAATAACAGTAACTGTTGATAGTTTAGTTTCAATACAAATTACTGCACTTTATGGTTACAATATAAGTTTGTATTTAGACGAAACTGATAAACCTTTTGAAATTGAAAATCCAGAATCTGTATTAAATAACAATAAAGTTTATGTATATACAGCAACAATTAAGAATTTTGTAAGTGATTTTAATATTTCTCTTTCAGTTGTAGAAAGAACTTGGACAGTAAGTGCAAGTGTTGAAGATTATGGTGATGAAGAAAGGGGAACAGTTGAAGTTGATCCTAGTGGTGAAAACAATCTTGTATTTAATGGTTATGTTACTTTGACTGCAACACCAACAAGCAACTTATGTAGATTTATGGGTTGGTATTTAAATGGCGAACTTAAATCCGATTTGGCAGAATATAGAATAGAAGCAACAAACGAAAATAAAAACTTGCTTGAAAGCGGAAATTTAAACTATGTTGCCAAATTTGACTACAATACAGTTGATTTAACTTTTACTGCTGGCGTAAATGGTAAAATGATTATTACAGTAAACGATCAAGTAGAAGATAATGTAATTGTAGAAGCAGGTAGTCCTTATAAAGCAACTTTGTTTGTTAATGATAAAGTTGTTATAACTTTACAGCCAAACAGTGGATATGAACTTGATAAGTTTATGCTTGATGAAGATAATATGACAACGTCAATCAGTGACAATCAATATACATTTGTCGTTACAGCAACTGGATATAAAAATGTTAATGTTACATTTAAAGCAAGCAAAGTTTATATTGATGTTTCAATTACAGTTCAAGTTTCAACAACAAATTTTGATTTAAGTACAGATGGTGGTCTTTTATACTGGGCAAACGAAGATGGAACTCCAGTTAAAGAAAATAGTGAAGATAATGAAATTTATAGAGAACCATCACAAGGAACTTTAACGATTGGTGTAAATTATCAAATCGAAACATTTACTGACCAATATTTCTATTTAGTTGCTGAAACAAATCCTGGCTATAAATTCTCTATTAATGTTACAAAAGAACCAGCAACTATAAGTGAAGTTCTTTCAACTGATGGACTCAAAACATTGTATAAGATTTCTGGAATAACAAATGAAAACGGAATTCCTGCTCTTCAAGGTTTATTCAAAGCAGAAGAACAACAAGTGGAAATCAAATTTGCTACTAGTGAAGATGCACAAACAAATGAACTTGCTGGAAAAATTAATGTTGTTAGTGGCTCAGCTCCATATAGTATCAGCGGTAATAATTCAGAAAGAACTATAATCACTACTGTAACTGGTGCAGAAGTAGAATTGAATATTGCTACAAGTTTCAACTTCCAATTGACAAGTGATAATGGTAAGCTTAAAGTATTTGTTAGAAATAGTGCAGAAGGATTTGTTTATGAAGTAGGAAATATTACTGCACAAAGCTCAGATAAAATTTTGGAAACTGGATTTACTTATACTTCAACTTTAAAACTCAGCAACATAAATGCCAACATGGAAATACTTATCATAGTTGAGCCATTTAAATATAATGTGGAATTTTATGTTGACTCACAAGATGAAGAAGTGTATGGAAGCAGAGTTGTTCTTAAAGATGTAGTTTACGGACAACCTTTAAATCTTGATAGTTTGTCTAGTGAAGATAAAGCAAGATTGATGAAAAATGTAAATAACTATACATTACATGGTTACTTTACAAAACAGTTGGGACAAGGTAATCAATACTTAGATGAACAACTAAATGCTGTTGGACCATGGCTTGAAAGTGGTTACATTTACAACGGAAGTTCTTATAAAGTTGCAGACAACTATAACGACAAAACTAATACATTTACTCTTTATGCAAGTTGGAGTTATGATAAAGCAATAATATCAATAGACTTTATCCCACCACAACTTGAAAACTTGAAAGATAATGTTAATATTGCAGACATTATTACTAATATTAATCAAACAATTTATTGGATATCAGCTGCTGACGCATGGTATGGAGAATTCTCTGTTGACGGCGGACTTGTGCTTGAATTGCAAGCATTGACTTTTGAAGGTTATGAATTTGGCTATTGGAAAGTAGTTAACAAGCAAACACAAGCAGAATATACTTACACAAGTCAAAGAGTTTCATTGTCTGATTTTGAAAAAGGATATTATTCTATTACAAATGTTTACTATCCAAAATTTACTTTAAACATTACTTGTGAAGATTCGTATGACCCAGCAATGTGTGGAACATCTTATTTAATGCAAGATGGTGTTGTGGTAAAAGGAAACAGTTTTGATTCTCAAAAACCTTTAACACTTGTTGCAGAAGAAAACCTTGGTTATGCATTCCAATACTGGATGATTAAAAATAATTCAGAACCATGTTATGGAACAAGACAAGAAGATGGAAAAATAACATTTGAACTTGGATACAGAACAGAACCAATAGATGTTGAAGCAATATTTGAAGGTGACAAAGTTGGTTTGAAATTTGATACAACAAATTATCAACACGGAACCATTACACAGTTATATGTAAATGGAAATATGGTTGAAGATTTTGACAGAGAAGTTGAAATTAAAGTTGGTAATAAAATTGAAATCGTTGTTGAAAATGATAACGGATATAGTATTGCATTTGAAGATGTGCTTTTCAATCTTGACCCAGAAACAAATAGATATGTATATATTGTAAAAGCACAAGACTTGAAAGAAGAATCATCTTTATATGATGGAGTTATTATTGTTAAACCTATTTCCACACAAAAAGAAATTTCATTCTATTTCCAATTAAAAGTTGAAGGCAAATCACAATTAGATGAAATCAATTTAACTGGAACAAGAAGATTTGTTTACACAGTAAACAACCAAATCCAAGCAAATACTTTGATAGGTGATGGCAGTTTGGTTGATGGATTGTTATTTGGTGGTGTGGCTTCAATTTCAATTGTTCCGGGTGTAAATTTTGCAATTAAATCAATTGTAATTAAAAATGCAAATGGCATTGAACAAGACATTACAAAATTGATTAACGGTGGCAATGTAAATATCTCTATTGAAATATTGACAAATTTATTTGTTGATGAAAAACCATATACCATAGTCATAGATTTTGAAAAAATGGTATGGAGTGGAGATAAATATAGGTCAAACGAATTGTCTGGATCAGGAACAACAAAAGACCCTTACATTATCAAAGATGCGAAAGATATGGGCTTTGTTGCATGGGCTGTAAATACAAACCAATACAATAAAAATGATATTTCATATGCAGATTGTTCTTATAAAGTAACTAGCGATATAGACTTCTTTGGCAAATATTGGGAACCAATAGGAACAAAAGAAAATCCATTTAATGGTGTTATGGATTTAGGAAAATATGCTATATCAAATGTTAGTTTCTATGGTGAATATACCAATCCAAATCCATCTTATAATGGATTGTTCTGGATTGTTTCAGATGACGCAATCATAATTCAAACTAATAATGTTTTAACGATTGCTCTTGGAATAGGTATATCTGTTGCAATTCTTGCAATCATAGTGATAATAATATTTGCAATAGTTAGAAAAAACAAAAAGAAAAAATACAATGATCTTTTAAATGCATAAAAAATTAAAAAATAAAGCAGATTTTTTCTGCTTTATTTTTATTTTATAATAAAACAAACTATTAAAATTTTGCTTGACAAAGTTTGTTTTTAATGGTATTATAGGGTCAGCAGTAAAAAACTGTCCTTGTTTTTTTGTGTAAACAAAAAGACCATTTAGTCCAAAAGGAGGTAAAAGTATGAATAAGTATGAAATTCTGTATATCATTTCTGCTGACGTTGCCGAAGAAAAGAGAGAAGAACTTATTAAAAAATTCTCTTCTTATGTTGAAAACAAAAAAGGCACAGTTCTTGGAATTGATAAATGGGGAATGAAAAAATTTGCTTATCCAATCAACTTCAAAAATGAAGGATTTTATGTTCTTATGAACGTAGAACTTGATGCTCAAGAAGTTGACGCAATGGCAAAACTCATGAATATTACAGAAGGCATTGTTAGACAAATGTTTGTTAGAAAATAATGCTATAAGGAGAAATTATGAACAAAGTTATGTTAATTGGGAACTTAACAAAAGACCCAGAACTTACAACGACAAACAGTGGAGTTTCTGTATGTAGATTTTCTCTTGCTGTACAAAGAAGATTTTCAAATTCAGAAAGTGGTCCACAAGCGGACTTTTTCAACATTGTAGTTTGGAGAGGTCTTGGAGAAAACTGTCATAAATTTTTGAAAAAAGGCTCTAAGTGCTGTGTTATGGGAAGACTTCAAAACTCTTCTTATGAAGCTAGTGATGGAAGTAAAAGATACACTACTGACATCATTGCTGATGATGTAGAATTTTTGGGAACTAAACCTGCTGATTCTGGTGAAAATTCAACTTCTTCTACAAAATCATTTGCAAAAGAAACAGCCGAACTTGAACCTATTGATGATGACAGTTTGCCATTCTAATTAAAAGGAGATTAATATGAGCGAACAAGTTAAAGTTGAAGAAAAACCAGTTAAAAAATTTCGCAAACCATCAAAGAAAAAAGTTTGTGCTTTTTGTGTAGCTGGTGAAAAAGTTATTGACTATAAAGATGTTGCAAAGATTAAAAAATATATTACTGAAAAAGGTAAAATTTTGCCAAGAAGACAAACAGGTGTTTGTGCTCATCACCAAAGAGAACTTTGCAATGCAATAAAGAGAGCACGTAATATGGCGCTTCTTCCTTATGTGGGAGACTAAAATTTTCGGGAGGTAGATTATGAAAAAAGGTATTCATCCAGATTATCATGAAGTAACCGTTGTATGTGCCTGTGGAAATACTTTCAAAACAAAATCAACTGTAAAAGGTGACACAATGAGCATTGATATTTGCAACAAATGCCACCCATTTTTCACAGGGAAGAAAAAAGTTGTTGACGCAAGTGGTAATGTGGAAAAATTCAACAAAAAATATGGCTTATAATAAAAAAGCGAAATTTCGCTTTTTTTATTTATATCTCAAAAAGGAAATTAATAATTTGATTGTTTAATCTTTTATTTGTATACTTTAACATTTTATTGGCAAAAAACTAGATATGAACAATTTTATTTTTCCTTTTAATAATGGTTTGACTGTTGTCAAAAAAGACAAGACATGTATTTCAATTATAAATAATGATGGAGTTAAACAAGTTGCAGGCAGAAAAATAAAGGCACGTAAAGTTTTGTCTTTGCCTATTTTGCGTGGAATTTTCTTTCTTTTCATTGGAATATATATGTATATAAAAGCAATTATTGAAGAAAACAAACTAAATATAAGACCAAAAGAAGAGCAAAACAAAACTTATAAAAAGTCTTTAAATTATGAATTTGTTTCAAATTTTTTGCTACTGTTTGCAACGATGCTTTTATCTTTTCTTTTTGGTTTTGTCGTTTTAAGTTTTATACCAAATTTTTTAGTTCAAAAATTGGTAGGGACAAACAATTATTATTTGAAAGCTTTTATTATTGCCTTGTTTAGAGTTGCAATAATATATATTTATTTTGTTGTTTTAAGATTTTGTCCATTTATGCAAGGATTATATAGGTTTAATCGTGCTGGTCAAGAAAATTTAAATGCTGTTAATAAAAAAGAAAGGGTAAATTTTTTAAATTTTATTGTAAATTTATGTTTATTTTCAACTTTTTTTATTTCTTTGATAGCAATAAATATTTCATGGATAATAAATTTTTTTGTAAACTTAATATTTTTAGTTATTTTTTCAAGTTTTGTTTATGAAGTTTTAAATTATTGTGCAAAATCAAAAAATTCTTTTATAAAAGACATATCATATGTTACTTTATGGCTAATATATATTAAGCCAAATACTACTCAATTAGAGGTTGCAAGCATGGCGTTTTTAGAAATTGAAAATATTAATGAAGTGCAAGAATATGGCAAAGATCAAATAGCTTTGTCAAATGTTTTTGCTGAAATGCAAACAAAATTGAAAGCTTGTGAAAAATGTGAAAAAAGCGATATGGACTGGATAGTTGCAAATGTTTTAAATAAAAATAGAGCAGAAATAAAACTTGAAAGAAGTGTTACCAAAGAGCAGTATAACAAAATAATGTCATACACTTTACGCAGAGCAAAAGGTGAGCCTTTGTCTAGCATTTTTGGTTTTGTAGATTTTTATGGAATTAAAATAGAAGTAAATAAAAAAGTTTTAACGCCTCGTTTTGAGACAGAGCTTTTGGTTGATAATGTATTAAAAAAAATAAAAGAAAAAAAGTTTGAAACAGTTTTAGATTTATGTACAGGTAGTGGTGCAATTGCAATTGCTCTTGCAAAATATTCAAAAGCTGAAATTTGGGCTAGTGACATATCAAGACAGGCTCTTGTTATTGCACAAAGCAATGCAAAAAACAATAATGTAAAAGTTAATTTTGTAGAGTCAAATCTTTTTGATAATTTGAAAAAAAATAAAAAGTTTGATATAATTGTTTCAAATCCTCCATATGTAAAAAGTGAAGATGTTGAAAAACTTGATGTGGAAGTTAAAAATTATGATCCAAAACTTGCACTCGATGGTGGTGTTGATGGTTATGATTATTATCGTAAAATAATTTTTAACGTGCCAAATTATTTAAAAAAAGGTGGATTTATTTTCTTTGAAGTAGGGCAAGGTCAGGCAAAAGAAGTGGCAAGCCTGTTAAAAAAATATAATTTTGTAGACATAGAGATTTTAAATGATTATAATAAAATAGAAAGGATTGTATATGGAAGAATTGATTGAAAGTTTATTAAATAAAACTAAAAAAGCAAAAGATAAATACGACTTGCTTACAAATCAGGTTTTGGACCCTGCAATTTTATCAAACAATAATGAATATAGAAAAATTGCAAAAGAAAGAGCTTTGATTGAAGATGTCGCATTAAGTTATGACAAACTTAAAAGTATGTATGATGAGTATCAACTTTGTGAAGAAGAATATCACAAAGAAAAAGACAACGAACTAAAAGCTTTGTTTTATGATGAAATTGGGCAATTAAAACACAAACTTGAAAACTTATGCGAAGAAATAAAAGTTTTGCTTTTACCAAAAGATGAAAATGATGACAATAATGTTATTATGGAAATAAGACCTGCCGCAGGTGGTGAAGAAGCGTCTTTATTTTGTTCTGTTCTTGCAAAAATGTATCAATATTACGCTGAAAGCAAAAACTGGCGTTATGAAGTTTTGGATATAAGCGAGACAGAGTTGGGAGGGATAAAATCTTTAACTTTTGCAATTAAGGGCAAAGGTGCATACAGCAAATTAAAGTTTGAAAGTGGTGTTCATAGAGTTCAAAGAGTTCCAGAGACAGAAAGCCAAGGCAGAATACATACTTCAACTGCAACTGTTGCAGTTTTACCTGAAATTGAAGATATTGATGTTGATATTGATGAAAAAGATTTAAAAATTGATACCTATCGATCTTCTGGCGCTGGTGGGCAACATGTAAATAAAACTGAAAGTGCGATAAGAATTACACATATTCCAACAGGAATAATTGTGGCATGTCAAGAAGAACGCTCTCAGATTAAAAATAGAGAAAAAGCAATGAAAATCTTGCGAGCAAAGATATATGATTTTTATAGAGAGCAAAGAGATAAGGAATATAAAGAGAACAGAAAAAGTCAAGTGGGAACAGGGGATAGATCAGAGAGAGTTAGAACATACAATTATCCACAAGGTAGAGTTACTGATCATAGAGTAAATGTTACATCTTACAATTTAGAAGGTGTATTAAATGGCGACCTTGACCAGTTTATTGAAGCTTTAATTATTAAAGACAGAGCAGAAAAACTTGCAAATGCATAAATAAAAATAAGAAGTGAAAACTCACTTCTTTTTTTTATTCTGCTATAACTTCTAAATTTATTTTAACACTTACTTCTGAATGAAGTTTTACTTGTATTTTATAAACTCCAATTGTTTTTATAGGCTGGGTAAGTTCAACCTTTTTCTTATCAATGTCATAACCTTGACTTTTCAGTTGTTCTGCAATTTCTTTTGATGTAACTGAGCCAAAAGTTTTACCATTTTCTCCACATTTTATTGATAAGACAATTTTTGCATTCTTTAATTTCTCGCTTAAAGCAACTGCTTGTTGCTTTTCCATTTCCTTATGAAATGCAACAGATTCTTTTTGAAGATTGTTTTCGCTTATTGCTTCGGCATTAGCTTTTTTTGCAAAACCATTTTTGATTAAAAAATTTTTTGCATAGCCGTCAGCTACTTCCTTTATTTCACCTTTTTTTCCTGTCCCTTTTACATCTTTTAATAAAACTACTTTCATATTTTTTCTCCTTAGTGCAATTTTAACTTTTTTTGTTTATATTGTCAAATATATGTCAAAAATAAAAACAAAGGGGAATATATGGATATTAGATGTAGAAAAACAATTTGCAAATACAACGATAGGTTTACTTGTAAGGCAAAGGATATACTTATAAACGGGAAAGTTGTCTGTGAAACATTTGTAGATGACTGTAAAAATAAAAAAGAGCTTGATACAACAAAAAAACTATTTGATGAAATTCCAAATTTCGCACCACAAAGAGATAGCAAGACGGCTTGTATAACTTGCAAAGCAAATTGCCTTTTTAATCACAATAGTAAATGTGTTTCAAATGGAATAACTTTAAATGCCATTAAAGAAAAACCTTTCTGCATAAGTTTTTTGAAGAAATAATTGCACAATTATACTTTTTGTGTTATAATTTTTGTGAGGTGACACATGGGAAGAAAGAAAAAATTTAATCTTGCCAATGTTAAAGATAATAGTAGTATACAAAAGTTAGAAGAAAAAACAAAGCAAGAAGAAATCAACATGCCAGAAGAAAAGAAAGTAGATTTTCAAGTTTTTGGCAATGAAAATATAATATTATCAAAAATTGACTTTTTAGATTATCAAAAAATCAGCAATAAAATGCTTTTTTTGCGTTATCACTTGCTAGGTCAATTTGATGAAAAAGGTAAATATTACATAAAAGACGACATAAAAAAAGATTTGATAAAAGCTCAAAAAGAAATTCAGGTTGAAGATGGAGATGGCTATGTTGCACACCTTCGCTACGCAAAAATGACTTTTGAATTTGAAGTTAATTTAACCTACAAAGATACAACTGCAAATGCTCAGTTGGTGCTCGTAGAAAAGGTGGACGAGCAAATTGTTAAAACTGTTATAGATTCCTTTGAAGAAAAAAATGACGAAGAATTTCGTATAAATGTTCGCAAGAGATATAATCTTGTTGATGTTGCTTTCACTATAAGAGATGAGGAAGTGCCAAATCTAAACATTTGGCTTTATTGGCAAAGTGAAGAAGAGTTATATTGGCATGATATATATGAAATGGGTTCTCAATTTTTCATATTAAGAGCAATAGCAATTTTGCAAAGTTATGATGAAATAGGTGCTAATATTTTGGAAGCTTATTACAAACAACTAGAAAAGGAAAAAATATTAAGCAACAATTTTTCTCAAATGAAAGAAATATTAGATCAAGTTGTTAATTCTTTTGGTGGTTATGAAAAAATAGACGAAGGAAAAGGCAAGTTAGGCGAACTTGCAAAAGAATTTAGTGCTCCATTTTTTAAAAAGGAAGATTCAAAAACAGCTATAATTGAAACTTCAAAACCAAAGGCGAAGGCAGAAAGCAAAAATGCAAAAGTAGAAGATTATTCATGGAGAAATATTGATAAAGACTCACAAGCAAAATCAACAGCTACAAAAAAAGCTGGCAAAACAAAATCAAAACCAGCAGGCAAAGAAGAAAAGGCTAAATCAAAAAATGTATATGCTTCACCATACACTGAAAAAAAAGAGAAAGGAGAAAAGCAAAAACAGAACAAAGAAAACGTAAATAAAACCACTCAACCTCAGAGTCAACCAAATTCAGATGAATTGTTTGAAGAAATAAACTTTGAAAGAATTTCGGGGGACAAACAGATTTCTGAAAATTCAACTGGAAAAGTAGAAAATTCAAAAGAAAATGTATACAGGGACGAAGGAGAAAGGCTTTTAAACGAAGAGGTAGGCAGTGGAAGTGGAGCATTTGAAAAAATATAAAAGCGAGAAAATTTTCTCGCTTTTATTTTTCATCATATATGTCTTTATTTTTCATAATTTGAGTATAATTTTCTTGAAGTTTTTTTCTAAAACGAAGTGCGGCTTCTTGCATTGATGTAATTTCTTTTTGAGGTAAGTCTTTAAATGCTTTTAACGATTTGCCATCAAAATTTGATTTTAAAACTTCTACCATATCAATTCCGATTTCGCAAGTTGAATCATGATCAAAATATGCATTTATGCAGTCTGCCATAATTTCTTTTCTATTATAATTTGCAGCAAATTCTTCCCAAGGCATTGCAGCTGACAATGGAAGTATGAAATTGGTATACAAAGGAGATTTCTTTAATTTCTCATAATTGTTATCTAAATCTTTTTTCAAATACTCATATATACCTTGAATAGCTTTTTGTAAACCTGCTGTGTATCCTCTGTTATAATATGGATCGGTTAAACCTAAAAGATATCTTTGCGTTAAATTATCATAATCATCAAAATTTTTTTTAGTTGTCATTTCTATAAGTGCATTAATTGCTAAGGCATTATTATATTTTTGGATACGCACTGAGGTGATTTTTTGATTTTCATTTTTTTCAAAAAACTTATCGTTTGTGTCGGAATAAAATTTCATTTTTTACCTCTTTTACATTAATATTTATATTTATACACCTACAATATATCACATATAAATCAATTTGTAAATACTCTTTTTAAAAAATTTATATATTTTTTATCTTTTGCATGGCATTTTTATGAGAAAAAGTGGAAAAAAGATATAGTTTGTCTATTATTAAAACCTTTATTCTATTAAAGCATATTTTTCGTTTTAAAAAATTTTGTAATTTTTTATGATAATTTTTTATTCATTATCTTTGTTTTAGGTTACAAAAAAATTAAAGATTTTATTTAAAATGTTTTTAAAATCTTTTTAAAAATTGATGTTTTATGAGGTGATTAAATAATATAGAATAATTTATATACAAATTAAGTTTTTAAATTATTTAAATTTTTTTTGTGTTGTCTATAAAACTAAAATTTTCATCTTTTACTTTTACAAAAAACAAATCGTTTATTTTTAATTCTCCTCTGTAAAAGATTTTTGTTGATTTTTGTTTTCCTTCATCTTCTATTAAATATTTTATGTTATAAAAATTATAACCTAATATATTTAAAAATGGATTGATGTAAAAAAGTTTGTTTTTCACATACACTATACCGATCATTATCATAATAAAAACAAATACTAAAAGCATAGATATTTTAGACAAATCAAAAGTAATTGCAAACAGCACAAACAAAGAAAAATAACCTAAAAAATGTTTATCTGTTATATTTTCTGCAAATATAATTTTGACTTTTAAAGATTTTTGCTCTTTATTGTTAATTTGTAAATAAATTCCAATTATACCTAAACTTATTAAACAAATCAAAAAAATTATAACTAATATATTTAAAAAGTTAATTTTATAATTTTGTGTGATAAGTTCAATCAATTCTTTTAAAAGAACCAAAAAATACATTGGTATAAATGCACTTAAAAACAACAATACATCTTTCATAATTTTATTATGTACATAATTTGCGTTGTTATAAGATAATGAGTAAATGATTTTTAAGTATTTTTTCGTAGTTATATTCATATATTTTTATATTGCAAATAAAAAGAAAAATTTTATATTTTGTTTAATTGCTTTTTTATTCATTTCTATTTTTGGTTCAGTTTCTCACTTTTTTATCAATGGAGTGGAGAATATAATTTTATAGGATTTTTGTTCCCGGCAAATGAAAGCACTTGGGAACACTTAAAACTTGCAATTTTCCCTACTTTATTATTCTTTTTAACAGGCATGTTTGTTTTAAAATATTTAAATTACATGTTTGCTTTTTTTATAACTTTGCTCACCTCAATGATTTTTATACCAGCAATATTTTATTTTTATACTTTTATAAGTGGACACTCAATTCTTATAATTGATATTTTGACTTATTTTATTTCTGTGTTTTTTGCTTGTTATTTTTGCTATATTATACTTAATCATAAACCATTACGGAAAAGTTTAAGCATTATTTCAATAGTTGGAATAGCAATAATCTTGATTTGTTATTTTGTTTTTACTCTTTGTCCTCCTAATATATTTTTATTTAAAGACCCTATAACCAACAAATACGGTTTATTTTAAAACAAAAGGAACTTATAATGTTTATAAGTTATTTTTGTTAATACATTGTTATTTTTAAATGCTATTTTTGACACTTATCACTTGTAAAAATTCAAATTTATTTATTGTTTTCAAATGGTTAAGTTAAATTTTGTATATTTTTTTTTGCTTTTCGCATGATATTTTTATGAAAAATAGTGTGGGAAAAGGTGCTTTTTTGCTTATTTTCAGTGGTTTTCTTTGTAAAATCATTGGCGCTTTTTTCCGTTTGCCTCTTACAAATATTTTGGGAATTGAAGGAATTGGGATTTTTCAAATGGTAATGTCTTTATATTCTTTATCCTTGGTGTTAGTTACAGGAGGCGTTACTAATACACTTTCAAAACTCGTATCAGACGCAAGAGCAAGGGGAAAATTTTACAAAATAAATGGCTATTTTCGTATTGCTTTGTTGTTTTCGGCTGGGTTGAGTCTTGTTTTGGGTGTTCTTTTTGCTGTCTTTTCAACTCAAATATCTTCTTTACAAGGTGCAACTGCGGGAAAATATAGTTACATGTTGTTGGCTTTTTTATTGCCTATGGGTGCTTTAATAGGTGTTTATAGGGGTATTATTCAAGGATATGAAAATATGGCACCAACTGCAATAAGCCAAGTTATAGAGCAATCTATAAAACTGTGCCTAGGTCTATTTTTTGCCAAAATTTTGGTTGAAAATAATATAGCAAGTGGAGTATTTGGAGCGTTTTTAGGAATAACTGTTAGCGAAGTACTTGCTTTTGTTTTTCTAGCCTTGGTTATAATGATTAAGTATAAGACAAAAGCAAAAAAAGCAAACGTAAACAAAAATTTTTTTAGAGCAGTTTTGCCATTAAGTGTAGGAGGAGCTATTATTCCTTTTACCCATGCTATTGATTCTCTTTTTATTGTATCATTACTTACAAAAGCTGGTTTCTCTTCTACGCAGGCTACTACTCTTTACGGATTGCAGACCGGAGTTGTAGGAGCTCTTTTAAATTTCCCATTAATTATTTCTTTATCCGTTGGGGTTAGTTTGTTGCCAAAGTTGTCTTACTTATCAGCAAAAAATGATATTGAACAACAAAAAAACATTATAAGTAAAAGTTTTTGTTTGCTTTGGCTTTTCATATTACCATTGGTTGTGGGGATTATGGCCATTTCACAAATAATTTATCCCATTATTTATTCCAAATTCATCGGAGAATATTTAAGTTATGCCGTAAAATTAACTTATATTGGGGGAGTTGCTATTATTTTAACTGCCGTTATGCAATTTCTTATTTCAGTTTTACAAGCGAAAGGTTATTATCTTTTTTCAATGCTGAGCACTGTATTTGGAAGTGGTATAAAAATATTTTTAGTTTTTGCTTTGGCAAGGCAATCAAATGTAAACATTTTTGCAATTTCACTGTCCAACATTTTTCTTGCAGGAACAATATGCTTACTTGCACTTATAAAATTAAAGTCATTAATCAAAATACCTTTTTTTGATTTTCTTTTGCCGTTGCTTTCTTCATTGATTATGTTTGCCTTAGTTAAAGCATGTTTAAATTTATTTCAAAATGTATGGGGGCTCGTTTTTTCAATTTTTGCTGGTGGAACTTTGTATATTTTTCTCACCATGCCTTTGTTGTTGCAATTTATAAAAAAATTTATAAAAAAAAGCAGTGAAAAAGTACAATAAATTAAAAATCCTTTTGAATATTTTATAATTATTGATAAAATATTGCTATGAAAATTGAAAATATAGAATTTGAAAAAGGTTTATTTTTGGCACCAATGGCTGGTGTTAGTGATGTTGGATTTAGAGAAGTTTGTAGCAATTTTGGAGCAGAAGGGTGTTATTCTGAAATGCTTTCTTGTAGGGCAATGCTACACAATGCAAAAAAAACAGAACTTATGACTATTTCTTCAAAAGAAGAAAAAATAAAAATAGGACAAATTTTTGGACATGAGCCAGACATTATGGTAAAAAGTTTGTCAAATCCATTGTTAGACAAATATCAAATTATTGATATCAACATGGGCTGTCCTGCTCCCAAAATTGTTAAAAATGGAGAAGGAAGTGCGTTGATGGACAATATTCCTTTGGCAAAAGAGATAATAACAAAATGTGTAAAAAATAGTTCTCGTCCAATATCTGTAAAATTTCGTTTAGGAAAAGATAAAGATATAAGTTTGGATTTTGGAAGAATGTGTGAAGAATGTGGTGCTAGTTATGTTACTTTGCATGCTAGAACAGCAGAGCAAGGATATAGTGGAAAAGCCGATTATGATGCTATTGCAAAACTAAGTCAAAAATTGTCTATACCGGTTGTTGGAAATGGTGATGTTGTTGATGAAGAAAGTTATACAAAAATGTTGTCAACAGGCGTTCAAGGGGTGATGATAGGCAGAGGCGCAATGGGGAGGCCTTGGATTTTTCAAGAAATATTTGGCAATAAATTTCAAGAAGATAAGTTTGAAGTAGCAAAAAAACATCTTGAAATTTTACGAAAATATTATGATGAAAAGTGGTTGACTTTATATATGAGAAAACATTTTTTATGGTACTGTGCAGGCAAAGAGTGTTCAAGTGAAAAAAGATTGCAAATTGCAACAAGTCAAGATCTTGATAAAAGTCTTGAAATTTTAAAACAGGTATTAAAATAATTTGGCAAAAAAATGCAAAAAGTGTAAAATTATATATATGGAGGCTGTATGAAAAGAACGGTTGAAGATTTGGCAAACTTAAAAGGCAAAGTTGTTTTGCTGAGGGTTGATTTTAATGTTCCACTTGATGAAGGTGGAAAAATTCTTGATGCAACAAGAATCATGCAGTCTTTGCCAACTATAAAATATTTAATTGAAAAACAAGCAAAAGTTGTTTTAATTTCTCATTTAGGTAGACCAGAAGGATATGATATAAGAAAGTCGCTTTGGCCTATTGCATTAATTTTAATGAGACTTTTGCCTACTAGTGTATATTTTTCAAACAAAGCTATTGGAAAAGAAGTTGAAGAGCGAATAAAGCACATGAAAAATGGAGATGTTTTGTTGCTTGAAAACATAAGATTTTATGAAGGTGAAGCATCTTGTGACATGAATTTTGCAAAAGAAATCGCAAAACTTGGAGATGTATTTGTCAATGATGCTTTTGGTGTTGCACATAGAGAACATGCAACTACTTATGGCATTGCTAGAATTATGCCAAACGCAATAGGGTTTTTAATGAAAAAGGAAATTACTGCTTTGCAAGGTGCAGTTGAAAATCCTAAACATCCTTTTGTTGTTATAATTGGTGGTGCAAAGGTTAAGGGTAAAATCAAATTCATAATGAAACTTTTGGAAGTTGCTGATACTCTTATCATTGGTGGAGCAATGGCTTACACATTTTTAGTCGCTTCCGGGTATTCTGTTGGGCAGTCAATTATTTACGATGATAGCGTTGAATATGCAAGAGATATTTTGAATATCGCTTATAGCCAAGGCAAAAAAATATTATTGCCAATAGACCATGTTTGTATTAGAGAAAATTCAAAAAAGAAAAAACCAATTGTGGTTAGCAATTTAATTGATGATATGGTTGCTTATGATATTGGTCCTAAAACGATAAAACTGTTTAAAGATGAAATAAATCAAGCAAAACAAATTTTATGGAATGGCCCATTAGGAAAATATGAAGATGAGAGATTTATTGGAGGAACAAAAGAAATAGCAAAAGCAATTGCTTCATCAAAGGCATATTCTATTGTTGGTGGTGGAGATAGTGTTAGCGCTATTAAGAAAATAGGTTGTGAAAACAAAATTGATTTAATTTCAACAGGTGGTGGAGCTACTTTAAAATTTATTGAAAATGACACCTTGCCATGTATAGATGTTATACAAGAAAAAATAAAATTGTGAGGCTTAGTATGTCAAAATTAATTATTGCAAATTTTAAAATGAATAAAACTGAAAGCGAGACAAAAGATTATCTTATAAACTTTTTATCAAAATTTGAAGATGATAAAGCTGATTTGATTTTGGCTGTTCCTTTTACATCTATTTCTACTGCAAGATATATGTTGTCCGGTAGAAACATATCGCTAAGTGCGCAAAATATATGCGAAGACGACAAGATTGGTTGCACAGGTGAAATCAGTGGAAAAATGCTTGCTGATAGTGGAGTAAGATATGTTATTGTTGGCCACAGCGAGAGAAGAAATCGTTTTAAAGAAAACAGTAAAATGATTAATAATAAAATAAAAAATGCATTAAAAAACAGACTTACAGCTATACTTTGTGTAGGAGAAAGTTTGGTTGATAAAAATACTATGAATACCTTGTCAACTCTTAAAAATCAAATTGAGGAAGCTTTAAAAGGATTATACGAAAACGAACTTGAAAATATAATTATTGCATATGAGCCAGTATGGGCAATAGGCTCTGGAAAAACACCAACAGAAAAAGAGATAGAACTTGCTGTAAAAGCAATAAGAAAAGTTATCTCAGATGATTTTTCACAAAAAGCAAGCGAGCAAATCAAAATTGTTTATGGTGGTTCTATTAATCCAAAAAATATAAATAAATTCAAAGATATTGAAGAACTTAGCGGTGTGTTGTTAGGTGGCGCTTGTCTAGATAGTAATATCTTTATGCAAATTATCAACTCAATAATTTAAATTGACATTATATTTATTTTGTTTATAATAAATAAATCAGGGAGAAATATGGAATACTTGGCACTATATAGAAAATATCGTCCAAAAACTTTTGATGAAGTTATAGGGCAGGAGCATATTACAAGGGCTTTGCAAAACCAAATTGCAAACGGTAAGATTGCTCATGCTTATCTTTTTACTGGTTCTAGGGGGATAGGGAAAACAAGTGTTGCAAGAATTTTGGCAAAAGCTGTAAATTGTTTGGATAATCAATCTGGCTCACCTTGTGGAAAATGTTCAAATTGTTTAAAATTTGATAAAGAAAGTGATATTAATGTCATTGAAATTGATGCTGCATCAAACAACAGGGTTGATGATGTAAGAGAATTAAGAGAAAAAGTTAAGTTTATGCCAATAGATGCAAAATATAAAGTTTATATTATAGACGAAGTGCATATGCTTACAGATAGTGCGTTTAATGCTCTTTTAAAAACATTGGAAGAGCCACCTGCTCATGTGATTTTTATTTTAGCAACAACAGAAGTGCACAAATTGCCTGCTACAATTCTTTCAAGATGTATAAGGTTTGATTTTAGACTTTTGTCTGTTGAAAAATTAACTCAAATTTTGGTTAATGTTTTCAATCAAGAAAAAATAGAATATGAGCATGAAGCATTAAAACTTATTGCAAGCAGTGGAGAAGGAAGCGTAAGAGATACTCTTTCAATAGCAGATTGTGTAGTTGCTTATGGGCAGGGAAAAGTTACAAAAGAAGATGTTTTAAAAGTCTTAGGCACGACAGATTATCAACTGCTTGTAGAATATTTTAATTTGCTGAATAATAAAGATATAGGTGGAGTTTTACAATTCACAGAAAATCTTGATCAAAAAGGAAAAAACCTTTCTGTTTTTGTAAAAGACTTGGCAAAACATTGTAGAGATTTATTAATTTGTGCTACTTGTAAAGAGCCAAACAAGTTGTTAAACTTGCCGGAAGATGTATTTAAATTATATACAGAACAAGCAAAACAAATTGAAGAACAAAAATTGCTAGATTTTATGCAAATATTCGCAGGAGCTGAAAATGAATTGCGATATACGCTTTCACCAAGACTTTTACTTGAAAGTTTGAGTATAAACGCAATGCTTGGTGAGCAAGTAAAAAAAAACTAAAAATTGAAAATGCAGGCGCGAATTTAAGTGTTAAAACAATTTGGGGGAAAATAGTTTTATTTTTAAAAGAAAGAAGATTTGTTGCGTTGCATGTTGCTTGTGGTGATATAACAGATGTGCAAATAGAAGACAACTATTTAAATATAAATGTAAAGGAAGGAATGCTTTACAATATATTAACAGAAGGAAAGAGAGAACTTGAAAGTGCGCTTAGATGGCAAGGATTAGATTTGAAAATAAAAGTAAATCTTATTCAATCCAACATGTCTGAGCAAGAAGAAGATATAAAAAAATTAAAATCCCTTTTAGGTGATAAATTGACAGTTATAGGAGGTAATTAACATGGCATATGGTGGATTTGGTGGTTTTGGTGGAGGAAACCTTCAACAACTTATGAGACAAGCGCAAAAAATGCAGGAGGATATGAACAGAGCAAAACAAGAACTTGAAGAAAGTTTGTTTACATCTTCTGTTGGTGGTGGTATGGTTGAAGTTGTTATGAAAGGCGACAAAACCATGCAGTCAATAAAAATTAAGCAAGAAGTTGTTGACCCAGATGATATAGAAATGCTTGAAGATTTGGTTTGCAGTGCAGTAAATGATTGTTTAGGACAAATTTCTAGAAAAGAAAAAGAGTCTATGCCTTCAATACCAGGAATGTAAAATATGCAAGAACAAATTATTGAAAATTTAATAGAACAGTTTAGAACACTGCCGGGCGTTGGATATAAAACAGCCCAGCGTTTTGCTTATTCTATTATAGAAGGTAAAAACGAAAGGGCAGAGAGATTTGCAAATGCTATAAAGGAAGCAAAAAACAAAATTGGTTTTTGCAAAATTTGTGGCAATTTTACAGATAAAGAAATATGCCCAATTTGTGAAAAAAGAAATCGTAAAATTGTTTGTGTTGTAAAAGATCCAAAAGATATTTTATCAATGGAAAAAGTTAAGAATTATGATGGTGTTTATCATGTTTTATTTGGAACGATAAGTCCACTTGAACATAGAGGCCCAGACCAAATAAAAATTAAGGAACTTTTGCAAAGAGTTTCACAAGACAATGTTGAAGAAGTTATTGTCGCTACAAACCCAGATGTTGAAGGGGAAGCAACAGCAATGTATATTTCAAAAATTCTTTCACCATTAGGTGTAAAAGTGACAAGACTTGCACAAGGTATGGCAATGGGAAGCGATTTAGAGTATGCAGATGAAATAACATTATCAAAGGCACTAGAAGATAGAAGACCAATTTAGGAGTAAGCATGAATATTAAAAATATTATTGAAACTGATCTAAAAAAAGTTTTTGAAAAATACGGATACGATAAGAATTTAGCATCCGTAGTTTTTTCAAATAGAGAAGGTTGTGATTTTCAATGCAATAGTGCTTTTAACATTGCAAAAAGTGTTGGCAAAAATCCTTTTGAAATTGCAAGTGCTATCGCAGAAGAATTGAAAGGCTCTAAATTTTACGATATTGAAGCTTGCCATCCAGCATTTATTAATTTTAGAATTACAAATTTTGCATTTTCAAGCCAAGCAAATCAACTTTTAGAAGATGAGAATTTTGGAATTGAAAAAAACGGAATTAGCAAAAATGTTTTAATGGATTATGGTGGTGCAAATGTCGCAAAAGAATTACATATAGGACATTTGAGAAGTCCAATAATAGGTGAGAGTTTAAGAAGACTGTATATCCTTTTAGGAGATAAGGTAATTAGTGATACTCATCTTGGAGATTGGGGCCTTCAAATGGGGCTTAATATTGCTCAACTTGAAGATGAAGGGGTGCTAGAATTTTACTTTGGAAGAAGTAGTGAAAAAATAGATATAACAATGGAAATGCTCAACCAAGCTTATCCAAAAGCATCTGCAAGAAAAAAAATAGATGAAGATTTTAGAAAAAGAGCAGAAGATTATACATTGTATGTTCAACAACATAAACAACCTTATTATGATATTTATGCTATAATGAAAGATTTGTCTATTAAAAGAATAAAAGAAAATTATGATAAACTTGGGGCGCATTTTGATTATTGGTATGGCGAAAGTGATGCTATGCCTTATGTAAATCAAGCTGTTCAAATTTTTAAAGATAAAAATCTTGCAAAATCAAGTCAAGGAGCTTTAATTGTTGATGTTGCTATTGAAGGAGAAAATATTGCAACTGATAAAAAAGATGAAAACGGAAATGTTTTGTATAAAAATCCTATGCCTCCTGTAATTTTGCAAAAGTCCAATGGGGGAGATATTTATCATACAACTGAGATAGCAACAATTCTAATGAGAAACAAAATGTTTGACCTTGACAAGATTGTTTATATTACAGATAATAGACAAGCCCAACATTTTAAACAAGTTTTTAGGGCATGTAAAATGGCTGGCATTTCGCCAGAAAATCAAGAGTTGTTACACATAGAATTTGGTACAATGAATGGTAAAGATGGGAAACCTTTTAAAACAAGAAATGGCGAAATGTTAAAACTTGAAGATATAATCAATTCGGTTAAGGACAAAGCAGCTCAAAAATTAAAAGACAACGGCATAGAAAATAATGAAGAACTAGCATTAGACATAGGTATGGCTGCTATGAAATTTGGCGATTTGAGCAATACAATCTCCAAAGATTATGTTTTTGATATTGACAAATTCTTGTCTTTTGAAGGAAAAACAGGGCCATACATACAATATACAGTAGCAAGAATCAACTCTATTTTATCAAAAGCTAATGATGAAAAAACAGGAGAAATCATAGTAAGTACCGATGAAGAAAGAAAGATAATTATGAATATCATAAAATTAAATTCTTCATATAAAGTTTGCTATAAAGAAAACAGCTTAAATAGTTTATGTGAAGCTGTATATGATGTTGCAAGTGCATTCTCAACATTTTATAATAATACAAAAATTTTAACGGAAGAGGACGAGATAAAAAAACAAAGTTATCTATCTCTTTGTAGACTTGTAAAAAAGTATATCACTAAGTCACTTTATGTACTTGGTATAAATACGCCAGAAAAAATGTAAAAATTTTTGAAAAAGGTATTTACAAATTGAAAAAAGTATGATAAGATAAAAGCAAGTTAGGAGGATAAGACATGAAATTGTATGCTAAAATTAATGATATTGAAAAACTTGTTTGTGCGAACAAGGCAAAAATATATGATAAAGTAAAAACATCTGATGTTGCTTTTAAAGAAAGTGACTTAGAAAAATAATTTTGTTTAAAAAATTATACTGGCTTTGTGCCAGTTTTTTTGTATATTTATAAAAATAATAGAACACAATACAACAACGGGGTAGGGAGTATCGCGGATAAGGTAAAAAAAGTATAAAAAAAGTAAAAAAAGATGTAAAAAAGTGTT
>CALVNR010000010.1 GCA_944349905.1 uncultured Clostridia bacterium | reverse complement strand
AAAAATAAAACGCCAAATTAAATGGCGTTTTTTGGCAGGGGTGGAAGGAATCGAACCCTCCTCTGGAGTTTTGGAGACTCTCATTCTACCGATGAACTACACCCCTATATAATTACTTTTATATTTTATCTATTTTTATTATTTTTGTCAATAATTTAAGACATTTTCTTTGAAAAATTATAAATTGTTGCTATAATTTATGTGAGGTTTATATGAAAGTTGCAATAGATATTGATGGAACTTTAAACGACAACGTGCCTTATATTTATAAACAAGTTAAAAAGTTTGCGAAAAAAGAAGGTATTAAAATTTCTTACAACCCAAAGGAATATGATTTTTGCAAAAAATATGGTTATACAGAAGAAATTGACAATAAATTTTGGGAAGAAGAAATTTGGAATTATGCTTCTGGGATAAAACAGAAAAGAAATGCAAGCAAAATAGTTAAAAAATTAAAAGATGAAGACAATGAAATTGTTATATTAACTGCAAGATATTTGGCAAACCAACAAAATGAAGATGGACAAAGAATGCGAAATTGTGTTGTTTCTTGGTTAAATAAAAATAACATTTATTTTGATAAAATAATTTATGTAGGGGAAAACAATAGTAAATTAGAAGCATTTTTAAAAAACAAATGTGATATTTTGATTGACGATAAAGTAGAACATGTTAAGGAAATTTCTCCATATAAATTTGTTATTTGCATGGTTGAGCCTTATAATAAAGAAGTTGAATTTGGGCAAAATGTTGTTAAATGCAAAAATTGGAAACAAGTATATAGAGCGATAAAGAATTATCAAAAGGAGCAAAATGAAAATTAATCAAGTGGTTAGTGAATTTTTAGATTCAAATACTTTTGTTGTTGAAGTTGAAAATAAATATTTTATATTTGATTGTGGCGCATCAGTTGATAAAGTGAAAGATATTATTAAAGACAACAAAGTTTATGCTATATTTTTGACTCATGGGCATTATGACCACAGTAAATATGCGATTGAATATGCGAAAGAATTTGATTGTAAAATTTATGCAAATATATCAGCAAAAGAAACTTTGCAAGATGGTAAAAAAAATTATGGTGAAGATTTTGTGATTAAAAATTTTCAAAATTTTGTTTTTATAGAAAATGACGGGGTTTTAAATTTTGATAATATATTCGTGCAATATTTTAGCACAAAAGGACATAGTAAATGTAGTTGTTGCTATTTATTAGGTGACAACTTGTTTGCAGGTGATGTGCTTTTCTATCAAGGAATTGGAAGAACGGATTTGTATGGTGGTGACAAGAAAGAGATGTTGGAATCTTTAAAGAAAATTGAAAAAATAAATTTTGAAAATCTTTACAGTGGTCATGATAAAAGCAGTAATAGAAAACAGCAAGAAAAAAATATTAGTATATTTGAAAGATTTTTATCTAGATAAAACTAACAAAATTATTGAATAAAAAATAACAGTAAATGCTGTTATTTTTTCAATCTTAAATCTTGTTGCTCTAAGTTTAGGCATATTGAAGATGATTTGTCTATTATTCTGCTTGAAATTCTTTCATCATAATAATCTTGTAAATCTGCAATTTTTAAGTTTGAAGTTATTAATGTAGGCAATTTTTTTACCTTTCTTTCATTTAAAATTTGATATAAGTAATTGTTCGTGATAAAAGGTTGTCGTATTTCTGTGCCTAAGTCATCAATTATCAATATTTCACTTTGCAAATATTTTGAAAGTAAAGATTGTTTTTTTTCTAAATCTTTTGTAGTGTAACTTTTTATAAAGTCTTGATTTATTGCAAATGATGTTGTGAGACAAACTAAATGGTTGTTTTTAATCAGTTCATTTGCCATACATTTTACAAGGTGAGTTTTTCCAGCACCAGTGCCACCAGAAATATATATTAATGTTTTGTTAAAATTTGAATTGCACCATTGTTTCATTTTTGTGTAAATTTTTTGTGTTGTTATTTTATCATCAAACAAATCAAAATTAGAACTTTCAAAATCTTCAAGTTTTGCAAAACCGCTTTCTGTTTTTAAAATCTCATTTGCTATTTCAATAAAACATTGACAAAATTTGCCATCTATATAACCGGTATCGTTGCATTTTGAGCAAAAATATTGAGGTTCAATGGAAGAAATTTTCATTTCATTTAACAAGTTTTGCATTTTGTTTTTTAATTCTTTGTAGTCATTAACAACGCCGTTTTTTGCATCTTCAATCATAGAATTTACATATGATTGATAAATTTCCTTAAAATCTTTATTCTCAAATGCTTTTATTTTGTTTTGCAAAGCAAGATTTTCTGCTGTTATTTTTCTTCTATTAATTTCTTCTAATGCTTTTTCTGTTATTTTTTGATTCATATCATCTCCTAAATTTCAACATCATCAATTGAGTCAAATAGGGCATTTATTTGCTCTTTTGAATAACTTCTTCCATTAAAATTTTGTTGTGTTTGTGTTTGCGCTTGCAAAGGAGCTGACTGTTTTGCTTCTTCAACTGTTTTGATTCCTTTAATATGCCAATCTGCTAGTACTCTGCTTAAATATTTCATTGCGTTGTCTTTATTTTTGGATATACTTACGGCATGTTGTATAAGTTCATCGCTTAGTTGCCAATCATTTTTCCAAGTTTTATAATTTTCTCTATCAATATAATTAACATTTCTACTTATTGATAATTCTTTTAAAATATTGCCTATTGTTTGGTCATCTTTTAAAACTGAATCAGTGTATTGTTGCAATGCTGGAAGGGTAACAATTCCTAATTTGTAAAATTTGTTTACCGTTTTATCCATGCCTTCCAAGGTTCTTATTGATTTTTTAAAGCAATATAATGCTAGTTCTGCAACAACTTCTTTTTCAAAACCCAAATTTATCCATTTTAGAATATATGTTTCTACTTCGTTGTCCAAACTTTCGTAATAAACACCTAAGTTTCTATTTATTTCTTTTGCTAAGTCATATAGCTCAGTTTTATTTTTTTCAAATTGTTCAATTTCCATGATTGAAAACAATTTCATTTCAAAATATTTTGTAAGAATTTGGTCTAGTTTATTAAAAGCAAATTTGCCACTTTTTTTGATTTTTTTGGAAATATATAAGATAGTATCCATATTAAAGCCATAATCATTTGTCCACTTATCAAACATTGCTCTTTCTTCTACATAAGCGTTTCTTTTTATACCAATAATTTTAAATATTGTTTGAATTTCATCTTCTTTTTGCAAAAATGATGTAAGTTTTTCTTCAACTTGCAAAGCTGTTGTAATGCCTTCATTTGCCCAATTTTTTGCGACAGTTAAAATATAATTATAGCCAACAGCACTTTTTTTGCTGTCTACGCAATATTTCATAATCATTAATAGTGCTTCCTGCTCTACATGGTATCTTTCCAAAAAGTCGTAATATTCTCCATATTCTGTTTTTGAAATTTCTCTTTTGCCTTCAAAAATTTCTTGTGCTTGTTGATTGAAAACTTGATATTTTTCAGGTTTATAAAGTTTGTTTGCTGTTAAAACATTATTTAAAGGTATGTATCTTATTTGGGCAGGAATGGTTTTTAAAACTTGAACTAGACCTTGTTCTTGCCAATACTCAAAGCAAGCAAGGATATCATCTTGTGACATATTTAATTGATTTGAAAAACTTTCAATAGTGTTGTCAAAAGAAGAAGGTGAAGAGCATTTATAAAGTCCAAAAAGATATACCTTTACTGCAACTGGGTCTGCAAAAGGTAAATAATCATTTATAAAAATATTATCCACTTCGGTTTTTGAACTTGCTATATACTCTGTTGAATATTTACAAAAAGACATTTTTTTCTCTCCAAGAAAATAATAACACAAAAAGTTGTGATTTACAACAATTTTGCATTAATTGATTTTTTAAGTAATATCTTTTGTTGAAACTTTGTATATTACAATATGAAAAAATTGTTGTTTAAATATAAATATAAAATTTTAATTTGCCTTTTGATTGTTTCTATTGTTGTTGCAATACCTTTTACAGTAAAAAGAACAGTTGCAGAAGAGAATTTAAATAATTATCAAATGGAAATTACTTTTGATAATCAAAATATGACTCTTTCTGGCAAAGAAACAGTGACCTATTTTAATAATTCTGACAATGCTTTTTCAAGTCTTTATTTTCATCTTTATCCCAATGCGTTTAGGGAAGGAGCAAATGTAAAAGTTGTTTCTTCCAATAATTTTGACAAAGCATATCCAAATGGTATAAGTTTTGGAAGTATAGATATAAAAAATGTATATAATGACAATCAAGTTTTCAAATTCAAAATTGCTGGCGAAGACCAAAATATTTTGCAAGTAGATTTATTGGAAGATTTGTATCCAGATGAAAATGTGGAAATAAAAATTGATTTTGATGTAAAGTTGCCAAATGTAAATCATAGATTTGGTTTTGGTGAAAATACAATTAATCTTGGAAATTTTTATCCTATTGCATGCGTATATGAAGATGGAAAAGGTTTTTTCACAAAAACTTATCATTCAAATGGTGACCCTTTTTATAGTGATGTAGCAAATTATGAGGTTGAATTTAAATGCAACAAAGATTTGATTGTAGCAACAAGTGGTATAATAACAAATAAACTTGAAGAAGAAAATGAAATGGTGTATTCAATAAAAGGTGAAAAAATAAGAGATTTTTGTATGGTATTATCAAATAATTTTGAAAAAGCATCTGCAAAAGTTGATAATGTGACTGTAAATTATTTTGGATATGTAAGCGATGCCGATTTAAATGAGAATTTAAATTTTGCAATAGATTGTTTAAAGACATATAATTCTCTTTTTGGGGACTATCCATACAAAGAATTAAATGTAGTAAAATCTAATTTTGTTCATGGCGGAATGGAATGGCCAAATCTTGTTATGATCAGTGATGATATAACAAAAAGTGAAGATTTTAAATATGTGATTGCACACGAAGTTGCTCATCAATGGTGGTATGGTGTTGTTGGAAACAATCAATATGACCATGCTTGGCTAGATGAAGGATTGACAGAATATAGTACTTATCTGTTTTATCAAAACAATCCAAAATACGGTTTAAATTATGAAGAAATGGTAAAAAATGCTTGTGATAATTATAAGTTTTTTGTTAAAATTTACAATCAAATAAATGGCAATGTAGATACAAGTATGGATAGGGCTTTAAATGAATTTGACACAGAACCTGAATATGTGCATTTAACTTATACAAAAGGAGTTTTGCTTTTTGATAGTTTAAGGCAAAGTTTAGGGAATAATAAATTTTTCAAAACTCTAAAAAATTATTTTGAAGATTTTGCTTACAAAAATGTTTCTCCAGAAGAATTTATTGCTGAATTTAATAAATATAGCAAAGTTAATTTGGAAGAGTTTATAAATAGTTGGTTAAATGGTGAGGTTGTCATAACATAAAAACAGGTGTGTGCTTACACCTGTTTTTCATCTTCTTCTAATGTTTCAATTAATTTTTCTTGGTACTCTGTATTGTAAATTGAAATTAATTTATTAAATTGCTGTTTGTTTATTTTATTTGAACGATACAAAGCTACTTCCAAACTTCCGTATATTCCATTTTCTTTTTGATAATCTCTTATTATTTGACTTGCTTTTAACATACTATCATGTGTCCCTGTGTCTAGCCAAATACAATTTGAATTTAATTCTTCTGCGCTAGCAATATTTTCTTTAATATACATATTAATTAAATCTGTTATTTCATATTCACCACGAATAGAAGGCTTAATGTTTTTTATTTTATCAAAAGCAGTATTATCAAACATCATTAAACCCGTTAAAACTAAATTGCTTTTTGGATGCAATGGTTTTTCTTTAATAGAAATTAATTTGTTTGAGCTATCTTTTTCTATAACTCCAAAGCTACTAGGATTTTCAACTTCTTTGCCAAATATAGTTGCACCTTTTAATTCTTTTTTTGCTTTTTTTAGTTTTAATGTTAAGTTTGTGTCCACTAATAGATTGTCACCAAAAATTAAAATGCTGTCATCATTTTTGCAAAAATCACTTGCAGAATTAAAAGCAAAAGCAGTTCCTAGCGTTCTGTTTTCTTCTATTAATTTTATATTCAAATTTGCAACTTTTTTAAAAGGCTTAAGCATGTTTTCAAATATTGGTTTGTCTTTGCTTGAACAAATTATGCATATATCATCTATTCCTAATTCCAACAGTAAACTTAATGGGTAAAATATCATAGGTTTGTCATAAATTGGCAAACATACTTTTCCTACTGCGATAGTAGCAGGTCTTAATCTTTTTGCTTTTCCTGCTGTTAATATAACTCCTTTCATCTAAATACCTCTTTATGAAAATATCATATATTACATTAATATGTCAACTATTAAAAATGTTTAATACGCTTAATCATATATTAAAATATACTTAAAATAATATGTACTGACAAAAGAAATAATATATAATACAATAATGATAGGAGTAGAAAATATGAAATTTGCAAAAAAAGTGTTTAAAATCATTAAAAATAATGCAACTGTAAAATTCATGGGTATTGCTGGATTGACAACTTTAATTTTAGGCGGTGTATTTATGATTGCTGGTGCTGTTCAAAAAGATAAAGCGCAACAGATGAAAAGTGCCGAACTTGAAAACTTTAAAAACACTCAAATTTATGTTGATTATGTAGATGAAGAAACAATAACTTTGAATAACAAATTGCAAATTAGCGAAATTACAAAAGAAGAGTATGATGCCGAAATTAAAAAATTGGGGGATGAAAAGGTTGTAGAAAAAGTGCTGCAAAACTCTGATGATTATTCGCATCAGGCATCATTTGAAGAAGCAGTAGCGGCTGAAAAAACAGCGCAAGAGAATTTTTCCGGTGGTGTTGGCTTAGGCATTTTAGGTGCAATAGCAGGCGTGATGGCTGGTGGTATGGCGATGGTTGATTACCATGAAGGTATGGATGACGAAGATTACTATGAAATGTAATAAAATTTTTATTATTTGATTGTGTTTATAAAAGTTTATATATAAAAAAGTAAATGATTGGTATAAAAAATATTGCCAATCATTTTTTTTACATCTGATTATTATAATATTCATAAAATCAGTATTTTAATCATTTGTTATCAAAAAAATAAAATCACAACCAAAATATTACAACAATTTATTGACAAAAATTGCCAGATTTTGTAAAATAGCTAAAAAGGTGGTGTTATGGAAAACAAATTTCATGAAAATTTAAAAATTTTAGCAAAGCAATATACACAAAGAGAAATAGCTTTAAAAACGGGTTTTTCACAATCTAGTATAAACAACTATTTATCGGGGATGAGTGAACCTTCTATGCAATTTTTGGTTGCTTTAAAGAAGGCCTTTGGTATAAGTATAGATGAGTTTTTATTTTCTGAAATTCAAAATCAAAGTGAAGTTGACTATCACAAATACATAGGCAATTACATTGTTTATTATTACAATAATACTTCCTATAAAGGTGAAGTTCATACAAATTTAAAAAATACTTTAAATTATGGTGTGATAAGTGTTTTAAAAGATAAAGCGACCGACAATAGTGTTAGAGTTTACGCAACTTTTGTAAAAGGTAGAGTTGAAGCGACAAAGTTGTTAAAGGAACTTAATACAAAAACTCAATCAGTGGACATTGTGAATACTTTATCTCAATCAAGGTATTTTTACAAAGGTAATTTAAGTGTCAGTGAGGAAAGCATTTCAATTGAGATAAAAGATAAGAAAAATGGTGATTTTATTTCTATTTTACTTAATAATCCTCCTACAATATCAGATTATATTGGTGGTATTGGAACAGTAAATTCTATTTCAAGGGGAAGAGAGCATAACCCTTGTGTGCAATATATTATTATTTCAAAAAAGATTATAGAAAAACCAGATGGGGAGTTATATAATTGCTTGAAATTAAATGACTACAATATAAATTTAAGTGATGCAATCAATGATATAGTCTCTTTATTTAAAAGGCTTTACACCGAAGATAATGAAATTTCTTTGGAATTGTCGGAAAATCAAAAAATGGCTATCATTAAAAATAAACTTGAATATCATTTTTATGATATTTTAGAAGCCAATGTATTCAGATTTGCCAAAGTATCAAATAAAGAAGATGATGCCGTCTTTAAACTTATAAGGGAGGCATCAAATGATAGATATTGATTATCGCTTTGAAGAAATAAAGAAACTGTATAAAAGCAAAGCCGACTTAATGCTTTTAGAAAAAGTTTATAAAACTGCAAAAGAATTGCATAACGGACAATTTAGAAAAGACGGAACACCTTATATATCTCATCCTGTTGAAGTAGCATTGATACTTGCAAAACTTGAATTTAATGCAGATGTCATTTCGGCTGCACTACTTCATGATGTTGTAGAAGATTGTGGTTACACAATCAAAGAGATTGTAGAAAATTTTAATAAAGATATTGCCGAAATGGTTGATTGTGTAAGTGCAATAGACAAGACCAAATATATATTTGATAAAGATGAACTATTTGAAGATGAAAATTTTGTAAAATCTTCACTTGAAGAACAAACTTTTAAAAAATTAATTGCAATAGGTAAAAAAAATCCATTGGGTTTTGCAATAAAGTTTGCGGATAGGTTACACAATCTTAGAACAATTGAATGTTTTGATTATAGTAAACAACTTGAAAAAGTTAGGGAGAGTCAAAAATGGATAATTCCTATTGCTGAAAAATTAAATTCTGAATATTTTTTCAGAGAAATAAACAATGAATGTTTTAAAATTGTAAATAAATTTTCTGCAAAAACTTTTCTAGAGCATTATAATATTTATCATAGAATAAACACTGCCAATATAGAGAATTTACAAACATTATTTAATGAAATATTATCAAATGCCTGTATTGAAGAAACGTTGATAAAAGATGTGAGGGAATATAAAGTTTTTAGCGATTTACAAGAACTTTTTCCAAATGAAAATATTGGAGACGTTTCACAAGGGCAAATTTTAAAAGTTGCAAATTATAATATTTACTGTTTGTATAATACAAACAAAACACATAAAAATGTGGTAGCAGATGTTTTATTTGCTATAAATAGAAAATTAAATGACAAAATAAAAATTATAGATGTTAAAATAGGTAGGTTTACTCACAAGGTTTATTATCAACTTGAAGATATTTTTAGGAATAAATATAATTTATATGTTATGAGTAAAAAAGATTATATTTTGCAAAAACTTGGAACATATGATGGCCAAATTGATGATTTGATTGATGATGATAATATAAATGATTTGGAATCAAAATATATTAAGGTAAAGACAAGGTCTGGTGAAATTAAATTTATTCCAGAAAATTCAACAGTTTTAGATTTCGCTTTCAAAATTCATCAAGATTTGGGATTTGGCTTTAAATATGCTTTGATAAATGGTAGCAAAACACAACATCCACCATACACAAAATTAAACGACGGCGATAAGATTGAAATTATAGTTGATAAAAATGAAAAAGGCCAATTAATAAATAACGCAAAATTAAAATGGTTTGCATATGTAAATACCGAACTTGCCAAAAAGAAACTTATAAAATATTTTGAAAGCAAGCATTATTAATATATTGGGTAAATTTTGTAAAAAAGTTTATGTAATTTTCATAAACTTTTTTTGTCTCAAATTAAATAAGTTAAAAAAATATGAATTTTTCATTACAAAACATATACAAATCTAAAAAATTATGATATAATTATTTATGAAAAAAAATTTATGCTAGTATAGAAAATTTGTTGATAGATAAAGATTTATTTAAAATTAAAAAATAAAAAGTAGGAGTTGTTATGAACAAATTCAATTTTTTTAGTTATTTAAAAAAGAGTAAATATCTAATCATTTTATATCTTTTTATCAACATTTGTTCATACGCATTACTGTTTGTTGCTTCTCTTTTGAGTGCAAAAGCATTAGAAGCTGTTGCTAATACTCAAATGCAACAAATGATGTATATTTTCATTTGGTATATTGCTTTGTATTGTTGTGTCTCATTGTTAAATTTGCCTATTAACTATTTGTATGAAACAATTGCAAAGAGAGTTTATATAAACATTAAAAATGATTTAACACAAAGATTGTTCAAAATCTCTGTTCAAAGTTATGGAGAGAGTGGTGCAAGCACTTTGGTTTCTAGGGTGTTATCTGATTCACATAGAATGTTTAACAGTATTAAAGCAATAAGCAGTTGCATTTTAAGTGTTGTTTCAAATTTTGTTGTAATCATTTATATAATGACTTTAAATGTTTATTTGGGCTTGTGCATTTTTGGTTTGTTCTTGATTTTATTTACTTTTGATTTTTTTAGAAATAGATGGAAAAAGAAAAAAGATAAAGAAATTCAAATGGTTAATGACGATACATATTCATATACTAATGAAATAGTAAGGTCACAACTTGACATTAAAGCACTAGATATGGAAGATAGTTTGAGTTATGAAACTTTAAAAAAACATCAAGATTTGCATAACAAACAGTATGATTTAAACATTAAAAATCGTTGGCTTTTGACTTTAAGAGGAATATTTTCACATTTGTCTACTTTGGCTATAATAGCATTATCTGTTTACCTATTTGGACATACTGGTTTAACTTTGGTCGCATTTTTATACGTTTATAATAATCACTATGTTTTTGGCTCATTAACAAGCAATTTAAATTCTGTGCAAGAAAATATATTGTCTTATAGAGTTGCAAATGAAAGGGTTAAGGAATTGTTTGATGAACAACTTTATCCTATTGAAACATTTGGAGACAAAGAGATAGAAGGTTGTCGTGGAGAGATTGAATTTAAAGATGTTTCGTTTGCTTATAATATTATAAAAACTGAAAAAGATAAAAAGGGCAGATTAACTTCAAAAATTGTGGGCAAAAAACAAATTTTAAATAATATATCTTTAAAAATAAAAGCAGGGGAAAATATTGCATTTGTAGGGAAAAGTGGTGCAGGAAAATCTACTATAATTTCACTTATACCAAAACTTTATGAATGCGACAGTGGTCAAGTTTTGATTGATGGTATTGACGTTAAAACACTTTCAAAAAACAGTTTGAGAAAAAACATCTGTCTAGTAAGTCAAAATCCATATATTTTCAATATGTCAATTAAAGATAATTTATTGATGGTCAAAAAAGATGCAACCGATGATGAAATTACAAATGCGTTGAAGGGTGCAAGTTTATACGATTTTGTTTCTTCATTAGATAATGGAGTTGATACAATAATTGGAGAAAATGGTGTAAAACTGTCAGGTGGACAAAAACAAAGACTTGCTATTGCCAGAGCCTTTTTGAAAGATAGCAAAATAATTATTTTTGATGAAAGTACTTCATCTCTTGACAATTTTGCACAAGAAGAGGTCAAACAAGCAATACAAAATCTTAGTGGAAATAGAACGGTAATAACAGTTGCTCATAGACTTTCTACAATCAAAGACGCAAAGAAAATATACTTTATTGAAAACGGTCAAATTGTAGCAAATGGAAACTTTAAACAATTGATGAATAATTGTGTAGAATTTTCAAATTTATTTAGCATTGAAAATTCTTAATTATTTTGATGCTATATTAACAATTATAAAAAAACATATTATTGAAATTAATAAAATATTATTTGATTAATACATCATAGGGAACTAACATGAGGTAAGATAGAGAATAATATTTTTAAAATATTCAATTTCAGCAAGAGGCAAAAAAAGTAGATTATAGGGAAATAAAGACATGCATCAAATAATATTTATTGATGGTTATAGTGGCATAGGAAAAATAACGCTTGCTAAAAAGTTACATGAACATTTTAAGGGTGTGTATATTGAACAATATATGATACCAGATTTTGTAACTAAAGATGGGAAAAATAAAATTACAGGTCGATAAAAAGATGAGACATTATATAATTTAATGGTTGCCAATATAAAGGAATTTGTTAGATTGTGATACAAAAATATTATTGCATTAGATTTTAATGAAATTAGATTTAGAGATATTCCTGCTGATTTTAAAGGCTATGATTATCTGATAATACATCTTATTTGTGAAAAGAAACAAAATTTAAAACAAATGAAAAATCGTGGGAAAGGGCTTATTGATTTAGATATGTTGGAAAAAGCATATATAAGACAAAAAAAATATCCAAGACCATTACTTCCAAACGAAATAATAATTGACGTAACAAATAAATCTTCTGATGAAGTATTTGCTATTGCGGTAGATAAATTATGTAATAGAAAATCACTATTAAATTATGAATATGAAATGCCAGACAGGAAATGCTTTGGTACTTGGGTTAAAGATGATCAAATAAATTTATAAAAAAAGACCTTTGAAAAGGTCTTTTTTGGTGGACTGCCGGGGGCTCGAACCCCGGACCCTTCGATTAAGAGGTGTAAATAAAACTTATTTTTCAAGTTGTTTTAGTGTTATCAAATCCCTTAAAATCTCTTATTTTATAGTTAAAAGTCTTGTTATAATGTGTTAAATAATATTTTTTAAAAATGAATAAATTTATTTGAGTTTTAATAATTTTTTTTGAACAGTTATATAAATGTTTAAAATTTCTATCTTGAAAAATTTATTGAAACAATAAATAAAATATGATAAAATATTTTAAAAATAAATTATATAAAACCTATAGACTTGTAAAAATGATGGAGATTAAGTTTTATGGATAAACAAGGAACAAATCAATGGAGTCAGCTTCAAATGACCATTCCAATGGCCGAAAATAGAAAAGAAAGTGACGAAGATAAAATTGCAACAGCAAAAGGAGTTGCAAAAGGAAATAAAAAGAAATTTTTAGAAGATAAAGTATTTTTACAGGAACTCGAAGATGTTGACAAAGACACAAAGATAAGGCAAAATTCAAGCGAATTACTCGTTATTACGAAAACTAAAAAACTTGTAGCTTATGTGATAACTATAACAGAAAAATCCCCAAAAAAATTTCGTGCTGTTTTTGTAAATCGGATACAAAACTATTGTTTAGATTGTCTTGAATATCTTATTGAAGCTAATTCATTGCGAACAGATAACACTAAAAACAAAGAAAGAAGAAAAGAGTGTCAACATCAAGCATTTTTAAAATTGAAACTACTTGGATATATGTCTTTCCTTTCGCTAGAAAGTGAGTGTATTTTGAGAAAACAGTATGAACAAATTTCTTTGCAGGTGGCGGATTGCATAAATCTTCTAGTTGCTTGGCGAAAGAGTGATGCCGATAGATTTGGTAAATGATTTTGGATTAACAGCGGTGACGCTTTAATTAAGGTAAGATTACTTAGGATTAGCAGCTTTGGCTGCGCTCCGCCTACTCTAAGAATAATGTAAACAATGTAAATAATGACGGCGACCGCAACAATAATAATGCAAACAAAACTAATGGCTGTGCGCGTCCTGATTTGCCTTTGAAGAATGAGTTTTTAGCTCGTTATAAAACAGCCAGTTTATTATTGCTTTAAGCAAAGCAATACAGTGTATAAGGCAAAGGAATCTTACTCTTTTCTGTTTTTCTCGATTAGAGAAGCAGAAGAATATGACCACCACAACAACCAACGCAAATTTGTTTTGGAAGTTTTCCGCAAAACGGGTGGTGGTTTATTTCAGAATTACAGGAGATTTTATGTTAGAAGAAGCGTTTACATTTGAAAAATTACTTGAAGCACACAAAAAGTGTAGATGTTCTAAACAACATAAAAAAGAAACAATCTCCTTTGAAATAAATTTAAGCGCAAATTTAGTAGAACTATCTAGAAAATTGCAGAATAAAACATACAAAATTGGTAAATATAAACAATTTTATATCTACGAGCCAAAGAAAAGAAATATTGAAGCTTTATCTTATAAAGATAGAATTATTTTAATGGCTTTTTGCACGAATATAATTCAGCCTAAAATAGAGAAAAAATTAATCTACGATAATGTTGCTTGTAGAAAAGGTAAAGGCACATTTTTTGGTATTAAAAGATTAGAAACTTTTTTGCGAGATTACTATAGAAAGAATAAAACAAATCAAGGCTATTTTTTGAAGTGCGATATTAAGAAATACTTTCAAAGTATAAATCATAAAATCCTAGCTTGCAATTTAGCAATGTCTGGTTTAGACAATGAAGATATGTGGTTTATTGATAGACTGCTTGAAAGTAGATATGAAGATACAGGAGTTGGACTTCCTATCGGTAATCAAACAAGCCAATGGTTTGGTTTATTTTATCTAAACATTGTTGATAGATTAATAAAGGAAAAATTAAGGATAAAATATTATGTTCGCTATATGGACGATATGATTTTAATCCACAATGACAAAGAATATCTCAAATACTGCAAACAAGAAATAGAGAAGTGCGTGAATGAAAAACTGAATTTGCAATTAAATAGCAAAACACAAATAGGTCAATTAAAAAGTGGCATAGATTTTCTTGGGTTTAGGCATATTCTTATGCCGAATGGTAAAATTTTAAGATTTTTACGCAGTCAGGCAAAAGTGAAACTAAAGAAAAAGCTAAAGTTACTCAAAAAGATAAAAACAAGCGAATTGGTTGATGAAAATTATATAAAAGTCAGACTAAATGCTTTCAACGCTCACCTTTGTCACTCAAATTCTATGAAATTATATTATAAACTGAAATCAAAATATGGCTTTAAATAAGAATTATTGATTTTTAGTATTTACTTTTATTATTTTTTATGCTATAATAACTCAAACTAGAAGTTGCTTGCAAAGAGCGATTAATCAAAAGGAGTATGTATGGCAACAGTTGATTTAACACGCTTTATCATTCCGGTAGAGTTAGACAACACCGATGAAAATCAAAAGATGGGAAATAGATCTTTTAAAACAAAAGATTACGTTTTCTTGGATTCTGATGATGACATAAAAGATTTAAACAGTAAAGAAAGACAAACCACTGCAACAGATTATGCGGTAATGAATGGTGCACTTCTCAGAAATAAAGATACTTCCTTCACTTGGTATTGGCTGCGCTCCGCCTACTCTAAGATTATGTTAACAGTGTCACTAGTGACGGCGACCGCAACTATGGTATTGCATACGGTACTAATGGCTGTGCGCGTCCTGCTTTACACCTTAATCTTTCATATATAATCTCCGCGCGAAGCGCGTCGCGCGATTTTGGAAAAATAGGTGTATTGGGAGATAAACATACAATTGAGCTTGGAGAATATCCAAAAAGTCATGCAAAAAATGAAGACGAGCTTGAAAAAATATTTAAAAATGGTTCACTCACGAAAACAGGCAAAAAATACACAGGATACAGAAAAGACGACGGCTCTTTTGCACAAAACGAAGAATTTGAATATAAAGGCAAAAGATACGTTCGTGTTGTTTGCAAAAAATATGATGATGACAGCCATTTTTCTGACGGGAAAAACGAGCCAGAAACTGGAAAAGTTTCTTGGGCGCTTGTTGAACCGATTGTTTGGAATGTTCGCAATTGGGATGATTTGCCAAGAGAAATCAATCCAAAAGGAACTGGAAAGGCAAAATATATTGATGTTCAAACTGAAGAAGGAATCTTAAGCGGTCTCCCATTTTATCCAGAATATGGAGATGAAAAAGGTCGTGACACTATGTGGCAGAACAGCCCAATTCGCGCTTTCTTAAATGGTTATGATTTGCATAGAGAAATAGAAAGAGGAAATGGGAACAAAAAATATAAGAACGATCAAAACTTTAACTTTGCAGGTCGTGGATTTTTGCAAGAAGCAGGATTAAATGCTGAGTTAGTTGCAAGCGCTTCACAAAGTAAAGAAATCGAACAACAAGAATTTATTGCAGAGCCGCAAGCGCGTAGGTCAAGGCTTGAAAAATTGAATCCAGATAAAACTCCTCAAAATCAGCGCAGAAGAATGACTGATACCGAAATGATTAAAAGTTGGATTGACGCTGGGCAATCTGTTTTGCTCCGTGGCCCTTCTGGAATTGGTAAAACCGAAAGAATTAAAAAGCTATATCCAGACTTAATTTATATAAAACTTACAAACAATATGTTTCCTGAAAAAGTTGTGGGCTCTATAAACTTGCAAACGGGTCAATCTATTCCACCAGATTTTGCCAAACAAGCACTTATGGCTTGTGCAACAGATGATGAAAGAAAACTTATTCAAGAAAATATTCAAAATCTTTATGACCTTGCCGACACAATTTACGAGCGTTCCAAAACAGCGAAAGGCAAAGTTGTTATTATGCTTGATGAACTTTTGAATGTTAAACCTGCTGTTCAATCACTTGTCTACACTCTTGTTCTTAACAAACTTGTTGAAACGGGAAAAGGATTAAAACTTCCTGCAAACACTGTTGTAGTTGCAACCGGAAACCAGAAAAAATATTCTAATGTTGCCGAAGATTTGGCAGAGCCTCTTGAAAAGAGATTTGACCACATTTTAGATATGGAGCCAAAAGTTGGCGAATGGATATACGAGTTTGCAATTCCTTCTAAAATACACCCATCTGTTATTGGCTATATTTTCTCAAAATATCAAGAAAATCGACGTAGTGAAGAAATAGGAGACATGGGATATTTCTATGAAGAACCAGAAGTTGGAGAAAGTCATCTTGACCGAAATGGTTGCCGTGGAAGAACAAATGACCCTCGTGGTTGGGAATCTATTTCAAGAACTCTTTATGCCTTTGAAGAAGATTTAAAAAATGGCAAATTCGTAGGGAAAGATGTTGAGGCGCTACTTAAAGCTTCAATTGGCTCAAAACTGCGTGAAGAATGGGCGGAAGAATTTTTTGATTTTTATAATCACCCTACTCTTACCGTTGAAGAAATTGTTGAAAAAAGATATACACAGGCAGACCTTCCAACAGATATTAACGAAAAATTTGCAACTATGGCAGGCCTTTTAAATGCAACCCCCGAACAAGTTGGCGTTTGTAGAGAATTTATACGCAAACATTGCGACCCAGAATATTTGTCTGTCTATGACATATATTGGGCTGGTAATGATGAAAAGCGTATGGAAAAAATAGCAGAGCTAAGGGAAATCTCGGCTATGCAGCTTGAAGATGAAGGAGGGCTGATTAGATGATAAAAGAATTAATAGATTTACAGCGCAATTCAAATGCTACTTGTGTTGTAATTGAAAATATAGATAGTGAAAAATTATCTCCAATCGTTTCTATGAAGGCAAATGTGAGCGACAAATTTCTTCTCACAGGAAGTATTCCACCATTTGCATACAAGATTGATGAAAAATGTAAAAAAAATAAATTATGTTATTTTGTAATTAAAGGAATTGACGAAATTGCGACTGAACAACAAAATAGATATGTTAGTCTTGTTAAAGATAGAGAACTAAATGGATACTATCTTCCAAAGAATTGTATTATAGTTTTTACAGTGAAAGATAGGTCTACTTTAAAGAATATATCTCAAGACCTATATCATTTTGCGGTTGTGGCTTTTTAGGGGTGCTCTATGGAACATGATAGAAAACTTTTGCAGGATGTCAAAAGGCTGATGATTGCAAGGTATCCACGTTTTGGTGCGCAAATTGCCGCAGCAAACTTGGAATATAGGACAGATTTAAAATATCATACAGCAGCAACTGACGGGAAAAATATTTATTTTGACCCCGATTATCTTGCAAGTTTAAGTGATGATGACAAGCTTTTCATTATTGCACATGAACTTATGCATGTGAAATTTGAGCACATGTATAGAATTATGGATAAAGGCGGTCAAAGACGTGATCAAGAGCTCTGGAATGTTGCAACTGACGCCATAATCAATGCGAATTTAGAGCGAGACGGATTTAAAATAAAGGACGGTTATGTCAATATGCCAGAAGCATTGAATTATAGTGCTGAAGAATTTTATGAAAAACTTTTGAAAGAAAAACAAGCTGAACTTCAACAACGATCTGAAAATGGGCAAAGTCAAAGGCAAAACGGAGACGGACAGCAGGACAAACAAAATGGTCAGGGTAATGTTCAAAGTGACGAAGAAAGCCAAGCAAAGAACGGACAAGGTGGTTCTGACGGGAAACAAGACAATCAAGGTCAAGAACAAGGTGCTGATAGTAGTGAACAATTTGCGGACGACCATAGCCTTTGGGAAAAAGCATTTGAAGAAAGTCAAGAACAAGGAAAAAGACAAAGAAATAAATCTGGTCAAAATAGGCAATCAAGTCAAGTTTCTAAAAATAGTCAAATAGACCCAAATGCTCAAATACCAGAATTTGATAAGGCGCAATTTGATGAAAAAACTGAGTTTCAAGAAAATCGTCAAGAAAGACGTGAACGTGCAAAACGAAATATGGAAAGTTTGCGCGAACAAGAATTAAAAAAGTCACAAAGTGGAAATATTGAATTTGGAGATGTTGGGCAGGCAAAAGCTATTCTTGATTGGAAATTATTGCTAAGAAGAGAAGTTGAAAAAACTGAAACAATTTGGTCACAACGTAGGTCGATTGCAGAAAATAACTATGCTTACAGACTTGCAGAAAATGATGTTGAAGATGAAGCTGAAACCGAAGTTATGATTGATGTTTCTGGCTCAGTTTCTCTTGAAATGGTAAAAGCATTTTTAAGGCAACTTAAACCTATTCTTAAAGAGTCTAAGTTGAAAGTTGGTTGCTTTAATGCAAAATTTTGGGGTATGGTTGAAATTAAGTCTAACAGGGATATTGACAACTTTAAAATCCCATCACAAGCACGTGGAGATTCTGCTTGGACGGAAGATTGGGACTTGGCAGTCCGCTCGTTTTCTAAAAAGCGTGAAGTTAATAAAATTGTTTTCACAGACGGCGAGCCTTGTCCGGGAACTATGCCAAAAGAAGATTTAAAAGGAATAAATGTTATTTGGCTTGTATATAGCAATAGGGATTTCCACCCATGCTGTGGTAAGGTTATTGATGTTTATCCAAAAGATTTACAAAATATGATAAATGCAGAAAGAGATTTACAAGAAGATGAATTGTTTATGTAAAAATTTTTAAGAAAAAAGTATAATGAGTAAGGTTAAACCTTTTTGAAACTAGCAGAATAAAAAAAGGAATTTACACACAAAGTAAATTTCTTTTTTTTATTAGTTTCAAAAATGTTAGACTAACAATGCACCTCTTTAAGCATTTGACTGTTAAGGTGCTCTTTAATCAAGCTTGTTTTTTAATTTATTGTTTTACCAAGTAGCTTGTGACAAAATATTATAAAATAATTCTATTTAACTTTTAAATTTTTTTAGGTAGTTTATAAAATCATCAATTTCTTTATGAGTGGTTGACCAAGATGTCATTAATCTGCAGCAAGATTTTTCATCATCATAAGAACCTAATTGATATTCGTTTTTTAGATATTCAATTTGTTTATCAGAAAAATTAGCAAAAACTGCATTGCTCTGAACTGGATAAGCCAAAGATATTCCTATTTTCTTTAATTCTTGTTCAAAATATAAGGCCATATCATTTGAATGCTTTGCATTTTTATACCAAATATTATCCTTTAACATAACTAAAAATTGACAACTTAAAAATCTTGTTTTTGAGAATAACTGCATACTTTGTTTTTGGTTGAGAATAAAGTTCTTAGCAAACATTGGATTTAAAATAATTATCATTTCACCAAACATTGCTCCATTTTTATTTGCTCCAAAGCTTGCTATATCCACTCCGGTATCTTCTAATATTTCTTTAAACCCTACATTTAAATATGCCATAGCGTTTGCAAGTCTAGCGCCATCTATATATACATATAAATCGTTTTTATGACAAAAATCACATATTTCTTTTATTTCTTTCAAAGTATAACAAGTGCCAAGTTCAGTTACCTGACTTAAAACGACTATCTTGGGATAAGCAAAATTAAAACTATTTCTTGTATTTAATTTTTTTTTAATCATATCAATAGTTAATTTAGCATCATCACTTTGGCATGTAATTATTTTGCAGCCAGTATTATATTCAGTTCCACCTACCTCATACCTGTTAATATGAGTGTCTTCACAACAAATTATTGAACTGTAATTATCTTTCATTGTTTTTAAGGCTAAAACATTTGCTCCACTACCACTAACATTAAAAAAACATTTTATAGGTTTAGAAAAATAACTTTGCATAATTTGTCTTACTTCTTTTGTGTATTTGTCTTGATTATAGCCAAGCATATAATCATCTTCTTTAGCGACTTCGCACATTTTACTTAAAATTTCCGGACAAACGCTTGCAGTAGTATCGCTATTGAAATTCATTTTAATCATTTTCTTGCTCCCCAATTGATTCCTTACTTAATTCATTAATTATTTCGTATGTTTCACTCCAACAAGAGGCAAATTGATTAAGAGGACTTTCATAATTCTTCAATTCTTCTGGATAATAAGATTGGTCGTAATTATTGTCAAATGTAATTGTCATTATACCCATATCATTACATTGTTTGATATATTTTAAATTATCATCAATCATTAAATCTATTTTATTTTTTTTTACAGAATTCTCCTTTGTTTCCACTATTTGCAACACACTGTGTATATTTAATTCCATACCTATCTAGCCATTTTTTTGTTTCAGCTAAGGCGTCTCCCCAATACTTATCACCTCTGCTAGTCAATATTATGATTTCATTTCCATCAGATAATAACTTGCCGATAATTTTATCTGCAAAAATTTTAGGTTTTATTAAATCTTGTTCTATACATAATTTCCTCTGATAAATATAAAAATCATCATCTTGCTGTTTAGTAAAACCAAAAATAGTTGGTGCATTGTGATATCCGCTTACATATTTTTTTTTGTCGTTAGGATTTATTCTTTTATTGTATTCCCAACATGTAACAAAATCCACCTCGGCAGTATTGCTGATACAATCATCTACGTCTATTGCTATTCTCATAAATTCCTCCATTTTAAATTATTAAATAAAATTTGAAACAATGGTTTCATCTAGAGTGTAAAACAATTTTTATCAAAAGTCAATGTTTTATTTTAAACTAAAATGTTTAATAAAAACATAATAGCCGATTGAGAACGCAATCTTCATGATTGGGCAAGTTAAACTAATTGTTATGTAGTTCATTCTAATTAGTTTGTGGATAATATTTGTAATAATTTTGCTTTTAGTTCGCAATAACAAAAAAAGTTATTACTTATTACCAATAACAATATTTTACAATGTTTTGCAAGAATTTATATGCAAAAGAAAAATCAATTAAGATGTTTGAAAATGGCTCAGCTATGTTTGTTAAGTTTAAGATAAATAATTAATGTAATTGTTTTAAAGAAGAAATAATTGAAATTTATGTAGTAAATTTATTAAAACTTTATTTAAAAACATTGCATTTAAAAGCCAAATACACAATTAGGCAAAATATCGCTTAGTCTTTAAAATCTAAAGTCTTTAAAATCAAGTTTAAATAAGTTTTGTAAATGCTACTTTAATAATGTTATAGTTCTTAATAATATATTGTGATTTTTTCCAAGAATTAAAGTTGAGAAATTAATATTTTGATATTTTTTATGTTAATAAATGGAAAAAAATTAAACAAGTATAAAAAAACATTTTGAGTAATGCAAGAAAATTTTACGTGGAAGAGGTTTGAGATAAATTAAGTTTCATGTTACAATTTTAGAAAAGGAGAGGAATCTATATGATTAATTCAAAATTGATAGCAATTTTAAAAATAAAATATAGTTTTTATGTATTTGATTTAGATTAATATTCAGAGAAATTAAGGCATAATAAAAAATTTGTTTTAAAACTTATAAAAAAATATGGTAAAACTTTTGAATATGCTTTAAAATCCTTGCAGGATGATAAAGAAGTAGCCAAAGAATCTGTCAGGCAACGTGGTTTAAGTCTTTTTTCCCCGTCAAAGAGGCTGAGAGATGACGATGAGGTTGTGATGGTCGCCAAAAATGAAAATGCTACCGCCTTACATTATGCATCAGAAAGGTTGAAAAACGACAGGAGATTTTTAAGGATGGCTTTAAAACTAAATAGTTTTTGCTTTATGTTGCGTCGGATGAGTTAAGAAATGATAAAGTATTTGTATTAGAATATGTGAACGAAGCTGTGAAACAAAATGAACCCTTTAATAAAATTTTGGGCTTTTTACCAGAAAAGTATCAAGAAGATACTGATGTTATAATGACAATTAAAAATGCTATCGATGAACGAAATGAATTGGATGATAATTTTCCTGAAAAATACAATGTGCGTAAGGTTAATAAAAGGTTCAATAATTTATTAAAATTTTATATTGACAAGGCATAATATTCAGTGTATAATTATTGTAAATTTTAAACTTTGACAAAAAAAGGAAAAACTATGGAAAAATATGAAAAAGAAGAATTATCAAACAAGCTATTCTACTTAACTGCGGAAAATGAATTAGATGCCGATACAATAAGGAATATAAAAGAACTAATAACGCAAGGGGTGCAAATTAGAGAAAGAACTTTCGACAACTTTTTTTTAAGCAGAGGGGATATACTTAGAAAGTTAGATGATAATTCACTTATCGATATGGCTAAATTATTTTTACAACATGGATATGAATTTGACTACAGGACATTTAATTTGGCAATACTTGCAAATAATTTAGATTTTATAAAATGGTGTGTAAAAAGCAATATGGTTGAAAACGCCGCAACTTTGGTTTTAAGAAATTGTGTTACTTATAGCAAACTTGAATTAGTTGATTTTTTATTAGAAAATAAAGCAAATATTAATTATTACGATTCAACTGGAAAAACACTTTTGACAAAATCGCTATTAAGAAACTCAATTGAAATGTTTAAATGCCTTGTTGAAAAAGGGGCAGATGTTAATTATAGAGCGCCTAATCTTTTTAATGAGGTCGCCTATTCAACTTTTTCTAATTACTTAATTGCTAAAAAAGTACATCATTTAAATGATTTAAAAATAGATTCAGTAGAAGTAGCTGAAATATTATTAAAACATGGGTATAGGTATTTTGGAGAAGATATTCGAAGTGCAATCATAACTGGTGATGTAAAGGCAACTGAATGGATATTAGAAAAAAATCTTATTTCTGATTCTTTAAATGAATTATTATTACTAGCAACAAATACATCAGATTGTGATAAAAATTCTTTGGATATAGTTGAATATTTAATAAATGAAGGTGCAAATGTTAACTATGTTCGCAAAAACTCAAATCAATCGCCTTTATGTAATTGCATTACACATAATAATGTTAAAGCCTTAAAAATTTTAATTAAGCACGGACTCGTTTTAAATTCTAAAACTGTTGATAGCGAAAAGCTTTTAATTATTGCAATTAACAATGCTTGTTTTGATGCTATATTGTGTCTTGCTGAAAACGGTGTTAAAGTTCCTAAAAAAATAACCGAATTTGCGGAGAGAAACGCTAACTGTTCAATGTGGAATTATGCACAGAAAAAATATGCAAAAAATAAACATTTTAATCCAAATCATTATAGCTATTTCCCACAAGCTTACGAAGAACATGATTTTGACTGAAATAGTTTTTGAATTTTTTATATTAAAAAAATAAGTTTAATTTTTGTTAAACTTATTTTTTTGTGAATAGACTTTAATTTTAGATTGGCTAAACCTAATTTTTTGCATATTTTGTTAAACATTATTAATTTTAAAATCTTTTAACTTTTGTAAAATACACCAACGACCAAGGTATTGTTGAAATCTTAACAGATATATATTTGAGTTTTAAAACAAAAATTTTAGAATATGGTTGTTTATGTTTTCTCAATTGTTGCTTAGTATTAAATAAATAAAGATATTATAAAAAGTAGGACTAATTTATTTGGGTTATAAGATTTTTCAATATATTTAGAAGTTGGATCAACCAATACTCACTTGTTATTAAAATAGCACTCACAAAATATGATGCCAAAATGCAAAGTGCAATCTTGGACATTTTTTAATTTTTGCAACCTTTCATATTCTGCAGTGTGTAATATTGATGTGGGAATATCTAATTGTCTAGCAAAAGCGGCGAATAAAATTCCAAAACTGTGCATCCACTTGCTTTTTTGCTTTCCCAGATTTCTTCCAAATTTCTTGAAAATTTTTGATTTTGTATATCTTTTTCATTTGAGTATTTAACATTGTAGTGTATCCAAAGGCATAAACTATATAAAAAATAAGAACTATTTTCATCCTTCTGATTATTTTTTACATCTAACATAACTTGCTCGTACACCATTTCTTTAGGCAATAATGGTTGAGTAAGGTTACCAAATTTTTTATATTTTTCAATATCATCTAAAAAATTTAATGACTCCATTGATTTGCCTCCAGTTTTTTGTCTATCTTTGGCGTAAAAGTAACATTGTATAAAATTAAATAAAAATCCATATTATCATATAAGAAATTTATATCAAAATGAACATTATGTCCAACAATATTCATATTTGACACAAAATTAACAAACTTCGGCAAAACCTCATTGATTGTTGGCGCATTTGTAACCATGTCATTGGTTATTCCTTTCAATTCGCATAAAAGCAGAAATGGGCTGTGAAGGTTTTATTAGTTGGGAAAATTTATCGACTATTTTTCCATTAATTATTTTCAAAGCACCAATTTCAATAATCTCGTCAAAGTAAGGATCAAGCCCTGTCGTTTCAATATCTAGAACCACATAATCGTTTAATAACTATATTTTAGAAAGTCCTTTATCTTTTCTAATATTATTTAATTCCATTATTATCTACCTCACTAAATGTAAGCATATATTATATATAATTATGGCATATAGTTTGCTTTTTACAATTATTTTCATATTGGGATATGTTATAAAAAAATATTTTAAATGGCACTTAGGCGTGTGCTTGTCTTGATACAAGTCGGTGTCGCTTCGCTCCACCGAACGACAAGCACACGCCTAAAACAAATTGCAATGAAAAAAGAAAAATAGATAAGAAGAAAAATAGAAAGATTCGAATTCCGTCTAACCAAAACGCAAGAACTGACAAAAAAGATGTCGCACGGCGCAGGCTTATCCGTTGCGACATTCTCTTTTTTCCTTCGTCAGTTCTTGCTGTTTTTTTATCTTCTCCTTTTGTCCTTTTGGGCGAAGATTTTGGCATAGTTTTCGTAGGTGTAAATGGAAGTAAAATATTGTTTAAATTTTTAATTTCAAGACTAGGTTTTTAAACCTGGTCTTTTTTTTTATTCACATACAATATTTTTCTTCTTTTTCATTTACTCCTACATTAAGAGTTTTAGTTTAAAAACTTTAATTCAAACTATGCTTTTCCTTCGCTTTGCCAAAAGGCGTAAAAGGAGAAGAATATGAAAGAAAAAGTTGGTATTTTAAATGATAACATAGTTATCTCTTTAGATAATTTAGAAGAATTATCTAAAATCATAGCATTAAGTGCTATTAAAGGTTTTAAAAGGTATTCATTTAATTTAATTGCAAAAGCAGAAAAATTACATAAACAATTACAATATGATATTTGTTATCACAAACCTCTTGAAGTTTATTCAGATGCATACGATTTAGTTCAAGAAGCAAGTTTATTCTTATGCAAATACATTGGTCAAAAACTTGGAGATGTTTGTCTATCTTCAAAGTCTAAATTTGGAATACAAGATAATATTAGATATGCTTGCATTAGAACATTACAAATATATTTAAGAAAAGAATTTAAGTATGTAAACAATACTACTGATGAAGAAGAATGTTTTAATATTTTAAGTAATACACCAAAACTAAAAGATGAAGAAGATTATTCAAAAATTAAACAAATAGTTAAAAAGATAATACAAACTAAACTTGAAGCTGAAATATTTCATTACTTTTACAATGGTGTTACTCCAAAACTAGTTGCTGAATTTTTACAAATTAGCACTGACAAAGTTTACAAAAGAAGAAGAAAATTTAAAGATAGATATCTAATGTATTGTATTTAATATATATCAAATTTTATCCATACAGAAAATGTATGGATTTTTTTATGATACAAATTTTAATCATTTTATTAATACTTTTTACTATCTTTTATCAAGTTAAATCAATTTGAGTCATACTTTTGTCAAGTAAAATCAAAAACTAGGCATATAAAGTTTAGGTAAAAGGCAAGTAATGTCATGGTAATTTTAAAACCAATTTGTTAGCATAAAAGCGTGATTAATTAAGACAACGCGAAAATGACAAGCCGAGTATTTGGTTAGTATGGTTGCGAAATTAAAAAGCACAAAGTCCCCCTTAGGATTTGTATAAGGCAGCGGTTGCATTTTATGGGCGTAGTTAAAGATTATATATCTTTTTCTATGTCTTTTTTAATTCCAAAATTTAAAAAAAGGAGTTAAGAGATGCAAAATTTAAAAGCCAAAAATATGATTGATTTATCACTTCTAACAGAAGATTTTTTCTTAGAAGTTTTAAATTTAATCAAACAAACAAACAAAGGAGGAACAAAATGAATTATCCAAAAAGTAAAATATATTTTGATGGTAGTCATTACATTGCTATTCCACACACAAGACAATTATGGAAGAAAAGAAAAAACAAAATAACTAAAAACGAACAAGAAGAAAAGGTTAAACAAATTTTAAAAAATGGTGAAAGCAAAGTTAAGAGCGAAAAAATTAAAAATGCAGTAGAAATAATAAATAAAGAAATTAATGATACACAAAAAGCAACAGAATTAGTAAACAAAGTTTTAGAGAAAGAAAAAAGAAATAAGATTGTAAGACTAACAAGACTATATCGAAAAGTAAATTTGCAACAATGGACACATTTTTGTACTTTTACTTACGATAATGAAAAATTAAACGAAGAAGAATTTAAAAAGAAATTAGTAACTTGTTTAAGGCATTTATCTAATCGTAAAAATTGGAAATATATTGGAGTTTGGGAACGAAGTCCTACAAATAACAGACTTCACTTTCATGGAATATTTGTAATACCTGAAATGATTGGAAGTCTTATTGAAATAAAAGATTATTCAACAAAAACTCATAAAATGCAAATAACTTATCAAAATACATTTTTTCTTGAAAGATTTGGAAGAAATGATTTTAGTGAAATAGAAAACAATACTGTAACATTACAAGCAGTTCAATATATGTTGAAATACATTAGGAAAACGAATGAAAAAGTTATCTATTCAAAACACTTGCACACATATTTTGTTTCAGATATTTTGGAAAGTGATATAGTTTGCACCATAGGACAAGAAAAAAGAAAACTTCTTTTGTTTGATAATTTCCTTTGTATAGATGAAGGTGTTGTTATGGGAAAAGTAAGTCCAGATGTTATTAAAGAAATGCCTAAAAGTAATTAGTCTTTCGTGTGCGAAGTTTAAACGAAAACTCACTATTGTCAAAGGTAAAATGTATTGTTTCACAACCTTTGACAATAGTTTTAAAACTATAAAAATTGAAAAATTCTATTCGTTTCCGTTTGTTTCGCCCATGTCGAAAGACAGAAAAATTAAATAAAAGGAGTAAAATAGTATGAAAACAGCTGTAATATACGCTAGATATTCAAGTACCAATCAAACAGAACAATCTATCGAAGGTCAAATTCATGTTTGTGAAGATTTTGCTAAAAAACACAATATTATCATTGTAGATTCATACATAGATAGAGCAATATCTGGAACAACTGATGAAAGAGAGGCTTTTCAAAAAATGCTAAAAGATAGCAACAATAAAAAATGGGATTATGTTCTTGTTTACAAACTTGATAGATTTGCAAGAAACAAATATGAGTCAGCAATTCATAGAAAGCATCTAAAAGACAATGGAATAAAACTTTTGTCTGCTATGGAAAACATTCCCGAAACACCCGAAGGAGTATTATTAGAATCTTTGCTTGAAGGTATGAATCAATATTTTAGTGAAGAACTTGCACAAAAAGTAAGTAGAGGACTTCACGAATCTAGAATGAAAGGAAATTGTATTGGCTCTGTTCCATTTGGATATATTAAAGAAGATAAAAAATTGAAAATAAACGAAGATGAAGCATTGATATTAAAAAGAATATTTGAAGATTATGCAAGTGGCAAAACAATATTACATATTTGTAGAGATTTTGAAAAAGAACATATCACTAACAAAAGTAAAAAGTTTTTACCAGAAACAATTAGACATTATTTAAAAAATGAACTATACACAGGTATATATAGGATAAATAATAAAGTATATGATAAAATCTATCCACAAATTATTTCAAATGAGTTATTTCAAAATGTAAAGAAAAGACTTGATGAAAATAGATATGGTTGCAGAAAAGATAATCACGATATTTTTAGATTAAAAGATAAAATATATTGTGGTTGTTGCAATAGAAAAATGTATCCAGTATCAGCAATTTCTTCCAACGGACAAACTATTAGATATTATAGATGTATCTCTACAAAGAAACAAAATTGCTTTGTTGGAAATATAGATAAAACTTTTATTGAAAATATTATTGATAAATTTTTAATATCTCAATTTAATATTCAAGAAAACCTAGAAGAAATATCTAATAGAATTTTTGAATTAAATAAAAAAAGAGCTTGCAATAACAACTCTCTAAATTTAATTAAAAATGAATTACAAAAAACTAATACTTCAATATCCAACATTATGATAGCAATAGAAAAGGGAATACTTACCGAAACAACAAAAGTTAGATTAGAAGAACTAGAAAAGCAAAAAAAAGATTTACAAGAAAAGTTAGTTATAGAGCAATCAAAACAAAGATATGAACTTACAAAAGAAGATATACAAAATTTCTTTAAGTATACAATGAAGAAAAGTCCTAATAAAGCAATAGAATTATTTATTCAACAAATTAAAGTTTATGAGAATAAAATAGAAATATATTTAAACTATTCCATATCTCAACAACAAAACATAGAACAATCATCTACAAAAGTTTTTACTGAAACACTAACAACAACTAGAACATTTAAGGGTGGCACGATAAAAACATTTACAAAACCATATGATGTATATGTAGTGATATAAAAAAAGAGTATATTTTAAGATTTAAACTTAATTTATACTCTTTTCTTTTCTCAAAATACCACTAGTTTCAAAACGACTAGACTAAAGTCATTATATTTTTTTATAAATATTAAATTTTACTAATTTAATATGTTATAATAATTCTATGGAAAATTATCATAATAAACATACAAATTTTAAAAATCGAAAATTAAGTAGAATTTATCTTAAAGGACAACGAGGTGTGAGGAAATATTATGACTATGACAAACTTGATGAATTAGGGTTTGATGAAGTTTATGATAAAGAAAAAGACAGACCAATTAAGTGTGTTTTTACAAAGAATTTACGAAGAGAAAAGTTGTTTGCTTATCTAAAATATTTAAAAGGTAGAAAGGTTTTAATTAGAGATTTAGCTTGGAAGTTTGCTGTTACTGAAAGAACAATGCAAAGTGACTTGAAATTTTTTGAGGATAATGGATTTATAGAAAGAAAAACAAATAAAACACATATTGGTAGAATGACAAAAAATTCATATATTGTAAATAAAAACAAAGAAAAAAATTTAGAACTTAATGACCAATATCTTTTTGTTGTGTTTATTACTAAACAAGATGATAAATATTATGTTTTAACAGAAACGGATTATGATGAGAACAATAAAACACTCTATCATCAAAAAATTGAAGATTTTGAGTTTGAGCTACCGAATATAAAAATAGGAAATAGTAAAAAGATTGATGATATTTCTAAAAAAATAGCAAAAGACATTTTTAGCAAAGATTTAAAAGATGAATATAAATCTATAGTTTACTATAATATTGTTAAAGGTAAATTTGAAGAAATAGATGAGTATGGTAAAACACAAAATGAGTGGTGGAAAGAAAAAGATTATTTTACACTTTATCTTTTGAAAGAAAAATATGATTGTGCTTATGGTTACAAATGGTTGACATTAAATGTTGCTCCAAGAAGAATAAGATCACATAATCAAAACAAAGGTCTAAAATATATAAAAGATAACATTTTGGGGTGAAATAAAAATTTAACAATCTATAATCTTTAAAATTAAGTTTATGTTGAATATTCTTTATTTATGGATAAAATTGACATAAGCTTTTTTTATTTTATAAACTTTTTGGTTTTAAAATGCAAATTTTAAGAAAAACCTATATACAGTGAGGGGACAAAAAGATAGTTTCTTCAATGAAAAAAGATAGCAATCAAAGTAATTAAATTCCTTTTTGTTATCTTTTTTTATTTGTGCATATGGCAACCAGCAAAGATATATTTTAAGGTAAATAAAATAACTCATTTTAACTTGCCCCACCTAAAAGGAGATTATTTACTATCTTAGCAAAACAAATATGCTGAAAGTTGCCTAACATAACAATATAGGTATAGAGACAGATATAGAATTTTAAAAAGAAGAAAAATTTATGTTAAGGAGAAAACAAAATGTCAAAAATAAAACAAACATTAAAATCACAATTAACACTGCGAATTTACAATCAAGAAGATAAAGATATTTTAGATAAA
>CALVNR010000009.1 GCA_944349905.1 uncultured Clostridia bacterium | reverse complement strand
GGTTAAGAAATTAACCTTAAAAAAATACCCGTCTTAAAGACTCAATAACATACATTTTCTATTTAATTGATAAAAAAGTCTATGCTTAATCGCATAGGCTTTTTTTGTGTTTATGCTTTCGTATATTTTTTGTAAAATACATATTGACAAAAAACGACAAAAAATGTAAAATTATTAAAAGGAGAGGGGTATGATAAAAGATTATATTTTTGATGAAGAAGGAAATTTGCTGGATTTAAAAGACAAGGCTGTTGTTATTGAAAATATGGATTATTTGTCATTGTCTGATGTTCCATGGTTTAATGATGATGAACAAATAGTAGAGTGTTTTGTGCAAATGGATAGAAGTAATATTTTGTATGCTAGCGAAAGCTTAAAACAAAAATTTAAAAAAATTTTTAATTCAAAAAAACAAGATGAAAATGATTATTTGAATTGTAGTCAAGAAGAAGAGATTGAAATGGGTTGATTAATTTTTAAATTGCTGATATTTTTATCAGCAATTTTTTTGACAAAATTTTCACATTTTCAACAAAAAAGGATATTGACTTTTTGATGAATTTTGTTATTATATGTAATAAATGGAGTTTTTGTATGAACAATTATGTAAATAAAAGAATAAGTTTAGAAGAAAAATTTGTAGAATTGGATAGCGGTTTAAGATGGGATATTTGGAAAGGTATCTCTTTTAGAGATGGTGCAGAGCTTTTACATAAGGCAAAAGAAATTAAGCCAATAAAGTTTGATGATTATAATTTTTCTCTTGAAAAAACTGTTATATTTTTCATGGACTTTTTTGATTTGATTTTAAGGTCTAGATTGGTTACTTTAACAAAAAAAGAATTTGAACAATTGAGAAAAATTTTAGTTGAAAAAGGTGTCCGTGCATTAATTGAAAGTGAAGAAAAAATTGATGTAAAGCTTTTGAGTTACAAACATAATGACATGGATATGTTTTATCCTACAAAAATTTTAGAAAGAATTATTTATGGCGATGAAAAAGATTTTTCAAAAACAGTTGGTTTTTTAACAGAAGGAGAATATCCAACTGACTGCATAATAAAAAAATGGATGGATAATTTTGGAAAAGACAAATATTTGGAAATAGTTTAATTTGTTGTTATATCAAGTATTTTATTTTCAGCAACAGAAAAATCAACAAAAATTTTTTGTGCTTCGCAGACAGCGAAGCATTTGTTTTTTTCTATAAACTTAAAATATTTTAATTCTGGAAGGAAATCTTTTAATTGGTTTTTACTTATTTTGTCTTGTAATTTTTCATCTAAAAGAGAATATGCATATTCAAAATTTTTTTCAAGAATTGCAACCATAAAATTATAAGGTAATGCAAGACTGTTGTGGCGCAACTCTGAATTTTCAATAAAGGAATTTATTTTTAAGCCATCTTCTGTAAAAATATATTCTATATCAAAAATATTATTTTTCAATATAAAACTGTTAGACTTATTTTCAATGTGTCCGTAATATGATTTTGTTTGATTTGTAATAGGATTAAAAATTGTTAATAAAGAGTTGCTACCTTCATTAAACTGGCAAGTAATCAAATTTTTTTGTTGTTGGCAAATGTAATCTTTATAGGGGAAAGGTAAATATATTTTTTTTCGTACTTTTTCAGTTTGAAAAATTATGCTTGTAGTAGAAACAAAAACTTGACATAATATTTTTTTTATATTGAAATTATAAATATTTTGTGTTTTGCTGATAATATTGTCAACTAAAAATATATACACATTATTTTCATATTTTTGAATTTTATAAAATTTGTCGTCCTTTAAATTTCCTAAGTCCAGCACAAAAGAATACAAATCATTTTTCCCAACAGGATAAACCGAAATTTTGCATGGATTATCAAAAGATAAGTTTGTGTTGTTGTCCAAAAATTCTTGTTTGTCATTAAACTTTAAAAGACAATCATAAGAAGAATATATTTTAAACATAATGTATTTTATTAATGACAAAACAATTTAATACATAAATGTTTAAAAAAATTTATACTGTCAATAATCAACCTTGAAGGAGAAATGAGATGAAAGGAGTATGGGAAAATCAAGAAGTTTATGATTTGTTTGAAAGTATAGAACAAAAAAAGAAAAAGGGGATTGCACTTAGAAAAGCATTTGAAGAGCACGCTGTCAAATATAACCGTAAAGCAAATTCAGTTAGAAATTATTACTATCAAGAAGTAGATAAACTTTTGCATGATAAAAATAGATTAAAAGAATTGAAAATTAATTTAGAAAATCATATAAAAAATAAAAGTAAAAGTTTTTCGCAAGAAGAGACTTTGAAATTAATAAACTTTATAGAAAAAGAAAAAAACAAGGGAATAAGCGTGAGAAAGTCTTGTTATAATCTATCCAACGGCGACCCAGTAAAGATGTTAAGATTTCAAAACAAATATAGAAATTATTTAAAATCAAAATCTATTGTTGAACAAGAAGCAGTTAATGATAATAAAATCATAAGATTTACAAATCGCAAGCAGGGCCTTACTGAAAATGATATAACTTCATTGTTTTTAGGATTGGTAAGATTGGTAAAAAGAAATCTTACAAGTGAGATAGAACAAAAAGAAGAGAAAGAAAAAGAAACTTTAAACCAGAAATTAAGGAAGGCTGTTTCACAAATAGGGGAAAAAGAAAATGAAATTGCTTTATTAAAAAGTAAATTTGAAAAACTGCAAAAAGAATATAGTCAATTAAATCAAAAGATGATAAAACTAAAATGTGAAAAAGCTTCTTTTCTTTCAAAAAATAGTTAAACAAGCAATTAGCGAGATTATGTAATCTCGCTTTTATTTTGATTTTTGATTATAAATATGTTAAAATGTAAACATGGAAATAAATCTTTGGGGAGAAGCAACATTAAGCAGAGCAACTGACTTAATGTTTTCATCTATTAAAAATGATGATTATCAAATTGAGCATATTATAATAGTGCCCGATAGATTTTCTTTGCTTGCAGAAAAAAAATTGCTTAGCACTTTGAAAAATGGAATTTTATTTAACGTAAAGGTTACAACCTTTTCAAATTTTGCAAAGTTTATTTTGCAAGAAAAGAAATTAAACAGTGATATGATTTCTGTTGGTGAAAGATTGCTAGTTATATCAAAAGCAGTCAAAAATTGCAAAGACAATTTCTTGTATTTCAAGAAGTCAAACATAAATTTTTGTGATAAAATTTTAAAAACGATTTCACTTTTACAGTCTTCAGGAATTGCTTGGCAAGATTTGGAAAAAGAAGAAAAGTGCAAAAAAGTATTAAAAAACAAGCTTCATGATATAGCATTGATTTACAAGGAATACTTGGAATTGTTGGGAGAAAAATTAGACTCTGCAACATTATTAGATATTGCTTTTTCACAAAATGATGTGAAAGACATTTTTAAAAATAAAATTGTATATTTGGCACAGTTTGATAGTTTTACAGCGCAAATGTATAATTCAATAAAGTTTTTAGCAGAAAATTGCAAATCCTTAAACATCTCTTTTGCTAAATCTATGAATTTGGGAAATGATTATATTTACGAGAAAGATGTTGAACAAAAAGTATTTAATATAGCAAAAGAATTGGGCTGTCAAATAAATGTTAATATTGGCAATAGTCAAAAAAGTGATATTGAGCAAGCAATATTAAAAGGTTTGTATTCTTCTGAAAAAGATAGTTGTTTGAATAACAAATATCAATCTTTTTCTGCTTTTAGCAAAAGACAAGAAGTTGAGAATATGGCAAAATTAATTGCTGAAAAGATACGACAAGGTTATAAATATAATGATTTTGAAATAGCTGTTGGTGGGCTTGAAGAATATAGCACTCTTATTGATGAAATATTTTCAAAATACAATTTTTCTTATTATATTGATTTAGGGCTTACAGCAAACCAGACAATTTTTGCTAGATGTTTGTTATCATACATTGAAATAATAAATTCTGGATTTTCATTAGAATCTTTATTAAATTTCTTTATCAACCCTGTAATAAAACTTTGGAACGATGATAAGGAGATTGTTGAACAAATAATAAAATATAATATAGATGGAAAATGGAAATTTGAAAAATTTTTTAATTTTAATAATGAATGCAGTTCTTATATAAAAAAATTGAGCAGTATTAAAACAAATCATGAAAGAAATTTGCTGATTAAAGAATTTGTTTGTAAAATAAAAGATTTGCATAGTAATTATATTGAAAATCTTGATAACAACCTGTTTTTTAAAGAAAAAAATATTGAATTGCAAACATATGAAATAGTTGAAGATGCTTTAAATATTATTTTTAAAAATGAAGATGAAAAAGAAAAATGCAATTTAAAAGAGTTTGCAAAAGAGTTAGAATTGCTTTTACAATCAAAAAATACATTTTCAGTTCCAACGCTCGTTGACGGAATTATGGTAGGAGATGCGACCGAGAGTTTTTTTGAAAATAAAAAAGTATTGTATATAATTGGAGGCCAAAGTTTGCCAAAAATTATTGGAGACAATAGTTTGCTTAGTGACATGGATATTGTAAATCCTATTTATAAAAAATTTGTAGAACCAACAAGCAAAATGATAAATAGAAGAAATCGTTTTTCTTTGTTTAATTTGCTTTCGAGTGTTCAAGAAGAACTTTTTATTTCTTACTTACAATTTGATGATGAAGGAAATAAAATTAATCAACCTTTATTTATAGAACAACTAAATTTTATTTTTAAAAACAAGACTATAAAGTTTGCAAACAATATTAATGACAAAAATATAACAGTAAGAGAAATTGGTTGTTTAAATAATTTAGAAAAATTTGTTTTATCAGAAAATAATAACAACAAATTTGAAAAACATTTTAAATTAAATGAAGAATTGTTAAGGCAAGAACAAATTGAAGATATTATGTTTAAAAACAAAACAGTTTCAGTTTCACAGCTAGAAAGTTATTTTTCTTGTCCGTTTAAACACTTTGCAAGGTATGGTTTAAAATTAAAAGAAAAAGAAATTTTTAAATTTGACCAAAGAGATGTTGGTAATCTTTGCCATAAAGCTGTTGAAGTTTTTGTTCAAGGGATTATTGATAAAAAGTATAATCTTGAACATGGCATTGTTGATAGATTTATAGAAGAAGAGTTTGATAAAATAATTTATCAAGAAGATTTAAATAAAAAATTGGAAGTTTTGCCAGAAAGAAACGGACTTGAAAAATTTTTGAAATTTCAAATAAAAACAATACTTTGTAATGTAGTTTTAGAATTAAAAAATTCTTTTTATTTTCCAAAGTTTGTTGAATACAAAATTGAAGACGGAAATATTCTTAAAAATAAAATAAAATTTGTTGGGAAAATAGATAGAATAGATGAAGCCGAAGATTATTTTAGAATTTTAGATTACAAAACGGGGCATGTAGGTTCAGTTGTTAAAGACTTGTATTATGGTGATAAATTGCAACTTTTCTTGTATGCAAAAATTGTAAGAAAAAAACTAAATAAAAATTGTGGCGGAGTATTTTATTTTAATTGTAAATTTGAGTATGAAGATATTGAAAAAGGAAAAAGTTTGCTTAAAGGTATTGCTCAAGATGATGATGAAAATTTGAAGTTGTTTGACAAAGAACTACCTTTTAAAAACAAAAGTGTAATTTTGCAATTAGCTCTTTCCAATGCTAAAAATAAAACAAAAAATTATACAGGTCGTGTTATCGCTAAAAAGAGTTTGACTTTTTATGAAAATTATGCAGAAAAGGTGGCAGAAAAAGCTATTGAAGAAATAAAATCAGGTTATATTATTCCAAAGCCAGATGACAACTCTTGTTTAAGTTGCAAGTATTCATCTATCTGTCTTTACAACTCAAAACTAGGGACAAGACAAAAAACATTTAACGAAAAGAAATTTTTGGAGGATTAATATGGGGTTGACTTATGAGCAACAACGCATTATGGACAACAACAAGAAGATGCTTGTAGTTTCTGCTTCTGCTGGAAGCGGGAAAACCTTTGTGCTTGTTAAGTATATAGCCAACTTGATTATAAGCAAAAAAATTCCTCTCAAAAGATTTCTGGTTTTAACTTTTACAAAAGCGGCTGCAAGAGAAATGAAGGAAAGACTGTTGAAAGCTTTCTTGGAAGAAAAAACAAATTCTTTTATAAATGAGCAGATAGATGATATGCCTTCAAGCGATATAAGCACGATTGATGCATTTTGCGAAAAAGTTTTAAAACAAAATATTGCAAAAACAGATTTAGATGAAAATTTTTCTATTTTAGATGAGAAACAAAGTTATAATTTAAAAAGAAAAGCTTTTGATGAGACGGTTGAAAAATTCTCTGAAAATGAAAGTGAAAGTTTTGGGGAGATTTATTTTGCATTTAAGAAAAACAACGACATGATTTTTGAATGCATAGAAAGTATATCAAGTTTTTTTGATAGTCAAGAAGATGAAGAATATTTATTAGATTATTACCAAAACAACAGTGAAAAAATTTTTAATCAAGCTTGTAAGTTTTTGAATGAAAAATTAAAAAATGATATCGTAGAAATTTCATCATGTTTATTTGAATTTAACAGTCAAGATTCTACTTTGCTAAACGAGTACGAGCAACTAAATCAAATATTATCCTTAAATATAGGAGAAGATTTTATTGAAAATGTTTTATTAATTTCAAAAATAGAAAGACCAAGATTAAGTCAGAAAAAAATAGACAAAGAAAATCAATCTATTTTGAAAAGTGCCTCTGCAAAGATCAAAGATTTAATAGACAAATGCAAGCAGTTTGATTTTTCTCCTTATTCTATCCAAAAGCAAAAACTTGCCATATTGCCAAATGCAATATTAAAATTTTATAAACAATATAAAGTTAACTATGAAAAGATAAAAACCAAATACGATGTGATTGATTTTGCAGACTGTGAGAAAAAAGTGAAACAACTTCTGCAAGATAAAGAGATTTTGAAAACATTGCAAGAAAGTTATGACTACATTTTTGTTGATGAATATCAAGACACAAACAAATTGCAAGAATCAATAATAAAACCTATTGCCGAGCAAGGTATGTTTATGGCTGTTGGCGATATAAAACAAGGTATATATGGTTTTAGAAATGCAAGCATGGAAATAATGCTTAGCGACATCGAAGAATTTTCAAAGTCAAATGACGGCGATGCTTTGTTTTTGAAATCAAATTTTAGAAGTGATAAAAACATTTTAAATTTTGTAAATTATATATTTGAAAAAACAATGACAAAAGAATCTTGTGGAATAGATTATAAAAAAACATCAATGCTTGTGAGCGAGCAAGAATTTATAGAAACAAGCAAACCTAATGTAGAAATATATGTTTGCAAAGAGCAAGTAGAAGAAGATTGTGATTTGCCAAAAGTATATAGTGTGAAAGATGATGTATTAAAGACAAAATCAAAAAATTCGTTAGAAGCAAGAGTTGTTGTAGAAAAAGTTAAAGAGTTTTTACAAAGCAATATATACAACCCAAAGAGCAAGCAATTTGAAAAAGTAAAACCACAAGATATTGCAATTTTGTTTAGAAGTAGAAAAGAGACTATGACAGAATGTTATAATCTCTTAAAGCGAAATAATATTCCAGCAATCACAGATGCAAAATCTTTGTTGTTTGATAGCCCACTAGTTCAAATTTTGAACAACTTGTTAAAACTTTTATTGTCTTTTGATGATGATATAGCTTTGTCTAGCGTTTTGCTTTCTCCTTTTGGTGATTTTGATTTTAATCTTTTGACCAATATATTAAAAACAGGGCAAGGCAGTTTGTATCAAAAATGTATAGAACAAAAAAACAGCAACAAAAAAATAGAAGAATTTTTTGAAAAAATAAAATATTTTGAAATGCTTGTGCAAGTGAAAGGCGCAGTCAATGCTCTAAAAATTTTCATAAACGAAAATAATTTTTTAGCAAAAATGCCGAAGGAAGTTGCAAATGAACAAGAAATGCAAAACATAGAAGATTTTTATAATTTGATTTATAGTCTAAATGCAGAATTTAATATCCCTAAAATTGTGAATACATTTGAAAATGCGGAATTAAAAACAAATTCTGTTACACAAAGCGAAAATAGTGTTTTACTTACAACCATACATGCAACAAAAGGTTTGGAATATCCAATAGTTATATTGGCTTGTTGTGGAGAAGATTTTGACAAAACATTGCCAAAATCATATGAATTATCTAAAAAATATGGGTTAGGAACAAATGTTTATGACAATATAAGTTTAACAAAAAGTCCTTCTATTGTTTTAAAGGCTATTAAAGAAGAAAAGAAACAAAAAGAATGGATAGATGAATTAATGATTTTTTATGTAGCTTTAACTAGGGCAAAAAATCATTTGGTTTTGTGTGGAACAGGAAAAGATTTTATCATTAAAAGCAAGGTACATGATTGTAAAAATTATTTGGATTTATTATATTTCTCAATGGGGCAAAATCTTCTTTCATCGTTAGAAGAACAAGGGCAGATAAAAAACAAATTGTTTGATATAAAAATAGTTGAAGGTTTTGAAGAAAATATAGAAAGTGTAAATTTGGTTGTTAATAAAAATGAAAACTTAGATTATGAAAATCTATACAAAGAATTAAATTTTGATTATAAAAATAAAGATGTTTGTTCTTTTGAATTAAAAAATTCAGTAACTTCAATAAACGAAAAAGAAAAAGGTGAAAATAAAGCTGTGGTTGCAATTTCAAATGAACGACAAAACTTTATAGACACTGGAAATTCTTATCATAACGCGATGAAAAAATTAAATTTTGAAAAAATTTTTGATTACACATCACTTATGCAAGAGATAGAAAAAGACAGTATTTTAAAAGAAGAAATTAAAGATTTTGTTGACTATAATTTGCTTTTGAGCAACATTTTGAAAGTAAAAGATTTGTGCAAAAACAAGGTTGTTTATAAAGAAAAAGATTTTGTTATGAGTTTAAAATTAAATGAAACAGGGCTTTTAAACAGCGATGAAAAAATTATAATTCAAGGTGCAATTGATTGCTTTGCAGTTGGGGAAAATGATGTAATATTAATTGACTATAAATACACCACAACGCAAGATGAAAATGTGTTAAAAAATAGATATAAAAAACAACTACAATTGTATGCAAAAGCATTAAAAAAAGCGTTTGAAAATAAAGAAATAAAAATTTATTTATTGTCTTTAAGACAAGCAAAAATTATAGATTTTTAAAAAGGCAAATATTATTTTTGCCTTTTTTATTTGCTTTTTAAAAATATTTATTTCCCTTTATTTGTAAGAGGTTAAGCAATTTTTATAAAAAATAAATAAAAAAATTAAAAAATATTTTTAAGAATTTTTATTAATTTGTTTGTATTATTTTTTTTATGTGTTATACTAAGGTTGAAAAAAAGGAGAGAATTATGTGGTTTTCAATGATGGCAGATATTGATAGCTCAATTATTTCATTTTTTACTCAATTGACAACTGTAATTGGGTTTGGTGGATATTTGGGTATTGCCCTTGGTGTTGAAGTATTTTTTATTTTACTTTATTTATTAAAGTCAGCTTTTTCATACGAAGCAAGATTAAAAAGATGTATTGACAAATACAACAATTGGCTTTTCATCAATAAAAAAATTGATAAAGACAATATAAAAGACTTTAACAATCTTATTAGAAAAGGACCAAAGAGATTTGTATATTTTTGGCAACAATTTATATTATTTAGAGAAAAAGGTCCTACATATTATTTGTCAGAAGAAAATTTAATTGATAAACCACTAAAAACAAGTAGTTGGGCAAATAATATTAGAAATTTCAATATTTTCACAATTGTTTGGGCTATAATCAGTTTGCTTTTTGGTTTTGCTTCACAAGCAGGAAAAGCTTTCTCATTAAACTTGTTTGCTGTTTCATTTGTTATACCAGTTTTAGTATTGTTTATTGGAGCAGTGACAACAGTTATACTAAAAGCAAAAAGGGTTTTGAACCTTGATGATTTATATCACAACTACCACATTTTTCAAAGATTTATAACCAACGCTTGCATGGATTTGCCTGTTTATATAGATTATGATTTGTTGTTTACTCAAAAAGAAATTTCTCGTGGCAATCCTCAACTTAGAGAATTTTACGAAAATAGAGCAAGAAAAGCAAAAGAAGAATTTGAAAATGCCAAACAGAACGAAATTGAATATGTTGAATACAATTTTGAAAAAGCAGGAATTGATGGTTCTTTGGTTCTTGATAGAGCTATGAGAGAAACAGAAGCATATTTAAATAAAAAGCAAATAATTTTGACCAAAATTACTGATATTGATATGCAAAAAGAAGCTTTAAGAAGAAACTACGAAAATACTCAAAAAGATTTGCAGAAAAAGATCCAAGCAGCAAAAGAGAACATTGCAAAACTTTTGCAACAACAAGAAGCAACAACAAGCCGTATGGAAGTAAGCTTTTTAAGAAAACAACAAGACCAAGAAAGAGCAAAACAAGAGCAATTGCAATCTGAATATGACCAAGAAGAAACAAGATATGCAATATCAAATGACGAACTCAAAAAAGAGTTAGAAGAATTGCATGCTCAACTTGATGAATCAAAAGTTAATGTTGAAAAAGCAATGCTTGCAGAATATCAATCATTTTATGAAAAAGTTTTGAAAGTTTCTATTGATAGAGCTGAAAACAAAGTCAAGAAAGAAATGGCTGATTATAGAGAAAAAGCAGAAGAAAGTGACAAACAACTTACAATAGTACAAACTCAAATTAAACGTCTTGCAGACGAAAATGAAATTTTGAGAGAAAAACTTGGTCAAGCAAATGGTGAAGAAAATGTACAAATTCAAGGTAAGTATGATGAAAATGGAAATTATGTTTATGAAGACGGTTCTTTCCATGATGTAAACGGATATTTCCATGATGTAGAAGGTAATGTTTACGATGTAAATGGCAATCTTATTGAACAAAAGAAACCTGAAACAAATGACCATTATGATAAATTTGGTATGCCTTTTGAAAATGTTGAAGAAAATGCAAATCAAAATGAAGAAGATGTTCAGGAAGAAGAACCTTCAATAGCTATGCAATTTGGCGAAACAGCAGAAAAGCTTAACCAAGAAGAGTTGGGAAATAAGACAAAGGTTGACCAAGAAATTGTTGCTGACCAAGAACAATCAATAGAAGCAACACAAGAAAAGAGAAAAAGAGGAAGACCAAGAAAGGTTGTTGAAGAAAATTTAGAGCCAAAAGAGCCTAAAAAAAGAGGAAGACCTAAAAAAGATAGTAGTGAACAAACAGAAAAGGTAGAGAAAACAAAGACTACACCAAAAAGAAGTCCTTACAAAAAAAAGACAACAAGTAAAAAAAGTTCTTCAAAAACACAGAAAACAAACAAAGAAGGTCAACCTTCCCTTGCTCAAATCAGCAAAATGATTTCAGAGGAAGAAGAAAAACTCAGCAAAATGAAAGCATTTATTAATTCAGAAATAGATGATACAATAAATGTTGGAAGCGACAACTTAGATAAAGAAAAAGACGAAATTATGAAGACTGTTGAAGATCTTAAAGAAAAAGCTGAAAATGCAAAACAAACAGACAAGTCCGAAAGTGAACTTGCAAGCATTAACAAAAGGCTTGAGGAACTTATCAAAGAAATTTCAAACTTAAACAATAAGAATAACTAAAACAATTGTTAAAGTTTAAACAAATAGAACTTTCATATGGAAAGTTCTTTTGTTTTTTCTTCATTATACACTTGTAATTTTAATAATATTGTGCTAAAATTTTAAAGATTAAAGGAAGGAAAAATATGATTAATGAGAAAGTTAGAAACATTGCAATAATTGCCCATGTAGACCACGGTAAGACATCACTTGTTGATGCGCTTTTAAAACAAGGTCAAGTTTTTAGAGACAATCAAAATGTTGAAGAAAGAGTTATGGACTCAAATGATATAGAGAAAGAAAGAGGAATTACTATTTTATCAAAAAATTGCTCTTGTGTTTATAATGATGTAAAAATAAATATTATTGACACTCCTGGACATGCCGATTTTGGTGGAGAAGTAGAAAGAGTTTTAAAAATGGTTGACGGCGTTTTGCTTGTTGTAGATGCCTACGAAGGACCTATGCCTCAAACTCGTTTTGTTCTTGAAAAAGCATTGGCTTTAAAATTAAAAGTAGTTGTTGTTGTAAACAAGTGCGACAGAGCAGATGCTAGGGTAAACGAAGTTATAGATGAAGTTTTGGAACTTTTAATGGATTTAGATGCAACGGATGAACAATTGGATTCGCCATTTGTTTTTGCTTCTGCAAGAATGGGTGTTGCATCATTAGAAGCAGGAAAGATGGGACAAGACATGAAACCATTGTTAGAAACTATTTTAAATCATATTCCAGCACCGGAAGGTGATGAAAATGCACCTGCTCAAATGTTGATTTCATCAGCTGAGCATAATGAATATGTTGGAAAACTTGCTGTTGGTAAAATTAGTAGAGGGCAATTAAAGGTAGGACAAAGTGTTGTTTTATGCAACTACCACGATGAAAAAAAGAGTGTAAGGTCAAAGGTTGTAAGTTTGTTTGTCTTTGAGGGGCTCAAAAAAGTTCCTGTGCAAACTGTTTCTATGGGGGATATTGCTTGTGTTGCTGGACTTGAAGATGTTCAAATCGGTGATACGATCTGCGATCAAAACAAAGTTGAACCAATTGAATTCGTAAAAATTGCAGAACCTAGTGTAGAAATGACTTTTATGGTTAACGATAGTCCTTTTGCTGGAAAAGAAGGTAAATTTGTTACTTCAAGACATCTTCGTGATAGACTTTATAAAGAGGCTGTAAAAGATTTGTCTTTGAGAGTTAGCGATGGAGAAACTGCTGAAAGATTTAAAGTTTGCGGTCGTGGAGAAATGCATTTATCTATTTTAATTGAAAACATGCGTAGAGATGGCTATGAATTTCAAGTTTCAATGCCAAAAGTTTTAATTAAAACTATCAATGGTGTTAAGTGTGAACCAATAGATAGACTATTTCTTGATGTCCCAGATGATTGCACTGGTGTAGTAATGCAAAAAATGGGAGTTAGAAAGGGAGAACTTGTTTCTATGACTCCACATGGAAAGAGAATAAAGATGGAATTTACAATACCTTCAAGAGGTTTGTTTGGCTTTAAAAGCGAACTTTTGACAGATACTCGTGGAGAAGGAATTATAAACTCTGTTTTCTTAGAATATCAACCATGGAAGGGAGATATAAAGAGAAGAGAATATGGCTCTCTTATTGCTCATGAAAGTGGTGAAGCAGTTGTATACGGATTGTTTAATGCACAAGAAAGAGGTGATTTGTTTATTAATCCTGGTACACCTGTTTATGCTGGAATGGTAGTTGGACAAAATCCAAAAGGCGATGATATTGTTGTTAATGTCTGCAAGAAAAAACATCTATCAAATTGCAGGGCTTCTGGTTCTGATGATGCTTTAAGACTTACACCACCAAGAAGGATGTCGCTTGAAGATGCAATTGAATTTTTGGCTGATGATGAAATTTTGGAAGTTACCCCAAAAAGCATGAGAATAAGAAAAATTATTCTTGACCACAATATGAGATTAAGAGAAAAAGGCAAAATGCTTCGTGGAGAAATTTAAGGAGGTTTAATGAAACCAGAAGAAAGCAGGGACTTTAAAAGAAAATTTAACAGAACAATATGTTTTTTGTTATGTGTTTTTTTGCTTGATGCATTTGTTGTTTATTTGCTTATTAATTATGCAAAATTAAGTCCTACCCTTTCCGGATTTATTATTATACTTATAACTTCTGTGCTGTATTTGTGTTTTTGGTTAATCTGTGCTAAAATAGACAAAAAGAAAGAAGAAAAACTTGTAAAGAACAAATTTAAAGACCCTTTTTCAAAAAAGTAGGAGGAAGCAATGGCTACAAATTATAAAATTCAACCTCACAATATAGAAGCTGAGCAAGCAGTGCTTGGTTGTATTTTAATTGATAATCAAGCTCAAATAGATATTTTGGCATTAATAAACGAAGAAGATTTTTACTCTGAGGCACATCAGCAAATTTACAAATCAATGATAAAAGTATATCAAAAATCTATACCTGTTGATTTTGTAACTATCACAGATCAACTTGAAAAAGATGGAGTGCTTGAAAAAGTTGGTGGAATTGATTATATAACTTTTTTGACAAATGCCGTTCCATCAGCTGCAAACTTTAAACATTATTGTGAAATTGTTAAGTCTGATTCAATAAGAAGAAAATTGATAAAATCAGGACAAGAAATTATTGAAGATGCTTTTGACAATCAAGATAAAGACAAGTCTTTGCAATTTGCTGAACAAGTTATTTTTGATATTTCTGAAAAAGAAAGTCGTTCTAGTCTGGAACACGTTGGTAAAAATAATGGTGCTGTCAAAAATGTGATAGATAAATTTAGCGAAATAGCAAAAGACCCAACAGTTTTAAAAGGTATACCAACAGGATATACCGATTTTGATAAAATAACAAACGGTTTGCAAAACAGCGATTTAATTTTGCTTGCTGCCAGACCCGGTGTTGGTAAAACTTCTTTTTCTATGAATATACTTGTTCATGCAGCAACTGAACTTAACAAAAAATGTGCTATTTTTTCTTTGGAAATGAGCAAAGAACAACTTATGCAAAGAGCAATATGTTCTCTTGCAAAAGTGAGTATGGGAAAAGCATTGAAAGGGGAAATGGATGGCGAAGAATGGAAAAGAATTTGGGCTGCTAGCAAAAAACTAGAACAAAGTGGTTTATATATTGATGATAGTTCAATGACTACTCCTGCTGACCTTTTATCTAAATGTAGAAGATTGAAAATGCAAGAAGGGTTAGATTTGATAATGGTTGACTACATTCAGTTGATGACTTCTGCAAAAAAACAAGACAATAGACAACTTGAAATCAGTGATATTTCAAGAACATTAAAAATTGCAGCAAAAGAGTTGAATGTTCCTATAATAGTTTTGTCACAACTTTCTCGTGCAGTTGAAAGTAGACAAGACCATAGACCACTTCTTTCCGACCTTAGAGATTCTGGTGCGATAGAGCAAGATGCCGATATTGTTTTATTTATTTACAATCCTGAAAAATATAACGATGTTCCACAAGAAGATGAACCAGGCACTGTAGAACTCATCATAGCAAAACACAGAAATGGTGGAACAGGTACTGTAAAACTTAGATGGATTGGCCAATATACAACTTTTGTAAATATTTCTGAAAAAGTATATGTACCAAAAACAAACAAAGTTGCAAGCAATCAAATAGAAGAAACGCCAATAGAAAATATTGATGTTGATGTTTTTGATGATTAAGGAGGGAAGATGTCAGAGAAAAAACCTTTTGATAAAAGATGGCTTGTTGTCGTAGCAATTCTAGTTCTTCTTGCTATTATTGCTGTTACAATTGTTTTGTGCTTGCCAGGAAATCCAAAAAGTGCAATTCAAGCATTGCAAAAGGATAGTAGTAACAATCTTTTTGCAGATAGCAATGTAGAGAAATCTTACGATAATTTTGAAGAAAAAATAAAAACTTCTGTTTCTAAATATTCGGCAGAAATGAAAGATGTTCAACTTTTTATAGAAAGTGTTTCTATTGTAGTTGACCAATACAATGAATTTGCTTTTCATTTTAAAGAAAATGAAAACTTTTATGATAATTACAAACCTGTAACATCAAATTTAAATGAAATACAAAACATAAAACAAACTATTAAAAATGAGTTAACAAATGTAGAAGAAAATCTAGACGAAGACTCAAAAGATTTTTTAAGACAAGCTTGGATAAATACAAGGGTGTTGATTTCTCAAATGACTCAAAAATATTCAACTGCTTTTGATTCATTAAACAAACTTTTTAAAGGAAGTTATTTTGGTGTTGAACAAAATTTGGCTTCACAAACTTTCTTTAATGTTGTAAATGATTATTTAACAGTAATTCAAGAAAAATTTGAAAACTTATGCAAAAATGACACAGTAAGCACAGCTTTGGAAGAGTATGATTATAATTTCTCTGCAATAATTACAAGTTTCAATAATTTTGTTTCTAACTTGGAAGGAATAGAAGATGGTTTTGAATATGATTTTTTAAATTATTATTATAAAGAATCTGTAAAATCAAATTATGAAAAAATAAATGCATTTTATAATCTTTATAAACAAACTGATTTAGGAGAAGTTATAAGTAGTGCAAAAACAGAGAATAAAGGTATAACTTTTACAAAAACTTTTGAGAATGTTGAAGATAGCAATGGTGTATACACGGCATTAAAAACTTATCTTGGAGGTAACTAATATGGTTAAGAAAAAAGTATTATCATTATTTTCGTTAATTGCTCTGTTTATTATAGGTTTTTCTTTTATCTTAAGTGGATGCGCATCTGCATCACCAACATCTAAAGAAATGTATAAAAAAATTGATTCATTTTTTTTAGAAGAAATTTTTTCAACAGAGAGTTTTATAACATCTGGTGCAACTCCAAATCAATTAAAGGATTTTGAGTATTATTTTAATGAAACAACAAAACAAACAGCTGATAAAAATTATTTGATTTTAACGGAAATAGCTCTTGATTATATTTATGAATATAGTTCAAAATTAAACATAAAAGATAATTTTGATTATACAAAATTAAATGAATCTTTTACAACTTTTAAAAGTGCTTTTTACAAAGCAGAAGAAGATTACCAAAACTTTGTAAATGCTAAAAATAATAAAGATATCGTAATTTACAATGGTTTTTTTGTAAAATATCAAAGCTCTTGCAAAAACTTTATTGAAAGTGCATATGATTTCGCTCTTGAAATGAAAAATGTTTTGGGAAGTAATTTAAAATTATATGATATAAATTTTGAAAGCATATCAAAATCAAATTCCGATGTTTATTTAGCAAAATTAAAACTTGAAATTGCAAATGACTTTAAAGAAATTTTGTTTGATTCTTTCAAAGGTGAAAGATTTGATGGCTTAAAATCTGGTTATGTATCAAATGATATATATAATTCAGTTACAAATTTGTTAGAAACACTAAATTCAATCAAAAATTTGGATATTACAACAGGTCTTGGAGATGAATTTGTAAATCTAAATACTGCATATTTAAAATTACAAGAAAGCAGAGAAATGCTTAATAATGCTGTTAAAAATTTTACCATGTATGATTTTATTAAGAAATACAATTGTTCACTTGAAAGATATAAACTAGAAAAAGAAAACGCAGAAATTTATTATAATCTAATTAAACAATATTTTACTTATAGTGAAGTAGTTGAAGGTCAAGAGTACAAACCACTTTATGTTATGGAAAACATGATAAACATGATTAAAACTATATACGCTTAAAAAGGAATAAAAATGGAAGAATATAAACAAATAGCAGAACTTTTGTTTCCTAAAACATTAGATGTTGAAAAAATAAAACAAAGTTATCCAAAAAGAAAGTTGCTTGATGGAAGTCAAGTTACCAGATATGCTCCAAGTCCTACGGGCATGATGCATATTGGAAATTTTTTTCAAGCATTTATAAGTTACAACATAGCAAAGAATACAAATGGTGTTTTTTATGTTCGTTTTGAAGATACTGACAGCAAACGAGAGATAAAAGAGGCAAAAGAAGTTATTTATCAAATTTTGAAAGAATTTGGTATTTGGCCAGATGAATATCAATCTCTTGAAGGGCAAGATTTTGGCAAATATGGACCATATATTCAAAGCCAAAGAGTAGAAATCTATAAAGCTTTTGCAAAAAAACTCGTGGCAGAAGGTAAGGCCTTTCCTTGTTTTTGCAAAAAGACAGAAGGAAAGGAAGATGTTGAAAAACTCCGTGAAACAAAATTTGAACAAGATGATGAAAAAGAATATGACCCTTGTAGAAATTTAAGTTATGAAGAGGTAAAAAAACACCTTGATAATGGAGATAGTTTTGCTATAAGACTTAAAACAAAAAATGATGGTTCTCAAAGAGTTAAATTTTACGACCTTATAAAAGGAGAACTTGAAGCAAAGGCGAACAGCAAAGATTTTATTTTGCTGAAAAGTGATGGAGTTCCACCTTATGCATTTGCACACGCAATTGACGATACTTTAATGGGGACAACTATCGTTGTTAGGGGTGAAGAATATATTTCTTCAACACCTATGCACATAGAACTTTTTCAAGCGCTTGGCTTTGAACCAATTTGTTATTGCCACAATCCTTTAATATGGAAGATTGATGAAAACGGCAATAAAAGAAAAATATCTAAAAGAAAAGATCTTGAAGCAGATATGAGATTTTATCTTCAATATGGATATCCAAAAGAAAGCATTCTTGAATATTTGTTAAATCTTATTAATTCAGGTTTTGAAATTTGGAGAAAAGAAAATCCTGACACTCATTGGTCTGAATATAAATTTGGTATAAAAGATATAACAACAGTTGCTCCTGTTTTTGACATTATAAAATTAAATGATATTGCAAAAAATATTATTTCAAAAATAAACGGCGAAAAACTTTATGAAGATTGGCTTCAATGGGCAAAAGTTTATGATAAAGAGCTTGCTGAAATTTTGGAAACAGGAAAAGAAAAGTTTGTAAAACTTTGTAAAATGGAAAGAGACGAATCTCCAAAACCAAGAAAAGATATATATAATTTGTCAATGATGAAAGATTATTTTGGATATGCGTTTGCAAAACCAAACAACTTTGAAGTTGAAGATGAAAAATTGTTTAAAGACTTTATAAAAGCTTATGAAAAAAATTTTGTTATGCCAAATTCAAATCAAGAGTGGTTTGACAAAACAAAGGAAATTGCAGGAACAAATGGTTTTGCTTTAGATAATAAAGATTTTAAATTAAATCCACAAAATTATAAAGGCAATATTGCAAAAGCATGTGAATTAGTTAGAATCGCTTTAACAGGGCAAAAAAGTGGCCCATCATTGTATTATATAATTGATGCATTAGGTGAGGAAGAAACAAGAGCAAGGTTAAAATTTATAGCGGAAAGTTAACACATTTAAATTGCCACGAATAAAATTTATTATGACAAAAGATGAAGATGGATTAAAGATGAGTGGTGAGGAACTGGTTGCTCTTGCAAGCAGTATTGCGATTTGTCTTTCAAAAAAACTTACGCCAAGAGAAGTTTGTTTAATAAGAAACTTTTTTCAAGCCATAGCTTCAAATTTGTCTAGTATAGAATTTGTTGACACGATTTGTAAAAACAGAAAATAAAACATATAGAACAAAGGTTTTATATGTTTTTTGTTTGCAAATATAGATATTTGTGATAATATAAAAAAACAATGCAGGCATAATTTAGTGGTAAAATGTGTGCTTCCCAAGCATAATTCGCGGGTCCGATTCCCGTTGTCTGCTCCAAATTTTTATACGAGGTGTAGCGCAGTTTGGCTAGCGCGTACGGTTCGGGACCGTAAGGTCGTGGGTTCAAATCCCACCATCTCGACCAAAAAAAAGAAGACTTAAAAAGTCTTCTTTTTTATTTGTAATTGTCTGAATAATCATCACCAAACACAGAAATTTTTCTATAAACTTTGTCGTTTATTGCTTTTCTTAATAACTTTGTTAGATTTCCTGCTTTTAAAGATGCTTTATATTTTTCGTATTCATCATCATATTCTTGTTTAGATATTATACCATTTTTGTAATCTTCAAATAATTTTACTATTTTTTCTCTTTCTTTATCAAAGGAATTATATAATTCACTTAATGTCTCCATAAGTAAATTCATATATTCATCCGCATTTTTATTTGTTAAATTAAAAGATATTTTTGATTTATTTGAATTTTTAATTCCATCTTTTAATTTTTTTTGAATTTTTGAATCTAAAAGTTCATTAGCAATTTCACTTTGTAAATCTTTTTGGTTATTTGAAAGATATGCTTTAACAACCTTTCTGGATAAACCTAGAATTATTTTTTTGCCATGCCTAGAAATCTCATTTAAAGCGATTTCCAATATTTTTTTAGGTGCAAGTTTAGTTATTGTTTTATCTTTAATAATAGGTTTTATTGTGTCAATTATTTTATCAAGTTTAGAACCATTTCTACTTTTATCAAGCCCATTGCTGGTTGAACCTTTTTTATTATTATCATCGTCATTATCATCAGGTGTTTGACTATTATCGTCATGAATATTATTCTTGTCATTTTTAGGTTTAATATCGTCCGATTTGTAAATATCAAAATTAATATCATATCCTAATATTTTATTAGAAATTTCTTTTGATGTTAAAACTGCTTTATTAAAGTTTTCAATATCCATTGAATGTTTAAATTCTATAATAGGATTTGCAAAAGCGAATAAAATTTCATTACTTATATTAATTGCATTGTCTTTATTTAGTTCATCCAATAAAGTTAAAAAAGTGATTTGCGACGCTAAAACATTTGCAGGATCTTGAAGGGTATATTTTTCTCTAACCTGTTTTTCTATCTCGCTTAATGCATAAGCAATGTATTGAGAATTGTTGTGCCAATCATTACATCCGATTGAAATAGCATCACTAATAGTAGTTCCTGAGGCAACTTCTTTGTTGCTTGAAATTAATGGTTTTTCAACGCAATTTTCATAATACATCATTGCGTCAGAATCTTTATCAATATCTTGTGTATATTTAGCATTGTATCTAATATAGTTGACTGAATTTGTTGTTTCTGCAAGTGCTGAAAATATTGAATAATTGTTAAGTAATTTCTTTGCATCATCTAAAACTTCTGGATAAGATTTTTGAATTGATTGAAAAACTTTCTCGCGAAGTTCAGTTGTTTTTTTAGAAGCGCTTCCTGTTTCAATTGTTCCTAAGCAAGCTTGTAACAATTTTGTTGCGAAGAAATTAATTTTATCATAGTCTTCACCATTTTCAGTCTTTACAGCATATACAATCAAAGATGATAAAATTGCATTATAATAGCCTGAAAAATTCTTTTCTTGACAATTGTTTTCTAAAATGCTAAAGAATTCATCGTTTTTAATACCTGCTTTTGATGCAATATCTTTAACTATAACGACAAATTCATTGCTATTTTTTACTTTTTTAATTTTTTCAGCAATAGCAACTACATCTTTGTTTAATTCGTCGGCATATTCCTTTATATTTGTTGCGTATTGTTTTTTTACATACAAGATATAACTTAATACAGACAAATCGCCAGCGTCTGCAAGTATTCCCAAAGTATCAAAAGTTGTATGAGATTTATTGTTTGGACAAGAATCATTTACTAAATGCTTTACACAAACGTTGCGGAAATCTTCTGGTTTTGTAAACAAACTAGCCAACATTTCCTTTATTTTATTATTTCCCATTACTTCCTCCTAAATTTTACTATAAATATTTTATCACAACATTTTAGCTTTTGCAATAGTAAAATTTAATAAATTTAAATAGTTTTGATGCATTATTATATGCTAAAACTATTATTTTAGTTTAAACATTGTTCCAATTTCGGTTGTAGCAACATCTATTTTTATATCTCTACCTTCTTGAATACCATCTTTTTGTAAATAATTGCATGCAGTGGAATATGCTATGGTAGGCGTATTGTTTTCTTTGCTTAAATGAGCTAGAACAAATTGTCTTGTACCACCAATTGCAAGTCTTTCTATTGCATCTGCACTATCAATATTTTCCAAATGACCATTAGGTCCATCAATTCTTCTTTTTAAAGACAAAGGATATTTTGTCCCTTTAAATAACAAATCTCTGTCGTAATTAGATTCTATGTAAACTATTCTACTTTGCATTAAGTTTGCAATTATTTTGTCGTTAAAATGTCCAAGGTCTGTGGCAAATGCAATTTTTTTGTTGTCTTTTTGAAAAGTAAAACCATAACATGAAACATCGTGTGGAACTTCAAAAGGAGTGATGAGCAAATCATTTAATTCAAACTCATTTTCAAATAATTTTCTATTTTTTAAAGGAACTTGTTTTAATTTTTCATCTAATCCTAGCCAAACATTTTCATGTGCATAAACAGGAATATTAAATTTGGTAGCAAAAACATCAACACCTTTTGTATGGTCTGAGTGTTCGTGAGAAAGAATAATGGCATTTATATCGCTTGGAGCAATTGAAATTTGCTTTAATTTTTCAACTGTTTTTTGAGCACTTAATCCATCATCCAACAAAATTTTTAAATTTTCAGTTTCAATATATGTTATATTGCCGTCGCTACCGGAAGATAAATTTATAATTCGCATAAGATGATTTTAGCATAGAATATCAAAAAAATCAATTTTTAATAAAATTTTTAGTATTTTGTTAATAATTTTGTTGATTTGTTTTGATTTAAAACTAATACAATATTAGGTTTGTTGAGAGGAGAAGCTTCTGGATAATTTATTGCAAGAAAAGTTATTATCCAAACACTTAAACAAAACAATACCAACATGATAATTATGAACAAGTTGTTTTTCATGACTATATTTTAGCATTTTTATTACATAATTTTTATCAACAAATTATTGTTTTAATGTCGTTTGTTAAAGTATTTTGTTCTTTTTTAATAGATATCAAACCTTTTATTTGCTTGACAACCTTTTCCCCACATGATAAAATAATAAAACTTGATTAGGAGTTAAAAATGAAAGAAAAATTTTATATTACTACACCAATTTATTATCCAAGCAACAAATTCACTCTTGGTAATTGTTATACAACTGTTATTTGTGATACCATTGCAAAATTTAATAAAAAATTAGGCAAAGATGTTTTCTTTTTGACAGGAACTGATGAACATGGACAAAAGATTTCTTTATCAGCACAAAAAGCTGGCAAAACAGAAAAAGAATATCTTGATGAGATGATTGCTGATGCAAAAAAACTTTGGCAAATGCTTGATATAAATTATAGCAAATTTATTAGAACTACTGATGATTATCATGAAAAGGCAGTTCAAAAAATTTTTAATGCTTTGTATGAAAAAGGTTATATTTATAAAGGAAAATATAATGGATTATATTGCACACCTTGCGAATCATTTTGGACAGAAAGCCAACTTGTAAATGGGAAATGTCCTGACTGTGGCAGGGAGGTAAAGGTTCAAGAAGAAGAGGCGTATTTTTTCAAGTTGTCTCAATTTTCTGATAAGTTGCTAGATTTATACAAAAACAATCCAGAATTTTTGTTGCCAAATTCCAGAGTTAACGAAATGGTAAACAACTTTATTAAACCTGGTCTTCAAGATTTATGTGTTTCAAGAACTTCTGTAAAATGGGGTGTTCCTGTTGAATTTGACCCAAAACATACTATTTATGTATGGATTGACGCATTAACCAACTACATTACAGCATTAGGTTATGGTAGCGATGATCCTAGTTTATTTGAAAAATTTTGGCCTGCAGATGTTCATATTATTGGAAAAGAGATTGTTCGTTTTCATGCAATAATTTGGCCAGCTATGCTTATGGCACTTGATTTACCACTTCCAAAAAGAATTTTTGGTCATGGTTGGATGTTGTTTGGCGGTGACAAATTATCAAAAAGTAAAGAAACAGGTGTTAAAGAATGTGTCGACCCTAGAATTTTGATTCCTAGATATTCTGCCGATGCCATTAGATATATTCTTCTTAGAGAAATACCTTTTGGATCTGATGGAAATTATTCAACAGAAACTTTCTTGACGAAGTTTAATGCTGACCTTTGCAATAATTTTGGTAATTTGGTTTCAAGAACTTTCTCAATGCTTAAAAAATATTTTGATGGAATAATCCCAAGTGTTGAAAAATATAGAGAAAATGAAATCAATTTGCAAAACAAAGTTTTGAAAGAAAAAGACAATGTTTTGGAATATATGAAAAATTTTGATGTTTCAAAAGCAATAACATCTATTTTCAACATTTTCTCGGAAGCAAACACATATATTCAACTTGCACAGCCTTGGGCAGTTGCTAAACAAGAAGGGCAAGAAGAACAATTAAAAGCCATATTAAGAACACTTCTTGAAACAATAAGAATAGGAGTTGAACTATTAGAACCATTTATGAGTGAAAGCACTGGTAAGGTTTTAAGTGCATTTAATTTAAAAACAAATTCAACTTTTGAAAATATCGATAATTTTGATGGACTTAAAGCAAATGAAAAAATTGGAGAACTTTCAATCTTGTTCCCTAGACTTGATATAGCAAAAGAATTGGAAGAACTTGCACTTCTCAGTTAAGAGAGTGCAAGTTTTTTTGAATTTTTAAGCAGTTTAAAAATCATGTTATTGTTTTTAATCTCTTGAAATTTGACTGGTGTTATGATACAATAAAGAAGAAGGAGAAAAAATGAGAAAAGAAAATGGCTGCTTGACGAGTGTAAAAGATGAAGATATCAAACTTTTGAATGCAGATCCTGATAAATTTTGGGAAGGAGTAACCAAGATAGATTGGTATGCATTTTGTTATTGCAGTGAATTAACAGCAATAAACATACCAGAAGGAGTAACCGAGATAGGGAACTTTGCATTCTATTGTTGCGGTGGATTAAAAACAATAAACATACCAGAAGGGTTAACCGAGATAGGTAGCTTTGCATTTGAAGGTTGCAGTGGATTAAAAACAATAAACATACCAGAAGGAGTAACCGAGATGGGGGGCTCTACATTTGAGGGTTGCGATAGAGCAATAATTTATTATAAAAATTTTAAAGTTCCTGCTAGATTTTTAGGTGACAATTTTAATATTTTAAAAAATATCACAGATGAAAAAGAAATGCGATTTGCCCAAGAGTGTTTTGGTAGTAATCTTGATTATTTTACTTTTACAGATAGAGAGAAGGTAGGAAACAGCGATTTAAACTGGAAACCATGGAAAACTTTATTAAAAAATTTTGATTTGTCTAAGACAAATGAAGCAAATACAAGAGATCTTTTTGTTTTTGCAAGAGCTATTGGCCTTTTTGATAAAGAAGAGAGTATGGAAGTCAACGGAACAAATAATAAAGTAAAAGTGAGTGATATTGCATTCAACTTTTTACAAAAATTTATCAAAGACATACCATTAGAACAAATGCATATGTTCTTACAGGGGACTCAAAATAATGGAATTTGCAAAGAGTTTTTGCAATTTGTGGGAAACAAAGCAAACTATCAAGACATAATCTCTCAAATGAAAAAGGAGAATCAGGAAGGTTTTTTAACAAATGTTTATAACTGGTTTGTTGAAAGAAGAGAATTGCAACTAGATGAAATTGAAAGAGAGGACAACACTACACATCTACCAACGAGTGAGGAAAATCGTTTTAAGATTAGGACTTACTTTACTACGGAAAATGGTATAGATAAAACAAAATGGAAAAATCCAACTGTGGAACTACTATTAAAAGAGTTTACAACAAACAAGTTTACCGGAATAATATCTAAGAGAGATAGAACAATTGCCGAGCATTTTGTAAATATTGCAGATTATTCACAAAAGCATTTTGATAAGGCAAAGGAAATTGACAAAGAAAGAGAAAAAAGTGGAGTGCCTGACTTTATTGTTGGGAAAAAGATTTCTCAAAATATGACACAAGCGTACATGGAATATCTGGGATATGTGAAAAATGTAGAAAAAGATATATTTGAAGATGCCAAAGAGATTATTAAAAATCAAAAAGATATTTCAAACAAAATATTTACATATGAAGCACTAGCCAAAAGCGATATTGCAAATTTTTCTATTGGTTACATGACAAGTTGTTGCGCAAGACTTTACGGTGCTGGGGCAGGAGCAATGCGAGGAGCCATAATTGATCCAGATATGCAACCACTTGTTGTTAGAGACAATAAAGGAGATATAGTCGCGTATTCAATCTTATATATAAACAGAGAAAAAGGCTATGCCGTGCTTAATGATATTGAAGTCAATAGGAAGTATGAAGGTGATGAAGAGAGTCTCAAAATTATTTATGAAAAAATGCGACGAAACGCAATTGAGAATATAGAAGTTTATAATGAAAATACTGAGAAAAAGATTGAGTTCATCAACAGTGGTATCAGCCCGAATTGGGAAGGTGTCAATAATTATATAACGAAGAATCCAGAAAGTACTATTATGAAAGCACCAAATTTTGATAATTATAAATATGTTGGCAGTGGAAGTTGGTCAGGAGATTGGCATAAAAGTCAATATACAATTTGGAGTAGAAACAAAATTGAAGGGGAAAGAGATGAAAAATGATAAGATAATACAAGAGCATATTGAAATTAGTAATAAACTTAATATTTTGTTAGACAAACTTGACCAATTACAAAAAGAAAAAGAAAAAATATTAAGTGGGATTTATAAAGATAAAGAATTAGTCAATGCTATGCAAAAAAATATGGAAGAATATGATAAACTTTCACTAGAAATGAAAAAACTGCGAAAAAGATCAGAGGAACTTAAAAAACATATACATTAAAATTAATGATAAAAAATCACTATTGTTATAGTGATTTTTTATTTTTCTATTTCTTATATTAAAAGAATAAAAATTTTATTGTTAAATTATTTTGCAAAGCAAACACGCAAGTATTGAGCCAACCAAAGAGCAGATTAACGCAACAGGTATGGCATACAACAGTTTTTTTATTTTAGTTTTGGATAAATAAATTGCTGTTACATAAAAAATTGTTTCGCTACAACCTAGAATTACGCAAGCGCATCTTGAAATATAACTATCTGCGCCATATTGCAAAAGAATATCATTTAATAAAGCATAACTTCCCGAACCTGTAAAAGGTCTTAGAAAAACAAGTTCAACAAGTTGTGAAGGAATACCCAAAAAGTTGAATAAAGGAGAAAATAAAGTTGCCAAACTTTCAGTTATACCACTTGCTCTTAGCAAGGCAACTGCTATCATTATTGAAGCAATATAAGGGAATATATCAACAACAAGAGGTATAGCTTTTTTAGCACCTTTTACAAAGGTTTCATAAGCATTAACCTTTTTACAAAAAGCATAACAAAAGACAAAAATAAAAATTATTGGTAAAATATAAATGCTCATTTTTTTCTCCAATTATATATTTTAGAAAATAAGTTGACTAAAATTATTGCCAATATTGTTGTAAAAACAGTTGTGATTAATGTAGGCAAAACAATATCAGCAGAAGAAAGAGAACCTGCTTTTTCACGCAAAGCTATTATTGTAGTTGGCAAAAGCTGTATTGAAGTAGCATTTATGACTATCAACATAATAATTGGAAAACTCGCAGTTTGGTTTCCAGTATCCATATGATTAATAGCTTTGATTGCAAGTGGAGTGGAAGCGTTGCCAAGTCCTAGCATGTTTGCAGACAAATTCATGGCAATTAGTTGTTGAGTGATAGGGTCATCAACTTTAAATATTTTTTTAATCAAAGGACGCATTAAAGTAGCTATTTTTTCACTAAGACCACTTGCGTCAACAATTTCTAATATGCCAAGCCATACAACATATACGCTGCATAGTTCAAGAGAAAGAGTGAAAGCAGATGCTGAAGAAGTAAGCATTTCATTTAAAATACTAGAAGGATTTTTTATTGTTAAAAACACCAATGAAACAATTATCATTGAAAACCAAATTTTGCTCATGTTATTTTATATTCAATAGAAACAAAAATAATATTTAGAACAATAAAAAACAGGCAAAAATTTGAGTGTTTAAAAAGTTTGTATGTTTTAAAGATTGACTTTTTTATACTTAAAAGTTATATTTAAATAAGGAGACAATAATGTTTGTAGATACCCACTCACATTTGACAGACTTAAAATATATAAATGATATAGAAGATGTTGTAAAAAAATCAAATCAAGTTGGAGTTAAATACATAATTACATCAGGATTTGATTTAGATTCATCAAAAAAAGCATTTGAATTTGCAAGATATCATGAAAATGTTTATGCATCTATTGGCATTTATCCTGAATATGCTGAGACATTAACAGAATTAAAACTAAAAGAGTTAGAAAATCTCGCAAACGACAAAAAAGTTGTCGCTATTGGAGAAATAGGACTTCAATTTTCAACAGGTGAAGAAAACAAAGAACAACAAATTAATGCATTTTTAAAACAAATCGAGCTTGCATATAAATTAAAATTGCCAATAGTTATCCATTGTAGAGATGCTATTGGTACTATGGTTGAAATTTTAAAAAAGAATAAAGAAAAATTAATTTATGGTGGAACTATGCACTGTTTTAATGGAAGCAAAGAAATGGCAAATGAAATTATAAAGTTGGGGCTTTATATTTCAGTCGGTGGTGTTTCAACATTTAAAAATGCTTCAAATTTAAAAGAAGTATTAAAAGCTGTTCCACTAGAAAAAGTTTTGTTGGAAACAGATTGTCCATACCTTGCGCCTCAGCCTTATAGGGGAGAAAGAAATGCGCCATATTATATTCCAACTATTGCAGAGAATTTGGCAAATTTAAAGAACTTAACTGTTGAACATGTTGGGGAAATAACAACCAACAATGCTATAAAATTGTTTAATTTGGAGAAAGACAATGGAACATAATTTTAAAAAAAAATTTGGTCAAAATTTTTTAAAAGATACAAATTTACTTAAAGCGATTGTGCAAGACGGCGAAATAAATTCTAATGATGAAGTTTTGGAAATAGGAGCAGGTGCAGGTGCTTTAACAGAACAATTATCTGTTTGTGCAAAAAAAGTTGTTGCTTATGAAATTGACAATGATTTGATTGAACCATTAAATAATTTAAACTTAAAAAACACAAAATTTATTTTTAAAGATGCTCTTAAAGAACCAATTGAAAATATTGAAGAAAATTTTTGTGATAAATACAAACTAGTGGCAAATTTACCTTATTACATTACTACCCCTTTAATATTCAAGTTTTTGCAAGAATCAAAAAAAATAGTATCTATGACTATTATGGTCCAAAAGGAAGTTGCACAGAGAATTGTTGCAAAAGAAGGCAATAAAGATTATGGCATTTTATCAATTATGACTCAATTTTATTCACAACCAAAAATATGTAGAATAGTAGGGAAACAAATGTTTTATCCAATGCCTAATGTTGATTCTGCTGTTGTTAATTTAAAAATTTGTCAAAAATATCCTGAAATTAATGGTAATGATTTTTACAATTTTATAAAAAAATGTTTTTCTATGAGAAGAAAGACTTTGCTTAACAATTTGCAAGGATATAAAAATTTAAGCAAAAAAGAAATAGAAGAAAAATTAAAAGATTTTGATTTAACAAAAAGGCCAGAAGATTTTTCGGTTGAAAAATTAATAGAAATGTTTAAATTAATTTAAACATTTTTTTCTTATTTGTAAAATTGTGTTGATATTTGTAATTATTTTTGTTATAATGTAAATTATAAAAGAGAGATAGGGGGTTTTGTGCATACACTATCATTATTAAACGGAATAAGCACTTGGGACAAATTTTTAGCATTTTTTGACTTAATTCCAAAAGTCATATATTTTTTGTATACATGTCTTGCAAGTGCAGTTGACGCAATGCAGATGCTTGCAAGAAGAATTTGTGGTCTTGATGTGTATTATGTAGGTGGAGAAGAGGTGATCAATCAAGATCCAATTACTCAATTCGTTAATGGAATTTTAGGTTTTGGTGATTCTGCTGGGGCATATCAGGCATTGAATACAACATTTTGGTCTCTTGCTATTTTCGCTTTGATTTTACTTGCTCTTAGTTCTATGATAGCAATCATTAAAGCTCATTACAATGAAGATACATCAAAAACAAATCCATCAAAAATTTTGTATAACGCATTTAAATCAATTGTAACATTTGCGATTGTTCCTTTTGCTGTAATCATAGGTATACAATTATCAAGCCTACTTTTAAGAACTCTTGATAATATCACAAACACTCCAGCAACAGAAGAAGCGCTTGAAGGTATTTATGGGCCTGGTGCGACGACATATTTTTTTAGAGAGGTTGATGAAAGACAAGGCGAGGATAGCACAATAACTCAAAAAATTTACAGCTCATATGATATGTTTGGAGCGGGTGCACCCTCAACGAATGCACCCATATCTGGAATGTTGTTTAAAGCTGCGGCATATAATTCAAATCGTTTTAGAAATGGTGATTATAATTATAAGACACAAATGTTGTTAGATATGGGAACAGGTGGAAATTTATTTGGTAATACTAATAGTCCTGGCTATAATTCAGCCGAAGACAAACAAGAATATGTTGCATATCAAGTAGATTATGCTTTTATGAACAATTTGCATTTTCAATCTGAAAAAAGTTATTACAGTTTATCAGAAGAAGCTGTGGATTGTGGACTTATAGTTTGGAATCGTATTGACGTCTTTGCTCAAGCAATGTTTGATTCATTTTCAAAATACAACGTTTCGTTAATATGGCTTTATTATGATTTATGGCAATTTAATTTCATTGTTGCTTTTGCAGGAGTATTTGCTGTATTTGGCATGATGATATCAATCATTCTTGGCTTGATGATAAGATTAATAAAAACAGCGGCAATGTTTCTTATTTATCCACCTTTGCTGGGACTAGCACCAATGGATGATTTTAAAGCATTCAAGTCATGGTCAAATGAATTTATAAAACAAATATTGTCAACTTATGGAGCAGTAATAGGCCTTAACTTATTGTTCTTAATATTGCCTTATGTTCAAACTATAACATTCTTTAATGTTGGCATTCTTGATGCCATAGTAAATGTGGTATTCTTGATTGCTGGTCTTGTTATGGCGAAAGACTTTATCAGCATGGTTGCTGGTTTTGTAGGTGGTGGAGATGTATTCTCAACTGGTGAAGGTGCAAAAGGAAATGTTGGCAAGAGCTTAACAAAAGGGTTAAAGGCCGCAACAGGTGTAGGAATGGTACCTGCAAAAGCTATAAAAACTGGTGCAAGTTTAGCTGTAAGAACTGGGAAATCAATAGGAGCAGGGATACAATTAAGAAGAAGAAACAATGCTTTACAAAATTATTATAAAGAAGAAGAAAGTTTTGTTGAAGATAGAGCAGGAAAAGCCGCATATGATAATACAACCGCCTTTGCTCAATCTGTAATGAGAAATGCGGATGCAAAAAAAGCATATGATGATGCTATGTCCGGTAAAGCGGATACCGCAGAAAATCGTGAAGCTGCATATAAAAAAGCTGAAAAAGTGCTGTATGAAAAAGATGAAACATACAAAAAAGAAAAAGATACTTCTGTACAACAATCTATGGCTCAATCAAAAATTAATAAATTTCGAACAAAAGAAGAAAAAGAAGCGGGTATTAATATAACTGGCGAAGAACTTGAAAAGAGAATGCAAGCAAAAGCAAATGCAAATTATTTGAATTTTGACGGGACTGCTTCTGGTAAAGGTTTCCTTGCTCTTATGCAAAACACAACAGCTGGATTTAGAGGTTCAATTAAAAACTTGTTTAGCAAGGATATGCTTTCCAATATAGGTCTTGACAAAATGACAGCAACAGTTAAAGATATGACAGGTATATTTATGTCAAGAGATGCAGCTGGCAACGCATTAGGAAAGAAAACTCAATATGAGGCTACAAAAGTTGATGTTGCTGCAAGAAGAGCAGAGATTAAAGAAGAAGCTCGCAAGAAGGGAACTGCTCTCAGTGAAGATAAGATTAGAGAAAAGATGAGTGGTGATGTTAAAACAAAAATCAACTGGGCAAAAGCAAAAGATACAATTACTGCTGCACTTAGAGAATTTGGTAACACAATCTTTACAGGTTCAAATTTAACAGAAAAGAAAGAAGAGAAATTTACTGATGATAAATTGCCTAAGAAACAATATGATACAGCAGTTGAAACTAATAAGAAGATAGACAATATGTCAGAAGCTATTAAAGATTTGGTATCTTTCTTAAAGTCTAAGCCTTAATAATAAAATAACCAAAGATTATTTCTTTGGTTATTTTTATTATTTTGTTGAATTTTTCTTAGGATTGTTTTAAAATATAAATATGAAAATTACTAGTGCAAAATATACAACAAGTGTTGTAAGAGAAGAAGATTTAATTCAAGATAAACGTTTTCAGTTTGCTTTTGTCGGAAGAAGTAATGTGGGCAAGAGTTCTTTTATTAATAAACTTGTAAATCAAAAAAGACTTGCCAAAACTTCTTCTACACCAGGTCTTACCAAAATGGTAAATTATTTTTTAATTAATGACGATTTTTATTTTGTAGATTTACCAGGATATGGCTTTGCAAAAACTGACAATAAAAACAAACAGGTCTGGGGAAGGGTAATTGAAAAATATCTATATCCAAACGAAAGTCTTTTAACTGTTTTTGTTTTGCTTGATGTAAGGCATATTCCAAGCGAACAAGATAAAAAGATGATTGATTTTTTGTTGTTCTATAATATACCTTTTAAAATTATTGTTACAAAAGTTGATAAGGTTTCAAAAAACAAGATGCTAGCTTCTGTTTCAGAAATAGCAAAATTTTTAAAAATTCGCAAAGAAAGTATCACTCCTGTGAGTAGCGAAAATGGTTATGGTATTGATAGCGTTTTAGCCGTCATTGAAGGTCAATTACAAATGGCAGGTAAGTAATATGGATGAATTTACAAGCAGGATAGAAAAAATTGGATATGGTGGAGAAGGAATTTGTTATAATGAAGGAAAAATTTGTTTTGTAAAATATTGTTTGCCAGGCGAAATGGTTGCCATACAAAAATTATCTTCAAAAGCAGATTATGATATAGGACAAATAAAAACTATATTAGAAAAAAGTGAAAAAAGAATAGTGCCAAAGTGTCCTTATTATATGCATTGTGGTGGATGTGATTTTCAGCATACTTCTTATCAAAACGAGCTTGAATTAAAAAAACAAATTATGAGAAATCAATTAATTAAATTGGGGAATAACATAAATTTTAATATCGTTGCAAGTGAAAAAGAGTATTTTTATAGAAACAAAATAAGATTGTTTCCAGGGAAACAAAAATTAGGGTTTAAAAAGGAGCAAACAAATTCAGTCATAGAAATTGACAATTGTGAAATAGCCAATAAATTAATAAATATAAGTATTCCAATTTTAAGCAAATTTGTCTTTTCTCAAAATATTGATAAATATTTAAAGTATTTGGAAATAAGAAGTAAAAATAATCAATTATTAATTAATTTATTTACAAATAAGAAACTAAATCTTTCCGTAAATTTTTTGCAAGATAATTTAAAAACGAATTTTGGGTTATTTCAAACAATAAACAATAAAACAGAACATATTTATGGAATTCAAAATATAGAAACAAATGACAACGGTTTGAAATTTTGCATTAGTCCGAACTCATTTGTACAAATAAATGATATTGTAGCTCAAAAATTATATAACAAAGTTATTGAAACTGTAAAAGGAAACAATATTATAAATTGTTATAGTGGCGCAGGTTTTTTAAGTGCATTATTATGTTTAAATGGGGCACAAAAAGTTTATGGTTTAGAGTTAGGAATAAACGAACACAATGATGCAGAAAAATTAAAAAAAGCAAACAATATTACAAATTTAATAAATATACAAGGTGATTGCGCATTAGAATTGCCAAAAGTTGTAAAGAATGCAGATTTTATTATTTTGGATCCACCAAGAAAAGGATGCGATAATAAAGTTTGCAACGTGATAAACAATTCAAAAGCAAAACAAATTATTTATATATCTTGCAACCATGCAACTTTTGCAAGAGATGTTAAAAGACTGAACAATTACAAATTATCAAATATAGAATTGTATGATATGTTTCCAAGAACTTGCAATTTTGAAATTTTTTCTATATTGCAAAAAATATAAATAATGTTTTTAAAATTTATTACAATATGGTATAATAAATAGGTAAGGAGAAATTATGCTTAAATTAAGGCCAAAAGTTATAGAATATCAAGAAGCATTTGACAGATTTGTCGCTTATAGAAAGGATATTAATAAAGCTTTGGAAGAAGGTAATATAAAAGAAGTGTTTGATGGTTTAACAGAAAAAGCTAATGATAATGATGCTGTGGCTATGGACGTCTTAGCTTATTATTACAAATCAGGAATTACAAATTTTATAAAAGAAGATTACAAAAAATATTACTATTGGGAATTGTTGGCATGCTCAAAAGGGAACAATTTTGCCATTGAAAAGTTACAATTTATTTTCAATAACACATATGAAGATATATACGAAGACGAAAATTTTGATGATATTGTATACAAAAACGATTTAACAGAAGATAACGTAATTTATTTTATAGGAAAACAAATTGCAAAGGTTATGGTAAGAAAATATAAATTATATTCAGAACTTTTAGTAAATAGTCCAAATGAGTTTAATCCTTTTAAAAACGAATATTTAATTGAATTTAAAAAGGATTTGCATGATGCATTACCTGAAATATTAAAAAAATTAAATTAAAAAGAGCTTTTAGCTCTTTTTTTAAATAAATATATTTTTTAGTAAAACTAATCTGTCGTTTATTATTCTGTTTAGTATTTCTTGGTTTTTATCTTTTTTTGCAAGGTCAATTAAATTTAGAATTAATTGACTTTCTAAGCCAATATATTGTAAAAAAGTTTTTGTTTTATCTTTGAAATTTAAATTTACTATATCTGGAGTTACATCATATAATGTTTTAAATATTTTGATTTGTTTGTTAGTCAAAAAATATAGCTTTGAAGTATTAAGAAAGCCACCTAAACGAAAAAGATATTGATTTACTAATGAAAAAGAAGACATTGTTTCTTTTATTAATTCTTCATTTTCCCTCAAATCAACAAACTTAACATCGCGGTCTTTCAAAGATTGGTAATACTTTTTTGCTAAATCTTCATATTCTTCAAGTGACAATATTTTATCATCTTCATAAATCATACAACCCTCTTTCCTTTATATATTCTAAAGTTAAAGAAAGTGCTAAAAAAAACTCCAATTTATTGGAGCTTTTTAATTAAAATCTATCAAAAGGATTCTTTGGTTTTAAAACAATTCTATTTCTCTTTTCTACATCATAGTAGATTTTTTCAAAATCAAGACGTTTAGACAGAGCTATAGGTTTTCTAGCAGGTTCTTTCAACATACATTTTGTTGCGAAGAAAGGTGTCATCGAATCTTTAATTATGTTTTTACCAAAAACTTTTGCAACAACTGTAAATTGTGGAAGAGTTCTAAGCTCAGCTTTGTCAATAAGAGGTCTTCTTGATCTTTGAAGACTTTTATTTGTTGTTGTCCCACTATCACCTTTATCAGATTTTGAAGTGCTTTCTTCTTCGTGGAAAACAGTTGTTTCTCCACACGCTTCGGAAAACGCTTGGATAGTTGAAGGGTCTTCAGAACCTAAGAAGATTTCAGTTTGGAAGTTACCCCTAATATTTACTGCTTCATCAGCGCCATATTTTATATCAAGTTGTTTGTAAGACTGTAAGACAATTTCAAAGAAAATTTTTCTTGAACGAGAAACTGTAACCATAGTTCCAAAATTTTGTATTTTTGGCATATTACCAAATTCATCTAAAATGAAATATACTGGCCTTGGCAAAGTTCCTGGTTTGCCTGTTTTTGGATCATCGAAAGTGTTGGCTAAATCTACAAGATTTTTGTAAAGTTGGCTAATACACAAAACTGCCAAAGAGTGTCTTTCAACTTTGTGGTCAGGTATTCTAAGGAAAAATGCAGTAGGTTGCATAGGTATTTCATTAAATTTCAAGTCAGTTGCGCTTGTCATATAAAGAATACCATCATCTGTAAGCGTGCCAAGTGTTGTACCAAGTTGTCCCAAGAAAGATCTTTGAGTAACAGAACTTGTCCCACAAATTGTGTTCATAAGAGCGTGAACATTTGAATAAATTGGATCTCTACCTTCTGAGTAAGCAGTTAATGTTTTTAAAGCACTTTCTCTATCTGACATTGTTGCATCTCTTATATTGGCAATTTTTGTCATATTAAAGAAATTAAATTTTTCTCTTGTCATACCAAGTCTTGGATCACGTGAGTCTTCTAGCATTGCTTCCATTATACCTAAAATAAAATCTTGGCAACCTCTTGACCATGAAGGGTCTTTTGAACCTTCATCAACGGGTGCGATTGCAATGGCAATGTTTCTAAGTTCACTTTTTGCCTGGTCTTCAAGTTGCATTCTTCTTGCGTCTAATTCTTTTTTAAGTATTTCATTATTAGGAAATGCTTTTCCTTCAAATCCATACCAAGTGTTTTGATATTCAACCCCGCCAATATCTTCTTTTGAAAATTTCAAATATCCTGCATCTTCCGGAGTCACATCTGTGAATTTTTTTACTGTTGATGCCAAATTACCAGCCTTTTCGTATAAATCAAACGCTGTTTCCATAGGATTCCATTTTGAAGAAGAAAATGGACTTTCTAGGTCAAGAACCATTATTCTATAACCTTCTTTTTTGAGAATTTCTGCGTTGTCTGTATACAATTCATTTTTAGGGTCGGTAATAACCATACTTGGCTTTTGTCCACTATGAGCAAGAATTCTAATAGTAGGGTTGGCAAGGATTTGCGTTTTACCAGTACCAGTTGTACCTAATACAAGAGCATGGTTTTCTTTTTTCATACATATGTTGTAAGAACCACCTTCTTCTTTATTATAAAAAACAAATCCTGTTTCTTTTATTGAAGGAAGTTTGTTCCATGAAGTAAAAATTAATCCTTTATCGTTTTTTAAGTCATCTACTGACATGAATTTAGAGTCATGAGCTATTTCAAACTTTTGACCAGTTGAGGTTTTACCTTCATTGTTATATTTGTCTTTTTGAGGTTTTGTTACAAGACCAACGATAAATCCCAACACAAAACCGCCAGCAGCCAGCCCAAAACTAACAGGGCTCATAAAAGCTTGCATTAAATCTGGTGATTCAGAATTTGTAAAATAATTTAACGCTACACCGATTCCATAAGCTAAAACTGCACATAGCATTGCTAATATTAAAGAAAGCCTAAATTTTTTCATTTATTGTCTCCTTAATAAAATATTAACATTTATTATAAAAAAAATCAAATAAATATAAAAATTTAGTAAATATTGCCACATATTTTATGAATAAAATATAATTTATTAAAAATCTTGATTTTTATTTGGCAAGCAATTATAATAATAAAAAATTATATAAAAAATTTGCTCCCATAGTGAAGTGGATTTCACAAACGTCTTCGGAACACATATTTTGGGGTTCGATAATCCCCATAAAAAAATTATCATTTTGCTCCCATGGTGAAATGGATATCACAATCGACTTCGGATCGATTTTCGAGGGTTCGAATCCTTCTGGGAGCACCATAAAACCCTTTATTTTAGGGATATCTAGCGATTTTTGACTTCGCTAGATTTTTTCTTTTATGGCAAAAAAATAACCCACAAATCAAGACTAAAATCTTAACTTGTGGGTTCGAATTTCAAGTGTTTAAAATAACAATTTTTTTTGTGAAAATGCTAAAAAATGGTCGATTGCTACAAATTTGTAACAAATTTTTCACAAATTCATGCAAGAAAACCTTTATTTATCGCATAAAAACGCATAGTGTCGTATAGTGATTTTTTGCAACATTTTTGCAAATGAAAAATTTGAATTTATTAAGTTTCAACATTTACATCTCAAAATCTTTCTTTTTTTGCTTTAACTTTTTCTTCTCTTCTAATAATTTCTCTAATTTTTCTATATCATCATCTATTTCTTCTTCACTTTGCTTTTCTTCGGTTCTATTAAAAGACAAAGCTTTACTTAACGCATTAGCACTTTCATATTTAGAAGAATAATCCAAATGCGAATAGACATCGGCAGTGGTATTAAAATTGGAATGTCCTAACCATTCTTGAATGTTTTTCATAGGGACTTTGCTTGCAACTAACAAACTGGCACAACTATGTCTTAAATCGTGAAAACGAATATGTTTAAGATGATTTTTTCTTAATAGTGTTCTAAATCTATTAGAAATAATATCGGGGTTTATTAAATCCCCAATATCATCAACAAAAACATATTCATCATATTTATGATTGTAACTCTTTTTAAAAAGTTCTTTATTCTTTTCTATTTCTTCCTTTCTTTCAACCAATAGACTTTCTATCTCTGGAAGCAGTGGCAATGTTCTATGACTTGCAGTAGTTTTTAAAGTGTCAGACAGATAGAATTTATTATTAACATGAAGAACTTTATGCTTTATTGTTATCATTTTATTTTTAAAATCTATTGCGTCCCATTTCAGTCCAACAAGTTCACTTCGTCTGAATCCATAATAGGCAGCCACTCTCACAATTAGTTTTAATGGAGATTTGTCTGTTACTTCAAATAGTTTTTCAAGCTCTTCCTTATTATAATACTGCATTTTTGATTTCTCTTTTTTTATTTTGGGCATAAATTCATAAGGATTTTTAGCAATTAAATCATCTCTATATGCAAGTCTAAGTGCTGGCGATAAAATAACAGCATGATGTTTGATTGTTATATTTTTATTTTTTCGTGTGTTTTTTAAATAATCATAATAATCTTCAATATGATGATAAGTTACATCTTTAAGTTTCAACTTATTACCAAAATGCTTTTTCATTATTTTCCAACATTCCATATATGATTGATAAACATTTGGCGATAATTCTTTTTCTTTTGATTTTATATAGTCATAAATATAATCAATGAAGATTATATCATTCTTTTGTGCTGGTTGTGGATTTTCTTCAATAGGGTGTAAAGTAAATTTTTTAAGTTCAGTTTCTAATATCTTTTGTGCTTGTTTTTTATTACCTCTTTCTTTAAGACCTGTTGATATCCATTTCTGTTTATATTGTCCAAGATTATCTTTATAACTTATAACTGCATAAAGTGTGCCATTTCTTACTCTTACACTTCCTTTCATACTTGCTTTCCTCCCATCAAATATGCGATGACATTAAGTTTTGAGATTTTGTAATCTTTACCAATTTTGATAGATTTAATCTCACCATTCTTTAAGAGTTCATAAGTTTTTGTCCGTTTAATTCCAAGCATTTTTTGTAATTCTTGCACACCAACACAATCCGGAAATTCTTTAAACATAACATTATTTAATTCGTTAATTTCTTGCATTTTCACCTCACATCTCAAAATCTAATTTTCTTCTATGCTCACAAGAAGAAATCAAATTATTTAGTTTATTTATAAATTTCTTATTTCTATCCAACCTTACGTTTTCAAATATATTGATTGCATTTTTCTTATGCAAGTCAAAACGAGTCCATGCTCTGTAATATTCATAACTGTTACAATTATTACGAATAAAATCATCAAGACATATTCTTAAGCCATCAAGATATATTTGTGGCAAATTATTATCTCTACCAATATATCTTAAATTTCTACTAAGTGTATTATAATTTAATCTTGTTCCATCTTCTTTAAGACAAATATAATTTTGGTTTGAAAAATCATAATTTTCATTTGTTAAACTATCGTTTTCATTTTTTAATTTTAAATCTAAAAGTAAGTTTTTTATATGTGGCAAAAGTGGATAAGTTCTGCATAAATTTTTTTTATTTAACTTCCATTTGTAATAAACTTTGTTTATTCTTTCTTGTTCTATTGAATAAATTGTTATAGTATTATTTTCAAAATCGATGTCTTTCCATTCAAGACAAACAAGTTCTATTCTTGAAATTTGATATGTCATCATTAACTTGAAAAAGCATTCATATTTATGTCCCTTAATTACTTTTAAAAATTGTTTTGCCTCTTCGTTTGTGAATGTGTTATAAGAATTCATTTCACTTATATTAAGCATTTTAACCTCCTTGTAATAAAATAAAAAAGTGTTAGGTATCCTAACAGCTTTCAAAAGAACGACGAGAAAACAAAAAATTGCTTGATTCTACAAAAGTCCTTTATTTTTAGGATATTTGTAGATTTCAAAAGCAATTTGTTTCTCGCTTATCCTGTTGTCTTTAATATCTATATCTATTTAGCAATATTTTACATTTCATTTTGGATTTGATATTGTTCTATCAAATTTTGATATCTCAATTCTTCTAACTTATTATAAAATTCTTGAAATGTCTTTATTATCTCATAATTAACTTTTTGACTGATATATAAACACTCTTGAATTTCGTTAAACAATTTTTTCTTTTGCTTTATTTTTTGTGCTTTGAATTTTGCATTTAGTTTTAATCTTTCATCATCTTTTGCTTTTAAATTTTTCGATTGCTCAATAACAACATTTCCAATTCTTCGGTAAAAATCTTGCATATATTTTTTCTCAAAATTAAAAGGTTGTTTAACGCGATTTCGCTTGCAATATGCTTCAAACTTTTCATCTTTCTCTTTTGCTAAATTTATAAAATCTTCCTTCAAAGTTTTTGCTTGATAGTCCTTTGACAAAATGTAATTTGTAATACTATCAATCTTAGGTTTTAGTGACTTCATATTCTCACAATCATAATATGTGTGACCAGTTTTGGGAAATTCGTTTGCAAGAGTTAAAAGTTTATTCTTCAAAATATATTCAACATTTATCATTAAACTTTCTTTCATTTTGTCGTTTAGTCTTTTTCTTGCAAGTATTTCTCTTGCCTTAAAGTCTGTTGCTGAAAGTTCAACATTAACTTTTAACTCATTGATTTTATTTAATGATAACTTGCCATTAGAGTATTGCTTTCCTTTTTTATTTGGGCGTATTCTTTGTGGACTATTTTCAAAAAATGAAATGTGAATATGTCTGTTGTCTGTATTCTCGTGAAGTCCTGCAAACCAAGTTATATTGTTGGGATTTAGTCCAACACTTTTAAAAAATTTTGGTAGTTCACTTTTAATTAAATTGTATGCTTGTTCATAACTATCACACCAAGTTTTACCAAACTTTTCTTCAAAACTTATAACCATATCCCAAATAACTGATTTTGTTTTTCTTAAAGCCTGCCTTATCTCTTTCCTTTCATCACTTGTTAAAAGTCCATTTTTACCAAATACTCCAGCACTTTTATCTTTGTTATTCATATATGAAAGATAGTCAAATTTTTTCATGTCATTTATTCCAGTCAAAATGTAATTCATATAATCTTTATTTGTGTTAGATGAATAAAATTGCCTTTTGTTTTGATATTCTTTACTCCCACCATGAGAGTTGTAATAATGCAAAAATATATTCACATTAGGAACAATTTTATCTGACATTTGTCTCCCTTATGCAATTAAGTTCTTCATCTAACAAATCAAATAATCCGTCATTTATATCGTAATCACATTTTTTATTACATTCCAAGTTATAAACGACATAAGCTATATAATTTAGCATTTTCTTAATTAAAGCAATATCTATTTTATATTCGTTTTTGTTTTGTTTAATTTCGCATTTTATATTTTTGATTTCTTCATTGATATAATATAAACTTTGTCTTATCTCATCTAAATTTGCTCTTTGGTCAACTTCATTATCTCCAAGTAATTTTTCAGCACCAGTAACAGTGCAATAACGAATAAAGTCCGAAAGATTATCAAATCCCGATTTTGTCCTGTTGTATGCTTTATCTAAAATATCTTTATCTTCTTGATTGTAAATTCGCAGTGTTAATTGTGATTTTAATGTTTGTTTTATTTTTGGCATTTTGTTTTCTCCTTTTGTTTTAGTTTTGTAAAGGGGCAACAAAAAAGAACTATCAAAAAATTTAATAGTTCTTTTGCTTATTATGAAATTTTATGTTTTGCTAATTCTTGAAGTATTTCGTAAGTTGGAATATTCAAATATACTTTTTCTTTTTCATTAAACTTCCCACATTGTTTTAGTTGTTTTAAAAAATCCCACACAGGTTTTGTCATCTTTTCTAATTTTTTTATTGTTGTAATAGGAATTTTTATTCCTTTCTTTTCCGCTATTTTCTTTATTTGAGTTACATTTTTCATTAAATCCATAACTTGTCCTAAATCAATTGAGATAAAATCTTTACTTGCCGATTTTATAACTTCTTCTATAACATCATCTGCAAAATCTTTATAATGAGATTGATAAAAATTTGTATTGCTAAATTCAGGGTCAAAAGAAAGCAAAATATGTAAATGTTTTAATGCTGTTGCTTTAAATTGACAAAAAGCACTAGTGTTCATTTTTAAGTAACTTGCAAGCTCTTTGTTTTTATAGCCATATTTATAATAACCTTTTATAATCTTCGCTTGCTTATCTTCGAGTTCGTCGACAACTCGCCAAATACATTTTGCAAATTCTTTTTTCTCTAAATTCTTTTCAATATAAGCATTTTCATCTGCAATTATTTCGTGATATGTTAATGCTTCCTCACCATTATAATCTGTTTGTTCATCCAAAGAAATTGCAATATATTGCCCATCTCTTTTTTGTTGGCGTTTAAGTCTTTTATTGTCACTACGCAAAAATTGAGCAACTTCATCGTTTACTTCCAAATCTATAAATTTATTGTGAATTCTATCGTAATATTTGATTGTTTCCATTTTACCTTCCTTTATTTAACTAGGTAGAACTTTGTTTTTTGCAATCATCTCATTTACGAAAAAAGCCCAGTTCACCTATATGATACTTCTGGTCGGGTATCGATTTCGGTGCACTAAGGCTCACTCAGACTTTATCTTTTGTTGGAACGCTAAGGTTCTCTATAAATTTGAAGTTAAACTCTAACTTCTGTTTTTATTATAGAACAAATGTTTGATTATTGCAAGTGAAATTTGGTAGTTATTTATATAGCGCATAAAAGTTTTCCAAATTTATTCATCATATCTGTTTTGTAAGACATAAGAGAATGCGTGTATCTTTGCAGAGTTATCATAGGATTTTTGTGTCCTAAAATTTCGGAAACAGTTTTAACATCCATACCAAATTCAAGAGCACGAGTCGCAAAAGTATGACGAAGTGCATGGAAATTTTTGTACGGAACATCTAACTTATTTAATATCCTTTCAAATGTTCGTTGATAAGACCTTGTCCCAACCATTCCATTGTTTTTTGTTGTTATGACATACTTTGATGTAGATTTTTTCTTAATTTTCTTTAAAATATCAACAAGTTGTTTAGGAAGTGGAATGACACGATTAGAATTCTTTGTTTTAGGGGTGTCAACAATAATTGTAATCTTATCATTTTGTTTTCCTTGAAAAGCAGATTTTGAAATTGTCATATAGTTTCGCGTAAAATCAATATCGTCCCAAGTAAGTGCTAAAAGTTCTCCGATCCTTAGTCCTGTATACAAACAAATAACAATTCCAATGTAGTTTGATTTTTTACTAGATAAACAATATTTTTCTATTTTGTCCTGTTCACTTTTTTCAAAAGCACAAACTTTTGTTTCTTCTTGTAAGGGCATTTTAATTTTTTTACAAGAATTTTTATTTGTTATTTCCAAAATATTAGCTTCTTCAATTGCTTGCTTTAAAATGTTTGTCATAACAATAACTGTGTTGTTTGCCAACTTCTTACCTGTTTTTAAATTTCCTTTCTCTAATTTTTCTAAAACAAATTCTTGAAGAACCTGTGGGGATAATTCTTCAAGTTCAAACTCACCAAGTTTTGGATTTATGTGTTTTTCTATAAATTGTAAATAAGTGTTGTAGGTCCTTATTTTAACCGTGTGCTTAACATATTTGTTCATCCATGTGTCAAGCCAATCTTTTAATTTCATCTTTGTTTACCTCCTAAAATATTTTAATTGATTTTTGCCCCTCACTTATATAAGGACATTTAAAAATCAAAAATTTAGGCAGTAAATGAAATATTTTTAATTTTTCTAAAAATTTTTTTAATTTTCATATAAAAAGACCACCTAATCTTGCAATCGGTGGTCTCTTTTGCTTTAAATATAAAATAATTATAGCATACTTTTTCTAAAAATGTATAAGTTTTT
>CALVNR010000008.1 GCA_944349905.1 uncultured Clostridia bacterium | reverse complement strand
AAATACCTTTATTTTAAAGGGTTTTATGTGCTTGGAGCTAACGAGCAGATTCGAACTGCCGACCTTTACATTACCAAGTTTTGAATATTTGAAATAAGGACTTGAACTTAATATTATTAAAAGCCCTATAAATAAAGGGATTTAAGAATTGATTAAAGTGTAAATTGTTGTCAAAAAAAGACTAAATTGACAACAGTTGACAACAAATGCCTATTTTTTAGGGGTAAAATGCACCTGTTTTACCATATAAAATTGCCTAAAATCATCTAAAATCAAAAATATTTGTTGTCAAAATTAATGTCCTATTAAATATTTAATTGTCAAATATGAGATGTAATAATATAAACTATGTGATGTTAAAATTTAAGCAAGTTAAATTTTAATTTCAACCAAGAATTATTGGGGCGTATTCCATTGTTGGACCAAAAGAAGGGCAAGGGAACTTTAAAGATTATTTTGATTACATTATGAAAAACGACTTTTTTGGTGAAAAAACCTTTGAAAAAGCCGAAAGAAAGATGATTGAAAATGCTATACTGGAGCAATTCAAAAAGCCAAACTTAAGGTTTCAGATATCAATGTTTTAGTGGCAGGCGATTTGCTTAATCAAATTATAAGTTCTTCTTATGCTGCTCGTGCATTTAATTTTCCATATTTAGGAGTCTATGGAGCGTGTTCAACAAAATTAAAATACAAATCATTTGACACAAATAACATTATGTGCTATATTATATATAAGCATATAAAAGTTGTGATGAGATATTTCAAGGGATATCAGGTAAGAGGTCAACTAATGCGGGACAATTTAATATAATTACATTTTATAAATCTTATTGTATTCGTTTTCCTTGAGAGTATGATAAGTTCGGGTCTACAGTCCAGATAGATAAAATTATAAGTATGTAACTCAAAACATGGAGTAAATCCATATTTTTGTGTTGCATGATTAATAGTAATTCCAAGTCATCAACACAAATTGATGACTTTTTTATTATTTTTATTTTTTTGATAAAAAAGCTATATTAATATGCTATAATTATAGTAACTATTGTTATGTTATAGCAGTAGGGAGGATAGAATGAACTTTTTATTTATTGATTGCACTTTCAATATTAATAGTGGAAGTAAGAATTGGGACGATTATTTTTCAACATCATTGCTTGACCAATATTCAAACATTCACAAGAAGAATGGTAATACACAAAAAGCAACGATTAATGATTTTAAAAATTTTATGAATGTGTGTTTTAACTCATTAAAAACAAACACATATTATTTTTCAATGCCAGCTTTTGATAGAGAACCAGAACTTGACAAGAGTGGGAAATACATATATAGAAATGTTGTTATTAGACCAGAAAAGGATACCTTAATAAAAAGGTTCTTACCAGAAGGTCAAGATATTATTATCATTGGAGATATAAAATGTCTTAAAAACTATTTGTTTGTCGTTAAAGGTATTGAACTTATAGATGAAATTGAAGATAAAGTTAGTGAGATAAGTGTTCAATGTAATTGTTCAGTTGCTTATGAATTAAAAGTTCTTCCAAATGGAATTAAGGTTCCCAATTTTGGTGTTAACATTGATGAATATTCAGCAAGCAATGTTTTAACAAATGATTTTATTTATAGATTAGTCAATGGTCCTTTCTATGTAAAACAATATAAAAAGGTTTTGCAAACTTATGAAGAATGGAAGGATTATATATCATTTAGAAAACAATATTTAGAAGCTCAATCTGAAAAAAGTATTAGATTTAACAAATGTGAAATTTTAGATACATTCATTATTCCTAAAAATGTTTATAGACTAAACGAAGAAAAATATAGTGGAATTTTATTAAATAAAGAACTTGTTAGAGATGACCAAATTGTTATAACTGAAAATACTGATGGAGCAGAAAGTTTTCCACTTGTAAGAGTTGAAATTGATTTCAACAAAAAAGAAATCTATTCGGCAATGACAGAAAAAGATAGAAAGCCAAAGGAAGAGTTACTTTTAAATAGATTTACTAGACAAGATATTTCTTTAACTACACAAGAACCAATTAATAATCAAACAAGAATTAAATCAATTCAATTAGATGAAAGATATAAAATTTTTGCAGAAGATATTTTACCTAATACAGATAAATATGAAAAAGAATTTGAAAACGATTACTTGAATGAAAAAGCCAAAGTTGAAACTCAATATAACAACATTATTAATGATGAAGTTTATGAGTATTTAGATGAATTATCATTACAATTAGGTTTAGAAAAAAATAATAAAATTAAAGAATTTAATGAAAAAAATGATGTTTTTGATAAGAAAAATGAAGAAAAATGTAAAAAATTTGCAGAAAAGTTAGAAAAAGAAAAAAACGAGAATATCAATAAAGCAAGAATATTAAAAACACAAGAACTCAAAAATAAGTATAGCAATCAAATCAATTTAGAGCTGTATAAAACAAAAGAATATCTGTTAAATGTTAAAAATGAAAAAGTAAATAATGCAATAGAAAATGAAACGATTAGAAGATTTAATATATTGTTCAAAATTGAAAAAGATAGTGTTGAAGAAGTAAGAAAATCACTTGAAAACATTAAACCTTGTTTTATGATTTATAACAATATAGCAGAAAAAATGAAGATTGAAAGACAAGAAAAATCTTTGGACGCATTCTTCAAAGGTTTTGTTAAAAATCCTTATTTGTCAAGGTATTTGTTTGAGCCAAAGTCATTACAAAATCTTAACCACAATATAGAAGATGATATTGAATGGAATTTGCAAAGTTTAAATGATAGACAAAAGGAAGCTGTTAAAAAAGCAGTTGCTAGCGAAAGTATTTTCTTATTGCAAGGTCCACCGGGAACGGGTAAGACACAAGTTATTGCTGAAATAATTGCTCAATTAACAAAAAAAGGCAAAAAAATATTGGTATCAAGTGAAACTCATAAAGCTATTGATAATGTCTTTGATAGATTGCCAAAAATCCCAGAAATAAGGCCGTTGAGATTAATACCTAATATCAATGGTAAGAACACAGATTATAATCCAGAAAGACTTGTGGATAATTTTTACATAAATATTTCACAGAAAATTGATAAGCAAATAATATCATTTGAAAATTTCACAGCGACAAAAGAAAATTTTGATGAAGAATTCCAAAAGTTAAAATTGGATTATCAAAAACTATTGAAAGAGCAAGTTCAAATTGATAGTGTAAAAAATCAGATATCGTCTCATGAAAACAATAAGAAATTATTGAATGAACAAATCAGCAATTACAGAAAAGAAATTTCTATAATAGAGAATAATAAAAATGATTATGAGTTTTTGATTAAAAAGATTGGAAACTATAATTTTACTATTGATGAGAATGAGTTTAAAAAAGATGTTTTAGAAAAATTAAGTAGTGATATTAATGACATAATTAGAAAGAAAACATATTTCAAAACATCAAACATTAATGGAATTATGAGAATGGATTTGGGAAATATTATTGATGAATTAAACCAAATTCAGTTTAATCCAGAACTTATAGAACTTGAAAATGAGAAGAAAGAAATATCTAAACAAATAAGAGAAAATCTTGATGAGGATTCTGGTGAGATTATTTCCGGAAAGGAAACTGTTGTTAAGGAATTAAGAAAGAAACTTAATGAGATAAAAGAAAAAATTACACAAACAAAAAATGGCATTGATTATGATTATTCCGATTTGCAAGTATCAAGAATAATAGATGTTAAATTGCTAAATGAAAATGAAATAAAAGATTTGCCAACAATTATTTCTAATATTAGAAGTGAAATAGGTAGTTTAGTAAGCAATACTACTATCAAGTTAAATAACGAGTTAACACCAATACAAAACCAAATCAACGAAGTAACATCTAAAATAAACAATATAAAACTTGATATAATGCAGATTGATGAAAATATTTCAGCATTGAGAGAAAAAAGTGAATTTGTTAATTTTAACGATTTGCAATCTAATCTAAAACAAAGAATTAATAAATTCTTTAAAGATTTCAATATTGTTAAAGATTATCATGATATTTCGGAAGCTTTGGAAATTATAAAAAAAGAGTGGAAAGAACTTGAAAATAACTTTGATAAAAAGGAAAAAGAGAATAAGACACTTATTCCGATGTATAAAAAGATATGTAAGTTTTTAAGACAGAAAGATGTCATAGAAGAAGATAGGGTATTCTACACAAAACAATTGTATGACAATGCTAATGTTTTTGGAATAACATGCACAAGTAGAGATAGATTTAAAGAAAAAGATTTGGAAGAACTATCCAAATATAATCTTGGCGACCTTGATGTAAGAACACAAGGAATAGATGTTGTTATTATTGATGAGGTAAGTAAATCAAGTTTCCTTGATTTATTAATTCCAATTTTGTATGGCAAAACTATTATTTTAGTTGGTGACCATAGACAATTACCACCAATGTATGATTTGAGAAATTTAAAACAATCAGATATTGAGGGGCTTGATTTTATTGATTTAGATACCAATAAAGCATACACAGAATTGTATGAAGAATGTTTCTTTAAAACATTATATGAGCAAGTCCCACAAAGTAATAAAATCATGTTAAATCAACAATATAGGTGTCATGAAGACATTATGAGAGTATTTAATCATTTTTACGGTGGAAAAGATAATAAGGGGTTAATGCTCGGATACAAAAAACAAAATGATGAGAAGCAACATTTCCTTAATGTCGTTATAAATGGTAAAAATGTAATTGAACAAGACAAACATATTTACTTTGTTAATTGTGATAAACATGACTTTAACGATAATGGAAGCACATCTGTTCAAAATCCACAAGAGGCAGATGTTGTTTGCGAGTTGCTTAATAGAATTAACAATGAATATGCAAGTATGATTAAATCAAACAAAATCAAGGTTGAAATTGACAATGAAAGGAACATTGATACAAGACCAAGTATTGGCGTTATTTGCACTTATGGAGACCAAGCAGGACTAATAAAAAGAAAACTAAAAGGTAAGTTTAAATCATACGAAGGATTTAGTCAGAATAATGACAATAAATTAGTAATAAGCACAGTTGATGATTTCCAAGGTGATGAAAGAGATATTATTATCTTGTCAATGGTTAGAAACCCTATAAAACGAACAGGTAATTATGAGTTTATTAAGAAATTTGAAAGAATTAATGTTGCTTTGAGTAGAGCAAGGAAATTATTGATTGTTGTTGGTAATAAAGATTTCTTATCTAATTGTGGAGTAATAAATTTACCAGATATCGATGGCAATAAAGCATTGGATAGACAAGCGTATCCGGTCTATAAGGAAATAATCAATACAATAGATGTATATGGAAAAATATTGCAATCAGACGACATAATAAAGGAGGATAGATAATATGGAATTTTTAAGATTTAAGACATCATTTTCTATACCAATTCAAGTTATGCGTTCAAAGGTAAATTATACAGAAGTAAAACAAGCGTCAGGCATACAATATATTTTATTAGCACTAATAAATAATAATTCTAAAAATGATGAAAAACTATATGATGTATTGAGAAAATTCGGAGTTCCAAATGATTTAATATTTATGTTTATTGATGAAATTGAAAATATGATACAACTAGATATTATTAAACTTGGAAGATTAAAATTTAATGCTGACTATTTTAAAGAATATTTGGTTAAAGATTTTGAATTTACAGAAAAAGGAAACAAGATTTTTAAAAATGGAGCTGTTCCAACTGGTAAAGAATTGGTAAAAATAGTGCCATTATACTATGATTTGCTAAACAACAAAATTCTTACATCTGTTGGTTTAAAAATGAAACCAAACGATAATGAAAACAAAATTTCAGAAGAGATGTTTAAAGATTATAAATACGACTTTTCATCACTTTTAGATATTGTTCAAGAAAACAAAAAGAATTTTAATTTTAAAGAACAAGAAGAAATAATTTCTGTTCAAAATGAAGAAATGAAAATGCAAAGTGCTAAATATGAAGATTGTGTCATTTTGAAATTAGAAGATAATAAATTAACTTTGACATTTACTGATGATAGATTAGAGAATTTTGTAAAGAAATATTACACAAGTGAAAATATTACAGCCATATTTGCCTATAAAGAAAAATTTAAGTTTGCAAATGATATGAAAATTGTTAAAGTGAAAAATTTAAGCGATATATCAAATTTAACATCAATTTTCTTGCCATCTCAAATCCAAACTGCACCACAAGAAACACCAGAATTATTAATTCAAACAGGGAAATACTATGTTTTTAAAAGAAAGTATAAAACCGGTTTAACATTAAAAAAAGAAGATTATGGAGCAGATTATTTAACTTTAAGTAATGGCATTATGAAAGCATATATTCCAGCTTGTGTTGACTTTTATGTTGAGAGCATTGATAAAACAATATCACTTAATTTAATTCTTGAAAAAGAATTAAACTCTAATGAAAAAGAATATTTCTATAAAGAAGTATATAATGAAATAAGTTTAGACTTTACAGATAGAAATATATTAATTGCAAAATTAATTTCTAGTGATGATAATAATTATTTATCACAGTATTTAACGAAACATATTCTTGAAAAGAATGAGTTATCACAGCAAATATTAAACTTGAATGTATTGAGCAAAATTTTAACAGAAAGTGATAATGTAGTTCAACTGATTGCTGAACAAATTTTGGAAAAGACAATAAAGGAAATCAATGTATCAAATTTTGCTACATATATTGACTTTATAAAACCAATTCAAAAAATATTGGGATTATCTTCACATGAATTCTTAATGAAAGTAACTCAAAATATTGACAAAGATGAAAAATTATTTAAGAGTATATTAAATGGTAATTATAAGATGATAGAAGCATTATCAATAATTAATTTGTATGATATATATTTGAATGACATCATAGAGAATATAAAAATTAGTGATGATAACGAACTAGCATTGGAATCTGAAAAAACAAGAAACAGATTAGAATACCTTAAACAATTATTAGGTATAAAATCTATTACTGATTATGTAATTGATGGAAATTATAATATGATAGATTTGGTAAACAACTATGTTGAATTTGAAAAATCTTATAACTATTTAGTTAAGTATAAGGAATTTTCAATTGATAAATTTAGTGAAATTGAAAATTATAACAGCATAATTAAACCTATTTATGAGTATGCAATTATTGAGCAACAATCATCATATAAACCAGAGAAAATTACATTTGATTTTATTGATAATAAAATTAAAAGAGGTGATTTTAAATCGGCAGTTGCAGATATGGTCATAAAAGTTGATTATGACCTAACAAAGGAATTGTCATTAAATGATAGTAATGAAATGGATTTTTATGATAAAATAATGTTAGCAGAAAATAACAAATTAATAAAACCAAACGAAGCAAGTTTATTACATACATTAAGAATATGTAGAAATAAGTTATTACACCCAAGCAAAGATGAAATACATTTTAACATTGATGAGTTAAATAAATGGAATGAATATATTTTCAAAAGCGAGGTAAACAATGAGCCATCAAGCAAGAATTGATTTTGAAGGTCAAGCAATACAGTGTTGTAGCATTTGTAAAACTGCTGAAAATACATTGTCTGACATTGATACTATCCTAAAAAAAATAGAAGATAACTCATCATTGTTGTTAAATGAAGATAGTAAAAAATTAAGAGAACAACTACTGAAAGAAAAAGATAATCTTAATAAAGAGATTAATAGTCTAAAACAATTAGCAGAGGAACAAAAGCAAAAAGGTGTTGTATATGGTGAAGTAGATACAAGTCGTGAAATCGTTAATAAAGCGAATTTATTATTAAGTAGATGTAATAGCTTTAGTTCTCAAAGGATATACGAATATGAAACACTTTTAAAGAGAATTCTTGCAACAAGTGTTAGTGATAGAAATAAATTATTACAAAAACAAATCAGTGGGACAGTCGCTTTTAGTAAAGAACTATATGAACAATTTAATAAGATTGAAGATATTGTGCTAAAAGATTATGTTTATTTAGAATTAATCAAAGAAAACAATATTGGTAAGAGTTTTGATGAAATCGTAAAACAAGCACAGATAATATTGGATAGTGAAGTCAATAAAACTATTAGTGATAATAAAGAAAACATTATTGAAAAAATTACAAAACAACTTAAAGATATCAATCTGGAACAAAATGAGATTGATAAGATAGTTAAGGTAGAAAAGTTTGATAGTTCTTCATTACAAAAAATTCAAGAACAAACCAATAAAGAAATTGTTGATGAGCATGTAAGAAAAGAAGCTTTAAAATGTATCATAAAATCAATTGAACAAAGAGGTTTTATTGTTGACAAGAAAAATATAAAATTACAACGAGATAAAAATCAAGTGGTTTTAATAGCACAAAAGGTTAATGGTCAAACAGCAGAATTTCAAGTTTTCCTTGATGGAAGATTTATATATAAATTTGATGGATATGAAGGCCAAGCTTGTCAGAAAGATATAAATCCATTTTTAGAGGATTTAGAAAAAATTTATGGAATTAAAGTTACAAAATCAGAAACATTATGGAGTAATCCAGATAAAATTTCCACAATGAAGTATCAGACATATAATACAAACAAAGATAAAAAATAGGAGGTGAACTTATATGGCATTAGAAATTGGTTTTAAAAGAATAAAAAGAGAAGTCGGTATTAAAAGGTGCGTTATCATTGACGGCAATGTCGGTGATGTTTACCTTGATGACAAAAATCAAATTGTTGACTTAAAAAAGTATTTAACAGAAATGCTTGAAGATTTAAAGTATGACGATATTGTTTATTGGGATAGAGTAAATGGAATTGAGGGTGATATAAGTAGTCTTAAAATAACCGAAGAAAAAGAAGTTGAAGGTGAAGAATACTCGCTTGATGATGAAGGTGAAAACCAAAATACAACTATATCAAATGGAAACTTTAAAGAACCAAGTGAAATTTTTAATTTAGTTTTTAAAAACTTAACAAATAAAAATAGAAAAACAGTATTTATATTAAATTGGTCAGATTATCTTTTCTCAAATGGTGGTCAACACGATAATGAAGAAAGACAAAATTTAACATTGTTGGGCAAATCAATTAAAGATAAAAAAGTTAATTATCTATCAACAGATGTAAATGAAAGCACAATTATACTTATCACAAACAAGTTGTCAAATTTCCCATTGTCTTTTTATCAAGCAAACCCAGAAGTCTCAACAATAACATTGTCTAAACCAGACAGATTGGAAAGACGTAGATTATTGGAAAAAATTGAAGCAGGATTTGAACTTAAATTCAATCCGGGCGAAACTTTGTTAAATAGCAGTAGAACAAATGAATATATTGATGTTTTGGAAGATTTTACCAATAGAGAAATAATACAAATGGCAAAACTTTCAAGAAAGGAAGAAAAGTTAACATTTGATAAACTATACTTATTATTCAAGTATGGCGAAAAGGATAATCCTTGGGAAAAACTTGCTTATGAAGATGTTAAAAACATCAAGAAGAAATTATCTGAAAGAGTTGTAGGACAAGATGAAGCAATTGAAAAGATTGAGAAAACAGTTGTTAAAGCATATATGGGTTTAACAGGTTTACATAAGACATCAAGTAGGTCCATGCCAAAAGGGGTGTTCTTCTTTGTAGGACCAACTGGTGTTGGTAAAACAGAACTTTCAAAAGCACTTGCTAAATTCTTATTTGGTGATGAGCAGGCTTGTATTAGATTTGATATGAGTGAGTATGCACAAGAGAATTCAGACCAAAAATTAATTGGTGCTCCACCGGGATATGTTGGATACGAGCAAGGTGGACAATTAACAAATGCTATAAAAGAAAAACCATTTAGTGTAATTTTATTTGATGAGATTGAAAAAGCAGCTAAACCAAATCCAAGAATACTTGATATTTTCTTACAAATACTTGAAGATGGAAGATTAACCGATAGTAAAGGCGAAACAGTATATTTTAGCGAAAGTATAATAATCTTTACATCAAATCTTGGTGCAAGTGAAGTTAAACCGTCTGATAATAAAGAAGAAACAGCGGAAGAATTTATTAAGATTGTTAAGAATTATTTTGATAACGAAATAAAAAGACCAGAAATTCTTGGAAGAATTGGTTATAGTAATATTATTCCATTTAATTTTATTCTTGATGATGAGTTTGCTATCCAAATTGCAAAGAGTAAATTAAATCCAATTAAGAAAGGAATTCAAGAAAAATACAGACTTGATTTAGAGTTTGAAAGTGAACTTAATTTTATCAGATATATTTTAAAGAGAGTTGATAAATCAAAAGGCGGAAGAGATATTCTTAATGCAATTAATGATATTTTACTTGATGAATTATCAATGTTCTTGTTTAACAATAAACAAGATTTAGGACTATATAAAGGTTCAAAATTGCTTGTTAAAACATCAGACAAAGGATTAGAGTTTAGTTTTAATGATTAAGTTTAATGTTGCACTTATAAATACATGCACAGAAGTAGAAGGTCCATTTAAAAGATTGTGTATATGGTTTCAAGGTTGTAATAGAAATTGCAGAGGTTGTTGTAATAAGACATTACAACCTTTAAAACCAGCTAATATCATTTCTCTTGGAGATTTACTTGAAATAATAAGAAAAAGTAAAATAGAGAACAAAATAGAGGGGGTAACACTATCAGGTGGAGAACCACTCTTACAAATTGATTTAGTTAAACTACTTGAAGAAGTTAAAAGTTTGGGATTAGGTATAATTCTTTTTACTGGATATCAATTAAATGAAATTGATGATAATTTAAAAAATCAATGTGATATCATCATTGATGGTTATTTTGATGAGCAAAAAATTGACAATAATAGAGCATTGGTCGGTTCAGTAAATCAAAATATCAATTATATTTCTGACAGATATGTAAATGAGAAAGATTGGTTTTATAACAAAAAGAATTTAATTGAAGAAATAAATGTTGGAAACGATATTATCTTTAATGGTGATAAAATATAGAGGGAAAATACTAATGAAAATTTTATTTTTTGATTTAGAGTATGCAAGTTGTATGAATGGTTGTAAAATTTGTGAATTCGGGTATGTTATCACTAATGAAAAGTTTGAAATAATAGAAAGGAATAATCTTATAATCAATCCATATATATCTAATGATGAATGGGATTGGTGGGCATTAAAACACATACTTACAAGAACTAAAAAGGAGTATGAAGAAAGACTTACTTTCAATAAATATTATCCTAAAATTAAGGAGATAATAGAAAGCTGTGATTATGTTCTAGGGCACTCGCTAAATAATGACGCCAAGGCATTAAATGATGATTGTAAAAGATATAATTTACCAAGTATTGATTTTGATTTTTACGATGTTAAATTGTTTTATAAAGAATACAAGAATACTAAAAAAGAAATATCAGTATTAAACATTTTGGAAGAACTTGAATTAAAGGGCGAAGAGGGTGAACATGACGCTGAAGTTGACGCCCACAATACAATGATAGAGTTCAAGGAGATATTAAATAAACTTGGATTTTCTCTTATTGAGATTATTGAATTATGTCCTAATGTTAAAGATAGGACAGAAAACTTTATTGTTTCTTCAATAAAACAAAATAAAGAAAATAATGAAGAAATTGGCGAAAAAACACGAAAATTTGCAAAAAAATTGAAAAAAATTGCAGAAAAATACCCAGAAAGAGATAATTGGCCTTTAATTTGTTTGTCGGATTCTATTAGAGAAACAACAACGGAAGGAAGATTAAGACTTATTGAAGCTATCTTTAATGCAGGTTATAATTATGGTAATAAAGTTTCAGTTTGTTCATACTTTGTTATTGGTAATGAGTATGGTGAGAGAGATTTGTCTTGCGACCATAACATAGAAGATAATAAAAAAGATATAAAGAAAATCACAATATCTGAATTATCAAAATTAATAAAAGAGGAAGTTTCTCAAACAGGTGAAATTGAAGAAAAAGTTGATTTTGAAAGCCCTTTTATGGTTGCACTCTTGGAAAGCTTAAAGAAAAGAGGTATCACTTACGAAGAATATAAAAAGAGTTTCCAAGAAGATGATTAAGTATGTTTTATAAAAAAAGACCATTTGCAGGTCTTTCAAAAGGGGATATGATTCTTTTATTGCTGGAATGGCTCTTGGATTTGATATGATTTGTGCTGAAATTGTTTTAGAGTTGAAGAAAAACGATAAAAACATAAGATTAATAGGTGCATTACCTTGTAGGAATCAAGATGAAAAATGGAATAATGAACATAAACAAAGATATAAATCTATTATCAAACAATTAGATTGTATTAGATGTATTTATGACAAATATGAAGATGGTTGCATGAAAGAAAGAAATAAATTCATGATAAACAATTCTTCTCTTTGTATAGCTTTGTTTGATGGTAAACCCGGTGGAACTAAACAAACAATAGATTATGCAAAGTCTTTAAATAAAAATATAATTTATATTAATTTTTAACAAATATTCTATTTTATAATATATATCATCAAAATTTATGTTATAATAGAACATATTTCTAGGCATAAAGGAAAATTTGATGACAATAACTAATGATTTGCAAGCTCACTATCTTGTTAAAAAGATAAGCAAACAATATGAATTAGGTAAAAAAGAAAACTTGATACCAACTTATTTGAATAATGGTATTGAGATTTTTTCTCATCAAATATATGCTGCTTGTTTTGCGTTAGAAAATCCTTTTGTAAAAGGATTTATTTTAGCTGATGAAGCTGGACTTGGAAAAACAATGGAGGCATTGTTAATCGTTTCTCAATACACAAGACAAAATAGAAATGTTTTGATAATAGTGCCATCGCCAACTGTTAATGATTGGCTTATAGATTTAATAAGGAAATTTGATATAAGACCATATATTTTAGATAATGAGGAAAGAATTGTTTCCGAAAATTATTTCATTAGTTTAGAGAAATTTAAAGGTGGAGTTGTTTTAACAACTTATGATTATATATTATCAAATAGTGACAGATTTAAAAATATTGATTGGGAACTATGTATTTTAGATGAAGCCCATAGATTTAGAAGTTATAAAATCAAAGAGAATAAAACTGCCGAAACAATAATTTCAATTATCCCAAATGCTAAAAAAATCTTATTGTCAGCGACACCAATACAAAAGAATGAAGATGATATATTTGGACTAATAAATTTTATAGATGAAAATATTTTTACCGATTATGATGAATTTCATAAAAGATATTTTAGAAAACCTGAAAACTATTCAGAATTAAGAGAAATTATTGCACCATACACATTTAGAACTTTAAGAAACGAGGTTAAATTAGAAACAAAATTAACTGAAAGACAAATATTAACACAAATCTATCAAATGACAGATTTAGAGCAAGAATTGTATAAAAAAATAGAGAATTACATATCAAAACCACATAGATATGCTTTTCCAGAAATGGACCCTTATGAACTATCTTTGATGTTGTATGGCACATTATCTTCTTCTGCTTATGCTTTAAGTAAAACTTTGTCAGGAATTTATACAAGATTAAACAAATGTGCTACTGATGAAAATCAAAATGAGCGTCGAGAAATAAAAGATATGCTAGAATTATCATCAGAAATTAAAAGAAACAATAAAGATGATATGTTGTTAAAGGCATTAGAGAAGACTTTTTCAATATTTTATAAAAAAGGTTTGCAAAAAAAGTGTGTTATTTTTACGGGTAATACGGGGACGCAAGAACATATACATAAGCTTTTAATGGAATTTACTGATTATAATGTTTGTGATTTTAATGGAACCACAAACGATGAACCTATAAAGAAATTTCTATCAAGCGATAGACCTAGCATACTTATATCAACAGATAAAGGTAATGAAAGCTTAAATTGGCAAAAATCTTGTTTTGTTGTTAACTATGATTTTCCACAAGTTTTACTAGATATGGAACAAAGAATTTCAAGATGTCATAGAATTGGTCAAGCAAGTGATGTTTTTGTTGTTAACTTTATTTGCCCAAACAATTTTTATGATGTTAGAATGTATGAACTTTTTTATAAACGTTTTAATATTTCAAATAGTATTGTAGGGGCAAGTGATAATATTATTTCTGGAGCAATTGATGGCGATATAGAACAAAATATTATAGACGCGCTTACCGGTGTTAGAAAAAAGAAAGAAGTTCAAATGGATTTTGCAGATTTAAGTGAGCAATTTAAAGAAGAACTAGAAAATGTCAAAAATGATGCTAATACAATGTTATTTAATACTTTTAACAAAACTCTAATCGAACGAACTAAAAATATGGCAGATATAATTAAACAAAAGGTTAAAGAATTAAAAACAATAATTTTTGACTTGGCACATTATTATTATAAAAACAATTTTATAACTGAAACAGAACTAGAAGTAAAAACAAAGTGGCACGAAAAGAATATGTTTGCAAAACCATTTGTCTATACACTTACTGATAGTGATGAATATATTCATCATTTTACATTAAATAGTGAACCATGCCAAAATATGATATTTAATTTGTCACATTTTGCTAATTTAAAACCAACTCATTATATTATGGAATCTAATGAAAATTATAAAGGATTAAAAGGATATATTGCTTATTATAATTTGCAAATCTATGTTGGATTTCAAATATTTGAAGAAAAGATACTAGTAGGTATTGATGAAAATGGAAATATAATTAATAGTGAAGATTGTGAAAATATATTGTTTTTGAAAAGTTTAGAATATAGAGAATTGCCTATTGATATAAATGTATCAAATCAATTTGAAAACTTAATAGACGAAAAAATACCAAAGATAGTTGATGAAATTAAAATAAAATACAACGATAATGTAAAATTGCCAATTTCTCACTTAAATATGATTGCAAATGATAAAAAGGCCAAACTTGAAAAAGAAATTAAGATTTTACAAAAAGAAATAGATAATCTAAAAGAAAATTCATTTGGTGATAACTTTGGAGATAAGTTTGCTAAAAACCAACAAATAAATGAGCTTACAGAAAAACTTTTTGAATTAAAAGACAATGAATTTTTAGCAAAATCAAAAATCAATCGTGAATTAAAGGCAAAAAGTGAAGAATTAACTAAAAATTTAGATGTAAAAGTGAGCAAATCAAAAGATTTTATGATATACTTTGAAGTGAGGTAAATTGAATGGCAAAAAGTAACATATTGAAAGATATTACCACAAGCAAAAATTTAGAGTCTGTTCTAAAAAGGCTTTATGTTATATTAAACGACTTAGAAAGTATTGATATGGTAAATTGGGTAAAGAAAGAATTATATGGGTATGAAGATGATGATCAAGTTCCAGAATATCGGTCAATAATTACAAACATAATGGGAGATTATGAGATGATTGGATATGGTAAAATTTGGTCCTATAAACACCATATATTGCCTACTATTAATCTTGATGAAGAAACATTAGATAATTTAACTCACAAAAAACTATTCCAACCGATAGCAACCATTGTTAATATGATAGAAAATTATAATGAAAATAAACACTTATCTATTCCTTTACCTGTTTCTTCTTATGTTTTATTTCAAAAAGGCACAACTATTACAATTTCTAATGCTTATTTAAATATAGATAAGTCGGAATTAATTAAAGTTATAAACAAAGTCGAAAGTAAAGTATTAGACTTAGTTGTATATCTTGAAAAGAAATTTGGTAATTTAGATGAGTTTGATATAGATAATTTTGATTTAAATAAAAAAGAGATAACATCAATTGTGGACAATTGCAAATCAATAATTTTTAACAATTTTGATATACAAACTTTTGACAATTCAAGTATTAAATCAAGAAATCTAGGTAACGAAACTAAAATTAATAAAAAAATAAACAAATCTAATACAGGCAAAGGCAATTATAGTTCAGAAAAACATACTGATGTAAACACTGAAATAAATATTACTAACAATAACAAAACTTCTGGTAAAAATTCTTGGTGGAAAAGATTGTTTCATAAAAAGGAGAAAACTAATGAATAAATTAGACGGACAAAGTATGGATTTGATTAAGGAAAATGTGGAAAAACTTAAAGAGTTGTTTCCTAGTATTGTAAAAGAAGATAAAATAGATTTTGAAGAATTAGAATTGTTGCTTGGCGAAAATATTAATCGCAACAAGGAACAATATTCTTTTACATGGAACGGAAAAACAGAAGCAACAAAACTTGCACAAAAACGTTCTACTGGGACTTTAAGACCTTGCATTGAAGAAAGCAAAGATTGGGATACCACTCAAAACCTTTATATTGAAGGCGATAATTTGGAAGTATTAAGACTTTTGCAAGCGTCTTATAATGGAAGAATTAAAATGATTTACATAGACCCACCATATAATACAGGAAAGGACTTGGTTTACAAAGATAGTTTTGAAGATAATATAAAAAATTATAAAGAGCAAACAGGACAAGCACAAAAATCGAATGCAGATACAGATGGGCGCTATCACACAAATTGGCTTAATATGATGTATCCACGTCTTAAACTTGCAAGAAACTTGCTGAAAGATGATGGTATTATTTTTATTAGCATAGACGATAAAGAAGTTAAAAACTTGAAATATATATGTGATGATATTTTTGGAGAAAAGAATTTTATAGCACAAATCGTAGTTGAAGGAACACCTAAAAATGATCCATTAATTATTTCGACTGCTCACGAATATTGTCTTGTTTATGTTAAAAAATATGATAAAGCAAAAGAAAATGAGTGGGGAATTAAGAATCCAATATTTGACGAATTGGAAGAAATTTATAATCTAAATAAGCCCAACTATGAAAAAATTGAATTATTATTGAAAGAATATTATATCAACAATAATTTAACTAATGAAAACATATCAAATTACAAGTATGCAGATGAGTTTGGCGTATATAGAATTGGGCCAATTGATGATCCACAAAGAGGGGGTTCACATGATACTAGAACAAATCCATATACAGGGGAACAATTAAAAACTCCTAATAGTGGTTGGCGATGTAATTTACAAACTTGGCAGCAATGGATAAAAGAACATCTAATCAAATTTCCAGCGGATAATAGTAATCTGTGTTCTAAAAAGACATATATTAATTCATCAAAATTAGATTTAATTAGAGCATATTTTAAAATGCAAACAAGAAAGGATACGGATTTATTGGAATCTTATTTTGGGAGAAAAGTCTTTCAATTTCCCAAACCAATAAAATTGATAAAAACTCTTATTGAATGTGCAAATGATAAAGATGGAATATATTTGGATTTTTTCTCTGGTTCAGCAACAACTGCACACGCTGTAATGGAATTAAATTTTGAAGATGAAGGTTCAAGAAAATATATTTGTGTTCAATTACCTGAAAATTTAAAAGAAAATTTAAAAACAGCACAAGGAAATAGAGAGAAACAAACATTGAAGAATGCTATTGAGTGGTGTGAACAACATAATAAACCTTGTTTTTTGACAGAGATAGCAAAAGAAAGAATAAAAATTGCGGGAAATGAAATCGAGCAAAAAGATCCAAGCAAAGAAATTGATTTAGGTTTTAAAGTTTTCAAACTTGATAGCTCTAATCTTAAAAAATGGGATAACACACCAACAAAAGATGTTGATGAAATTCAAAATAGAATTCAGACAAGTATAGACTATATTAAAGATGATAGAAATGAGTTTGATTTGGTTTATGAAGTTATGCTTAAATATGGCATTGATTTGGGTTTACCAATAACAAAAACACAAAATGATAAAGCATATATAATTGAAGCACCAGAATATAAATTACTTGTTTGCACATATCCAAATTTAACAATAGAAGATATTGAAGATTTTGCAAATGAAAGTGTTGGAACATATCTATTTGCTGATCGTTGTTTTAACACAGACAACCTTTTAGTAAACGCAGAAGAAATCTTAAAATCTCGCAACAAAGAAATGAGGTTATTTTAATGAATATTAGAAAATATCATCTAATATTAAAAGATGATTTAGGAAGATGTAAAAAATCTGAACTCACAAATGAAGACGTGGATTTCTATATAAAGCATATTAATATAATTAATGAGTTAAGATATTTGAATTTTCTTTCTGTAAATTATAAAAGTATACAAAAACAGTTTAATGAGTTTTGTGCAAAAACAAATTACGATGAAATTGAAACATATTCTATAATTTTCAATTCAATAAATGCTTTTTATACAAATATTGAATTTTGGAAAAAGTATTTAAACAAATACAAAAATAATAAAAATATATTTAAAAATAATAAATCTATTTTGGAAATAAAAGATAGTGAATTATATGATACAAGTTATGAATATATGGTAGTAAAAGCATTAAGGAATTATGCTCAACATAAAGGTGTTCCTTTCACTCATATTTCTCAAAATAAACTATTTTTAGAAATTAAAGTTTTATTAAATGATAAAAAAATAAATCAAAAAGCGAAACAAATACTTATGAAGCACCAAAAGGAAATTTTTATTGATTTATTGCCAACTATCAACAAGGCTTTTTTAGTATTAGATGAATTAAATGATTATATTTATAAGAGTATTGTAGGTTTAATAAATCTAGACATAAATTTAGCTTGTGAAAAATTAGGAAATTTAATTGATGAAAATTACATTGGTGGTGCAATAGTTTGGGTTAATGAAGAACTACCAGATGATGATTATTATAAGGTAGAATATATTGATATACCATTTTATTATATAAGATACTTAAAAAATAATAATTTAATATAAAGGTAAAACAAAATGAAACTTAAATTTAAGAAACAAGAATTTCAAGATAAAGCGGTTATGTCTGTTGTGGACTTGTTTAGGGGTGCTAAAAATGTGCCTACAACTTTTTCTATGCAAAAATTAGATATTTTAGATTTTAGCAAAGATGAATTATTAGGATATGGCAATAGTCTTGATTTATCTATGGAACAAATTGAAAAAAATATGCACGAAATTCAAGACAGAAATCTTTTGCCACTTACTGACTTAAAAGAACTTCGTTTTAATATTGAAATGGAAACGGGAACAGGTAAAACTTTTGTTTATACTAAAACTATTCTTGAATTACATAAGCAATATGGATTTAAAAAATTTGTTGTTATTGTTCCTAGTGTTGCAATTAGAGAAGGTGCATACAAGTCTATGCAAACTACTCGTGATTATTTCAAACGCGAATATGAAGGTATAACATTAAAGCCATTTATTTATAATTCTAACAAACTTTATGAAATAAAAGATTTTGCGGAGTCAACAAATCTTGAAATAATGATTATCAATATTGATGCGTTTAAAAAGAGTGAAAATCTTTTTAATCAACCACCAAAAGATAGTTTTTCAATGGATAGAACAGCGAAAGAGTATATGCAAGAATGTAAACCTATCATTATTATTGACGAGCCACAAAGTGTTGATAATACATCAAAATCAAGAGAAGCTATTGAAAGTTTAAATCCATTATTTGAATTAAGGTATTCGGCAACTCATAGACAAAAAATCAATACAGTTTATAGACTTACCCCGGTTGACGCATATAATATGCACATAGTAAAGCAAATTTGTGTAGTTAATAATACTCTTGCAGATGATTACAATAAACCATATATTAAATTGTTGTCAGTTGACGCTAGTTCTGGATATAAGGCAAAACTCGAAGTAGATTTAAAGAAAAAAGATGGAACAACAAAAAGAGATACAATTACAGTAGGACCTAACACAAATCTTGTTGCAAAAACGGGGAGAGATATTTACGACGGATATATTGTTGCTGGTATCAACGCAATGGAAGGTTTTGAAGAAATTGAGTTTACTAATACTGAAAGTTTAATGTTGGGACAATCTATTGGCGATATAGATGAAAGCGTTAAGAAAAGAGAAATGATAAAAAGAACAATTGAAACTCATCTTGACAAAGAAAGAATGTATATTCAAAAAGGAATCAAAGTTCTTTCATTATTCTTTATTGATGAAGTTGCAAAATATCGTGTTTATGATAATGAAAAAAGTGATAAAGGCGAATATGCTAAAATGTTTGAAGAATGTTATGAAGAACTTATAAATCTTCCTAGATATAAGGAAATTAAAGATTTTTATAACACTGATGTTTCAAAAGTTCATGATGGGTATTTTAGCAAAGACAAAAAAGGTAAAATAAAAAATACTCGCGAAGGAAAAGAAAGTCAAGACGATTATGATACTTACGCACTTATTATGAAAGAAAAAGAAAAGTTATTGTCTTTTGATTGTCCGGTTAGATTTATTTTCTCTCACTCAGCACTGAAAGAAGGTTGGGATAACCCTAATGTTTTCCAAATTTGCACATTGATTGAAAACAAAACTACATTTACTTGTAGGCAAAAAATAGGACGTGGACTAAGACTTTGTGTTAATCAAGATGGTGAAAGAGTTGACGATAAAAATATCAATATTTTACATGTTATAGCAGAAGAAAATTTTGCCGAATTTGCTGATAAACTACAAAAAGAAATTGAAGAAGAAACAGGGATTAAGTTTGGTATTCTTGATATTGATATGTTTGTTAATATCTCATACACTGATGAACAAGGGCAAGAAAAGACAACGAGTGCTACTGATGCACGAGAACTTTTAGACTTTTTTAGGACTAAAAACTATATTGACACAAAGGGTAAAATGAAAGATACCCTTAAAAATGACTTAAAGAACGGAACTATTGATTTACCTAAAAAGTTTGAAAGAGCAAAAGACAGAATTGTAAATCAAATAGAGAAAGCTGATAAGAAAGTTGTTGTTATGCCAGCGTATAAACAAGTTTGTGTCAAGAGAAAGGATAATTTATTTGAGGAACCAGAATTTCAATCTATATGGAATAAAATTAAACAAAAAACAATTTATCGTATCAATATGGACAAAGATAAATTGATTGAAAAATGTGTTAAATCTATTTCAGAAATGCCACAAATTCAAAAGATAAAAATCGCAAAAGAAACAGTTAAAATCAATATTGATAAAAGAGGTATCGATTACACATCACAAGGCGCTAAATTTGAAGAAGTTGATAGCGAATTTTTAATTCCAGATATTATCCGCGAAATAAGTGAGAATTGTAAATTAACAAGAAATACAGTAGGTCAAATTATATTAAAATCTAATAGATTGCAAGATTTTGTTAATAATCCACAAAGATATATTGAAGAAGTAACAAAAATAATTAATTATGTTCGTGCAAACGAGTGTATCGATGGAATAACATATACTAAACAAATAGGTAAATCTTATTCTTTTGTTGATATATTTGATTTAGAAAGCAACGCGGAAGTATTTGCATATTTAGATAAAAATGCAATAGCTGTGGAACATTCTTTATATGACCATATTGTATATGATAATTCGGGTATAGAACGCGATTTTGCTACCGAACTTGACAACGATGGAGATGTTAAACTTTTCTTTAAAATACCAGATAAGTTCAAAATTCCAACACCAATCGGGAATTATACACCAGATTGGGCAGTTTATGTTGAAACAGAAAATGAAAAGAAACTATATTTTGTAATTGAAACAAAAGGCTCAACCAATTATCTTGATTTAAGAGATAGAGAGAGTATAAAAATTAAATGTGGTAAAAAACACTTTGAAGCTTTGGGTCAAGATGTTGCTTTTGATGTAGCAATAAACTTTAAAGATTTTAAAAGGAAAAACGGTTAAAAGGAGATAGGGTGGTTCTATGATTGAAAATATTGAACTACAAATTATACAAGATACATTAACTTTTTTGAATGAAGAGTGTATAGGTCCACAGAGAAGTTATTTGGTGTTTAAAAAATTAAAAAATAAATACGAAAATAGAACTGCCTTTTCTTATTCATATTTTATCTCATTATTTGACAATCATGAAATTATAAGCAAACAAATAGTTAAAGAAGCTATTGAAAAATATAATGCAAAATCTAATTTTGAATTAAATGGGCAACAAGCTGAGGCAAAAAAGGAAAATATAAATACTAATAATGTAGAAAAAGAAGAAAGTGAAAGTACTAATAAAGTAGAAGAAAAAGTTATTCTATACAATCCAGCAATCAAAGAGAAATATTCAGAAGATTATTACTATTATTGCACAAAAATACAAAAAGTTTTAAAGCCTAAAATCATACAAGCACTTCTAAAATTATTTGAAGATAAACATACTGAAAGATTAGATTTTTTAGAATGTTATGAATATCTAAAACATTATTTTAATATAAATTCATTTAATCGAGCTAAATTATCTCAATTTTTAAATTCAGATAAAATTGTTTTAAAAAGTTATATTGAAGATTTGAAAACTAAATATCCTTATAAGCAAACTGAAATTTCTTTAATGGATTTAAAGGGAATTTTAGTAAACAATCGTTTTAAATTTATTAAAATTATTGAATGTTTAGGTTTAGAGTATGTTAAATACATAATTAAGAATGGTTTAAAATCAACAGTAAATTTTTTTAATGCTTTTATTGATTTTAGTGGTAAAAATCAAGAATATTTAAGATTTAAAGATAACAACAATACAAATTTATTTGATAAATCAAATGCAGATATGTTTTTTAATTTCTTAAATTTATTTAATTCAGACGAAGAAATTATCGAAGTTTTTAAAGATTTTGATGGTCTTAAAGAGTTGATAGATATGTTTTTTGAAGATGAGAAAAAGAATTTACAAATTTCTAATTTTGTGAAAGAAAGTAATAAACTTTTTGAATTAATACATCAAGACAATCTTAATTCAAATATAAAATACATTTTTCCATTTGATATGGCACCACTTATAGGAACACTTGGAATTACTAAGTTAAGTGAATTAAAAACTATTGGCAATGAAAAAATCAAATCTTTATATCAATATAAAGACACCTTTATTAATTTGTTAAAAATATTACAAAGAAGTTTACCACACTATTTAAATGAAAGATTTAAACTTATCTTACAAAGGGTAAATGCTTCAAATGTTCCAAACTCTTTATGGCAAAAATATGTAGAAATAATGATTTATCGTGAGAGTGGTTTAAACCTAGAAGAAACATCAAAATATTTTGATACATCAAGAGAAAGAATTAGACAAATAGAATTAAAATATTTAAACTTGTTTAATAATTTTTATAGTTCAGAGAGTGGAACTATAACAAGATTATTAAGGGCTTTTTCACGAAATGAAGCATATTTAACAAGAAATGACATAGAAGCTATTTTTAGTTTTTATCCACAATTATTTTGGTATATGTTAAAGAAAATTGATATTGTGGATTTAAATTATATCGATGAATTAGATATTTTTTATTACATTGACGAGTATGATTGGTATAATGAACTATTATCAAAAGCCAATAGCCTAAAAGACTGCATCTCAAAAGATGAAATGGATAATTATATAGAACTATGTTATCACACAATAAAGGATAGAGGGGTTAACATACCTTTTGATTATTGTAAAACAATTATTTTACAAGAATTTAAGTTAAATGGAACAATATACTCCAAAAGTAAAATTAATTTATTATCAAGATATAGGCAAATTTTACAATCTAGTTTTCCAGATGGCATTAATATTTACGAAGCTGAAGATATTAAAAAATTTAGAGATGAATACAAAAAAATATTTAATGACAACAGAATTCCTGATAATGATAGAGCTTTGTATTCAAGAATAACAGCAATTTGTATCTTGGTAGATAAGGGAAAATGGGCCTTACAAAAAGACAAATATATTTCAGATGAATTAGCGATTAAAATTCACGACTATATTATAAATAATAATCAAGAAATTTTATTAACAAATCAATTATATACTGTTTTTGAAAACGAATTAAAAGAACAGGGCATTAACAACAAATATTATTTACAAGGTATTATTAAATCATTGTTTAGTGATGAATTTTATTTTTCAAGAGATTACATTAGCAAAACGAAAGAAAAATCATCAATCTATAATGAAATTATAGAATATATGAGAAATGCAGAAGGAGAAGTTTCTTTAAAGAAAATAAAAGAGGACTTTATAGGCGTTCCAGATAATGTTTTATTAAATTCTTTAAATAGTGACCAAATTATTAGTTTTTCAGGCTCATATATTCATGTGGATAATTTCAAAATTGATGAAAATGATATTCCAATATTTAAACAATTAGTGGAAAAAATGTTGAAAGATATGTCTATTTCAAGCACTTATGCTGCTTATGAATATCTGGAGAATATGAATAATCCTTTAATTAAGAAATACAATATAAATACACAATTCAAATTATTTTCAATATTACAACACTTTTTACAAGCGGATTATGAATTTCAAAGGCCTTATTTCGCTCATAAAGGCATAAAGATTGAAAGGTATAGTGAAAGAATAATTAATTTCATAAAAGAACATAATGAGGTTACAATGAGCGAATTAAAAAATGAATTTCCTATTGTTTCTGATGCTATGCTATATAATACTTTATCTTCAGATGAAATTCTATGTTTTAGACAAACATATATTCATGTTGATAATTTTAATATATTGAAAGAAGATATTGATAATATCGAAAGAATAATGAAAGATTTATGTGGAGATAACAGTATACATAATTCATACGAACTACTGATGATATTAGAAATTAAAAATAGAAAGATGGTTGAAAGACTAAATATAAATTCACAAGCAAAATTATTTGCGATAATACAACATTATTTAAAAGATAAATTTGAGTTTCAAAGGCCAAATTTTGCAAATAAAGGAATTGAAATTTTGGGTAAACGAGATAGGATTGTTGATTATTTAAGAGAATTTGACGAAATTAAAATTTCAGATTTATTTGATTGGATTTATAAAAATCAATTAGGATTAGAATCAATAGTTGGTCTTGTTGATGAGATGAAAGATGAATATGTATTTAAAGATAAAGAAACAATAATTTCTTTAGAGAAGTCGAAGATAACAAAATACAATACAGAATTAGCAGAACAAGTATTACTAAGTGCAATGAAAGATGAATGCTTTATTTTATCTAGTAAATTTAATGGATATAAATTTCTTACAAAAGATGTTAAATGGACGGATTGGTTATTGTATAGTGCGATAAATAAATTCGGAAAAGATTTAAAGGCCATAACAAGTGCAAGTCAAATGAGATATTCTGAACCAATTTATTTATTAAAATCAATTCCAGCAAATAATGTTGAAGAACTGAAATCATACATTAAAGGCAAGACTAAAATGAATGATATTGAATTTATAAAATATCTTAAAAGGAAAGGCTTGATAGATTAGTTTCTATCAAGTTTTTTATAATATTTCTAAAATGTATACATAATATTTTGAAAATATGTATGAAATATTTATAAAATATATTGACAAATTAAAATTTTTATTGTAATATATGATATATCAATAATGAAATTAGGAGAATAAAATGGCAGAAACTAAACGAGATAAATTTGTTAGATTAGCCGAAAATAGAACAAATAAAGCATTAGAGCAAATTAGATTATTGGGCAACTTATCAAATAAATCAACATACGAATATTCAAAACAAGATGTTGAAAAAATTTTTAACGCACTTGAAAACGAAATAGCTAATTCTAAAAAACAATTTCAAACTATTGGTGGAAATGACAAATTTAAACTATTATAAGGAGAAGAAAAATGAATGAAATCAAATGGTGTTTTCCATCAAGCAATGGTGGAGAAAAACAAGGATTAAATAATTCGGGGATTGAAACTTTTAAAGACACACCTGTTAAATCACTAGCAAGAGAAATATGTCAAAATTCATTAGATGCCGCACATAATGACAAAACTGTTATAGTTGAATTTAATACATTTTCTATAGATAGCAATGAATTTCCTGATAAAGAAGGATTTTCGGCAATACTAAATAATTGTAGAGATTATTGGCAAAATAATCCTAAAACAAAAAATTTTTTTAATAATGCTATTGAAAAATTGAATTCGAGTAAAATAAGTTTTTTAAGAATAAGTGATTTTAATACAACAGGACTAAGGGGCTCAAATCTAAAAAATGGTGGTGATTTTGATAATCTAATTAACTCATCTGGTTCTTCTGAAAAAGCTGAGTCAAAAGGTGGTTCTTTTGGTATTGGGAAAAACGCACCATTCGCTTGTTCTGATTTTAGAACAGTATTTTATAGCACTTATGATATTGATGGCATAAAAGCCAATAAAGGGGTTAGTAAGTTAACTTCTTTTAAATTAGGTGTAAATCCTGATGGTAGTGATAATATGTCTCAGGGAACAGGATATTATGGTATAAATAATGGATTTAATATTTTACATATTAAAGATACTCTTAATTTAGATAAATCATTTACAAGGAATGAATATGGCACAGATATATATGTGGCTGGGTTTACAAGTTCTGGTTCTGATTTTAAAGCTAGTATTATTGCTGAGGTGCTTGATGGATTTTTAATGGCAATTTGGAATAATAAATTAGAATTAAGAGTTAATTCATATAGAGTTAATAAATCTACATTAGAAGATGTTGTAGTGACATATAAAAAATCACTATCAAAAACAACAGTGCAGTGTTATGAATTATTATCAAATAATTTGACAGAATGGATTAGTTTACCATTTGAATTTCCGGCAGGAATAAAAATGGGCAATTTAAAATTAGCTTTTGATATTAGATATGATGGGTCAAATAAAATTTCAATGATAAGAAGTTCTGGTATGAAAATTATGGATAAAGGAGATTTGTGTCCTAGTTTACCTTTTACAGGAATCGGAATAATTGAAGGTGATGAACTAAATACATTTTTAAGAGGCATTGAAAATCCTGCACATACAAGATGGTTGCCTGAAAGATATACTAAAAATCCATCAATGGCAAGAAATCTAGTAAACAGTATATTTGAATTGATTACTAATAAATTAAAAGAAGAAGCTGCAAAGAATTTTAATGGTGAGATAGATATTGATGGTGCAGGCGAATATCTTCCAGATGAAGAATTTGATACAGATAATGGGCAACAGAAAGAACACAATAAAGAAACTTTAAACAAATTAATAGATATTGATTTCGAAATCCATAGAAAAGTGGAATCCGTTGCAAATTTGGAAACAAATGAAGTTGGAGAAGATTTGGAAAGTTATGAAACAGATGAGGGCATTGTTGTTGAAGGAGATGATGGAGAAGGTTTCGAGCACGATGGTAAAAAAACACCCGGAGAAGGCGAAAGGGATACCGAAAGAATAGGATTAGAAGAAAGTGATGAAATGTATGGTCAAAAAACTATATATGTTAAGTCTAAGCAAATGAGAATATTTTGTATTAATAAAAAAGAAAAAATTTATCGTTTAATTTTTACACCTACACTAACAACCATGATGGGTTATATTACTATTCAAAAAATTGCAGAACAAAATGAAAAAGAACCTATTTTAGTTTTGGGAATTAAAAACAATCTAGATTTGATGTGTTCTGGTAATAGAGTTGGTTATTTTAAATTTGAAGAAGATAAACCAATTTCAGTTGATTTAAAGCTTGACGTAGATGAATATTCAACAATGGGGGTAAAGTTATATGCGTATAAAGGCTAAATTGTATCCATATCCGGTTTTAGCACCAACTTTTAATAATGATTATGTTGATAGTGATTTTAATATAGAAATTATATCACAACTAACACCTAACGAGGTAGTGCTTAATTTTGTTCCTATTTTAAGTAATAAAGGGCTAAAAAAACTAATAAATGAAGGAAAAGCTAATTTTATCGTTCATATTGAGTGTGCTTTAACAAGTTATAGAGAAATCATAAAAATTAGTGAAGAAGGCTTAACTTATAAGATACCTGCTGATAAAATTGAAGGTGTTGTTTATCTTTGTCCATTTATTATTGCTACACAAGACATTAATGGATATGTAAATGAAAAATTTAATGAAGATTATAGCAATACAGCGTTTGATATTGAAAAAGGAAATATTTTGGCAGTAGGGCAAGAAGCTTCTTTCTTTGCAGAAAAAGAAAATGATGATTTATCTAATGTTCCATCAATTTTTGCAGTTACGGAAGTTAAAGATCCAGAAAGAAAAGGAATTGTTATAGATAACACTGGAAATAAAATAAATATTCAGTTGCCAGAAAAAGAATTTACACAGTTTAAAATAGCAATGAATAATCCAGCAACGATGTCAATTATACACTCTATGATAATAATTCCTGCTTTAATGAAGTGTTTTGAAGATTTAAAAAATCCTGAACTTTTTCAACAACATATTGATAAAAGATGGGCAAGAGCAATTAAAAAAGCAGTTAAAAAATTAGGATATGAATTTGATAGAGAAACTATTTTATCTTTAAATTCATTTGAAATATCTCAAAAGATTATGGATAACACAATTTGTAGGGGTATTATAGATATTCAAAATATTGCAAAATTAGAAGGAGATGATGAATAATGGAAGTAATAAAAGTATTATCTGAAGACCAAATTATTTCTCTCAAAACAAATCTCAATACAGTTCAAGAATTAATGAAAAAGACAAATGATAATTCTTGGATTAATGACTTTTTTAAAGAAACGGAACCTTTTAAAAAGACAAAATACACAATGGATAATTTTGAATTAGATATGTCTAGTGAAAATCCTATTGATACAGATTATATTAATGCAAAATTAATACATGAACATTTGAAGCATTTACCTGATAGTGTATTATGCGATGAGAGACTTTGGGTTGGATTATCTTTTAATAAATTCTATAATTATTTAATGTATAGATGGAACCCATTAAATGAAAAAAGTTTTACAAAATTAGAATATCGTTGGTTTTTTAAATTTAAGTATAGACGTGCACTTTTTTTCCATGGCTTAGCAAGATTATTTTGGCTTGCCAAATTTTCATATAATGAAAAATTAGAAAATCCTTATGAATTAACAGAATTTTGTTTTCGACATTCGGAAATATTAGAAAGAATGATTTTTAGAAATTATTCTTGTTCATCATTAGTAAGGTTATCTATTATTTCAGCAATAAAAAAATTTATTGAAGACGGTGGTAATTTTACACACAAAATGAATGATAATATTATGAAATACATGTCTTTCTTAGGTGGTGCATTTATTTTGGATTCATTTGAAGAGAAAGAATTACAAGAAAAAATTTATAATAAATTAATTCAATTATATATTGAAGAAGAACCAACGCAGACAGCGTTTAAACTTTAAAAAATATAGAAAGGGAATAAAATTCCTTTTTTTTTATTTTTTTTATAAAAACTACTTGCTTTTATCGAACAAATGTTTTATAATTCAATTATAAACAAACGCAGTGTTTGTTTATTATAGGTAGGAGATAAAATGAAAGTAATAAATGAAAAATTATTACAAGATATACTTGACTATGTTAAAGTATTTCAATTGGAAAATGGAAGAAGTCCATCTTATAGACAAATTGCTCATAAAGTTGGTATAGCAAGTTTAGAAACAGCTCATAAATATGTTCACATATTAGAGAGTAGAGGACAACTCAAAATGACTAATATAGGCAATATATCTGTTCCAAAAAATTTAAGCAAAGGACAAACCACTTTGGCCCCATTGGTTGGTTCTTGTGCTTGTGGAAATCCTATCCTAGCAATTGAAAATATCGAAGGAACATTTCAATTGCCAACAGCTTTGTTTGGAAATGGTAAAAAAATGCTTTTACATGCAGAAGGTGATAGCATGATAAATGCTGGTATTTTTAATGGTGATTTAGTTGTTGCAAATGTATGCAATAGTGCAAAAAATGGAGATATTGTTGTAGCGCTTATAGATGATAGTGCAACAATTAAAAGGTTATACAAAAGAAATGGATATTATATTTTACACCCTGAAAATCCTAACTATAAAGATATAAAAGTTAAAGAATTAATAATTCAAGGAGTAGTCACACAAACAATTCACAATGTATAAGGAGATTTGATATGGAGATAAAAATTAAATGTCCAGATTGTGGTAGGTGTATAGGTTTTATAAATTCTACTGATAAACCTAATAGCATTTTAAAAGTAGTTCTTAAAATACCAATTAAAATCGAAGAAAATGAACATATATTTCATACCACATGTCCACGTTGTAAAAATGAAGTTTATTTAATAATTGGATTTAAAAATTAACAAAAGAAAATCATAGTAGGCCCTAGTGCTTCAAAATAACAATTTTGTCGCATTAGGGTTTTTTCATTTAATAATCGACAAAATAAGACAAAACATATCAATCTATTTAATTTTAAAATAATAAGTTGTTTACTTTTATATTTTAAAATTAAAATATGATAGAAAAAAGTAGAAATTGGTTTTTATATAAATATAATATATTTAATTTGACCACCTTTTTTGAATTTTGTCTTTTATTGTCTACATATTTAAAGACCTTAATGCAATGGGTAATTGCCCGGAAAACGCATTAAGGTCTTTTTTTTGAAAAAAATCTTAAAAAAATTAAAAAATTTTTCCCGCTGTATCAAATGGTGATACAGCGACATTGCTAAGATATGCGTGTCAAAACAAAAAGAAATTAAAAGGAGGTGATAGAAAGTGGACTTGAAGAAGTCAAGTATAACAGCAGATATACTTAATATTTTGTCTGATAATAAAATTCACACTATGAATGAAATTGCAGAAAAACTTGAAATTTCAAGAATTACTGTTGTTAGGCACATTCAATCACTTTCTTATCGCTATCCAATCCAAACTTTTTGTGGAGGCATAAATCGAGGTGGAGTTTATTTGGATAAAGACTATATATATCAAGGTAAAACATTATCAATTGACGAGCTGCAAATCATCAATAATGCACTTTCGCTTTTGCAGAAGCAAAATGCAAATGTTGACCAAAAGTTATTACATAGTCTTTTAAATAAATTCTCTCTACCAAGCAATAAGGAGAGTTTTTATGAACAATAAAAATATAAACAATGGAAACAAAATAGATGACAGTAAAGAAATTGTAACAATAGACTATTTCGATAGAATTAACAAAAAGTGGATTAAATTAGATGTTACAAAAGAAGTTGCTAAATTTTTAGAATCAAATAAGAAAAAATTAAGAAGAAAACAAAATCAATATAACTATTTCAATAAACCAATTGACGCTATTTTTAATGAAAGTAAACCAGAAAATGAACATTTTTTGATAGATGAAAATCAAGATATTGAAAAAAATATGGAATTAAAAGAATTAGAAGCAATCAAAAAGGCAGAAGAAAATCATAAAAGGACATTGATAGAGAATTCTTTATATGAATTAACCGAAAAACAAAGAGAAGTTGTAGAAAAAATTCTTTACGAAAATAAAACTAATAGCAAGATTGCAGATGAATTAAATATTAGCAGACAATCTGTGGGAGAAAGATTAAGTAGTGCAAAGAAGAATATAAAAAATCATATAAAAAATACACAAAATTAAAAAATTTTCAAACTTTTTTTCAAAAAATTGCCAATTTATACCTGACAAATAGAAAAAACATGTCCTTAATAAAGTGAAGGGGGTATGAAGTTTTATGGATTTTATAAAAAATTCAAATTGTAAAAATAGGAGGGAAAAGAGTGAACGAACAATACACTGTTAGAGTTTACAATTCAAAAGATGTCGAGAAAATAGAAAGAGTTTATAAAAGGTGTCGAGATATTTATAATACCAAAAATCCATTTTTTGTTGACTGTATCAAACGAGGAATGGAAGATATTGAAAAAGAATATTTTGGCGAAAAGAAAGTAGAAACACTTACTGAAATTTATGACGAAATTGAAAAAACAGTTAAAAGACTTGATGAACTTGTAAAATTGTCAGAAAAAAATGCAAAAGAAAACTATGCTAATTTGCTAATCATACAAAAATTGTTATCTGCAAATTACAATATGCTTTTAGGAATTTCGTCTGAAACACCAAAACAAGAGAAATATGTAGAAGCTGGAATGTATGACAAATTGCCAGAACGATTAAGTGAAATACTTGAAGAAATGTTGAGAGTAATTCTGGAATAGAAATGAGTGTTCCTAATGTAAACTTTTTTATCAACTATGTCGATTGCCTATCTGGTAAATTTGAAGATAAAGAATTTATGGAGCTAAACAAAGAAGCACGTGATTTTTATGGAAGTAAAAACAAATTTGACTATGTCGGTTATGTTAATAAAGGAAGTAAAGAAAAAATCGATTTTGTTGCGTATTCTGGAAACAATGAGAAAAGTCATGGAGTCTTTAACCAAAATGGACTTTTAAATGACGAACAAATAAAAGAATTGAGGACAAAGTTAAGGCAAACTAAAAGTGTTATATGGCATGGATTAGTTTCTTTTGAAGAATCATTTGGAAATATGTATTGCGATACAAGTGAAAAAGCGATTGAACTAATGAAATATGAATTACCTAAATTTTTGAAAGATGCGAGATTAATACCTAGTAATATTATTTGGTTTGCCGGATTACATGAAAATACAGACAACAAACATATTCATTTTTCTTTTTTTGAAAAAGCACCATTAAGATATAAACAAAATCAAAATAATAGAGTTTATTCAGATGGGCATATAAGAGTTGAGGCAATACGAAATGCAAAAGTTTCAATTGAATTAAAGCTTCTAACTATTTCTAAGGATTTAAAGGCAAGTAGAAATAATTTGATTAAAGAATTCAAAGTGTTTAAAAATCAAGAAATAGGAGCATTTATGAAAAAAATAAAAGAATTATTTTTAATAATCCCTATATCCGGGCGATTATCCTATGATAGTGAAAATATTTCAAAATATAAACCTAAGGTTGATAATATCATTAACGCATTATTGATGAGTAATACAAAACTAAGTCAACAGGTTAATGATTTTGACACAATTTTAACAAAACGAGATAACGAGATTAAAAATATTTATAAAAAAATGAAATTGGATTATTCGGACAAACTGATGAAAGACAAATATATGAAAGATTTATATAGACGTCTTGGAAACATTGTTTTGAAAGTTGTAAGAGATATTAGAATACAACAAGAAAAACTTAATTTTGAAACAAAAGATTACAAAATAAAAAAACGAATAGAAAGAGCCAAACGGAAGGCGCTTTTTAAAAATTGTGCAAGGTTAAATGAATTAGCCACAAAAGAAGCAGTAATAGCCTTTCAACATTTCCTACACAAACTTGATGAAATGGATTATAAGAGACAACAAGAAGAAGGTGTAATTGATTGAAAGTCTTTAAGAACTCTATAATATTATTTATTATAATATTATTTTCTTTTTGTGTAGGTTATTTAATTAATATTTTTGTAAGTAATAATTTTGTATTTAAGTTTAGTATATCAAGTGAAATATTGTTATCATACAAGACGTATTTGTATGCTTTCGAGGTCTTTGCAATTATTATGCTTATTTTTCTTTTTGTTTGGTATAAAGGAGCTTTCAAAAATCCAAAAGCACTTATGAGCACAAATGAAAAAGATGTAATTTACACTGGACTTGAACAAGCTCATTTTCAAACAGATGAAGAAATATTGAAAAACTATAAAACAATCTCATATAACGATTTACCAAATATTGAAGTAGAGGGAATACCGGTTAAAGCAGAAGAAACAAAAAAAGATTTTAATATAACGCTTGCAAAACCAGCCCATACTTTGATTATAGGAACCACAGGTTCGGGTAAAACAACCACTTTCATAAGTCCAACAATTCAAATATTGGCAAATACAAAAAGTAAACCAAGTATGTTGATTTCTGACCCAAAAGGAGAATTGTATGCTTTGCATGCAAAAAGCTTATTGAAACGAGGATATGATGTTAAAATTTTAGATTTGAGAAATCCATATTGTTCAATAAGATGGAACCCCCTTGAAAAACCTTTTGAGATGTATCAAGAAATGTTATCTCTCGATAATAAAGTTAGTGTTAATGAGGAAGAAGGTTATTATATTTTTGAAAATAAAATTTACTATGATAAGGACGAACTTAATGCGGTTATACAAGTAAAAAAACAAGAATTATTTGATGAGGTTTACGAAGATTTAAACGACATTTGTTCGGTTCTATGTCCGGTTAAAAACAAAAGCGAACCTATTTGGGAAAGTGGTGCAAAGAATTTTATTCTTGCAATCACACTCGCTATGCTTGAAGATAGTGAAAATCCAAATAATGAAATGACAAAAGAAAAATTTAATTTTTTCAATATTATGAAAATAGCGACAAACACTCAAAATGATTGTGAGGACCTTATGGAGTATTTTAAACATAGAAGTCCAATCTCAAAAAGTGTTAGTCTGTCAAAACAGGTTTTAGATGCTAGTGACAAAACAAGAGGTTCATATTTATCTACAATATTTGATAAACTGTCAATGTTTAGCGATATGAGTATTTGTTCTTTAACAAGTGCCAATGAAATTGATTTTGCCGAAATATCAACAAAACCAACAGCATTGTTTTTACAAATTCCAGATGAAAAGGAAACAAGACATACACTTGCTGCAATGGTTATATTGCAAGCATATAAAGCACTTGTTGCAAAGGCAAACACATATCCAGATTTATCTTTACCAAGAAGTGTATATTTCTTACTTGATGAATTTGGAAATTTACCACAAGTTCATAAATTAGAACAAATGATAACAGTTGGTAGAAGTAGAAAAATATGGCTTGTTCTTGTAGTGCAATCATACGCACAACTTGCAAAAGTTTATGATGAAAAATCTGCTGATATTATTAAATCAAATTGCAATATTCAAATCTTTATTGGAACAACTGACCAAAAGACTATTGAAGAATTTTCTAAAAAATGTGGTAACTATTCAATAATTCAAAAAAATGTTAGTTTTTCATCTTCTAATGACGGAGTAGGGAGTTCTGTCTCTGTTAAGGAAAGACCACTAATATATCCAACTGAGCTTGCACAATTAAACAATAATCAAAATATGGGAAATGCAATTGTATCAATTTTTGGATATTCACCAATTAGAAGTAAATTTGTTCCTAGTTTTAAAAGCAAATATTTTGTGTTAGAAAAAACAAATCAATTATTATCTGCCGGAAAATATTTTAATGAAGAAAAAGTCTTATATGATATGTTGAAAAGAAATGAGCAATTTAAACGAAAAGTAGTTAAAGTTAATCCAAAAGAAATAGATGAATTTATAAAGAGAATAGAAATAGAAATTGATAAGGGCATTGATTTTGAAATTATGCCAGATGATGATTATAAGATAAAGATGTTAGAGAAATTAAACACAAAAGATTATGTTGGATTAAAGGATATGTGTGATGAATTACAATATCAAGCAGAAAAAAAGAAAATAGAAAATATAAATAGTTATATAGGGTTAAAGAATACAGTTGAACAATTAATAAGGTTGGTGAGAAAATGACAAAAGTCTTAAAAAATATTTCTTTACTAATTCTTTGTGTTGTATGTTTTATACCATATCTACTAGTTCTTACAGGACATGCTCAAATTATAAGAGGTAGTGGCGGCTCTACTATGGGAGTTATTATTGGACCTGTTATTCTTCCGGGTGATGGAGGAATAGTAATTGATAGCGAGATACCTGTTCAAAATGATTGGAGTGCTGTTACTGGTGTGATAAAAAACACCCCTTATGAAAATGGAGCTATTAGAAGCTATAAAAGTTTATATGTTGTTAATGATAAGTTTACTAAATCATATAAAGCTGATAGAAAATATGCGTCGTTTGTTAAGTATTTCAAAGTTGTGAGAACAGATGGTCGGCCAATTTATGATGACGATGGTGTTTTAGATGTTCGTTGGTGGAAAAATGGAATTTTCACTGAAAGTGATGAAATTATAGATTATGCTGCTGACCTATATGTAAGCACACAAATGTTAGATTATGATTATAGAGGATTTTTAGGAACAGTTTTATATTCAAAATTTGAAAGAGGTGAACTTTTAACAACATTTTCAAGGGAACAGGACCCGGAAGATGTTTTCAGTAGTCCATTACATGATAAAAATCCTAATAATTATGGCGCAGGTTCATATAAAAATAATGGACTTAATCCGGGTTTTGAATACTACAAGTTGGTAGATTTACACAAAACTAATTCCCCTTATGTATTTGTTGAACTTAATGCAAGAGCTTATTGGGAAAATTGTTTTTGGGGAGGTTGCTATGACTATATAAACATTTTGGATTGTTTATCTGGCTTTATGCCACGAGCTAATAGAAATTGGGCAAACGAACTTATTACAAAAGAAGTTGTCGAAGAAGGATTTTATAAAGGTTGCACAACATATTATTCGCCAAAAGATTTTACAGTAATAGCAAGAAATTTAAATAACTTACTTAAAGTTAATGATGTTGAAGTGACGTCACAATATGGAACAAGTGTAGTGCCATATAAAGATGGTCATCATATTTCAATTAGCGAGGAAGGTTTGACAAAAGTCCAAATAGAAAATGGAGCAGAAGGCAGATATACAACTTACTATTGCTTTATTGATGAAACATTACCAGACGTTAATTATACTTTTCACAATTCAAATGCACTTGAAAAAAGAGTAGTTGGTAATATTATAACAAACTCTAATGGTTCAAAATCACAAACGATTTATGAAGGAATTTTCAAAGACCAAGTTCAAATAAATTTTGGATATGATGAAAATACAGAAAGTCCAGAAATTGCAACTTGCACATTTAATGGAAATACTTTTGAAATTCAAAATGGGCAATGGTTCAATGAAGAAGGTGAATATACAATAACAGTTACAGACCTTGCAGGTAATACAACTATTAGTAAATTCACTATTGATAAAAATGCGCCAAGTTATAATTTAAATCGTTTACAAAGTGATAAAACATATAAAATTTCAAAATGGTATTTAACAACAATTCCTTATGGATATACAAGTTATGGAACATACTCTTTTAAAGAGCAAGCAGACGCTTTAAGCTTTGCTTGTGAAGTAGAGAAACAAAACAATGTTACAAAGTATTATCTAAATGATGTTGACGATTTTATAGATACTCATCTTGTGGCTAGTGGAAATGCAATAAAGGCTGGAGATTATTGGTATTATAAATCACGAGAAAATCCAGATCTTTATGTTTATTATTTTGATAAAAATTCATTAGAAGAAGTTATTGAATATTATGCACAGGATTTTGTTTCTGATGAGCAAATTTACAGATTAAATTCTTCTATTTATCCAAATAATTATGGCAATTCACTTGATGATAGTATGTATGACAACATTATAGAAAAGAATGGAATCAAAGCATATATTGTAAACAATTTTACTTTTAAATATGTAGATGATGTTGAGGCAAGTAAAATTTATTATGATTATGCGGAAGATGACAAAGAGAATTGGATTGAATTTCAATTTGATAAAAGTTTTGCAAGTCAAGTTAATGCACATGGATTATATAAAATAAGAGAAGTTGATTTTGTAGGGAACAAAACAGAATATTATGTATTTCTCGATAAACAAGCACCTATGCTTGATATACAAGTAAAAGTGTATGGGAAAGATAATCCATTTACACAAACTATTTCAGTAAATGATATACCAAACAATGGTGAACTCGTTTTATTTTATGAAGATTTTAAAATCCTAAATATAATCGAAGATGACAAATGGTATGTATTAGAAATCAAGTCACCAGATGGGACTACAAAAAGATATACCTATTTAGACAATTTACCAGATTTCTCATCAATTGGCGCAGGTGAATATACAATAACAATTGCTGATAGATTAAATAACCAATTTAAATTCAAAGTTAATTTGTTAGGAGAAGCACCAAAAGCTAATTTTGAAGTAATAAATTCAGGAAATCAATTAAAGGTAAACATAACAACAGGCGAAGATTATAACACATTAACAGACTTAAAAATTTATAGAAATGGAATTTTGCTTAATAGTGAAATTGGATATGATGAATATCCAGATGATGATAATAATTCTTTAATTTTTATCAATACGAACACTTTACAATATATCTTTAATAAAGGTGGAATTTATAATGTTGAGTTAAGTGATAATTTTAATAGAACATTATCTTATGAATTTAAGTTTGAGAAAGAACTACCAACAGGAATATTAATAGGAGTAGAACACAATGGAAGAACAAAAAATGATGTATCTTTCATTTACGATACAAATAAATATTTTGCAGTAGTTTATAAAAATAATCAATCTATTATAGTAGAAGAAAACATAAAAGATAATCAATCTACTATTAATTTTATTGCCGAAGAAAATAGTGAAAACAAATTTAATATTTATCTTTATGATAAGACTGATAATGAAAACTATAACTTATATACTTTTACAATAAAAACTATTAAACCAATAATCAATCTTTACGGAGTAGAAAATGGTGGTAAAACAGGTGGAAGTGTTTATGCAACTTGGGAAAATACTGATGAACAATACACGTCAAATTATATTCTAAATGGAAATAGCTATGAATATAAAAAAGGTCAAGTTTTATCAGCAGAAGGTGAATATACAATCAATCTAATTGATGAAATAGGAAATACCGGGGTTGTTACATTTGAGATTGATAAAACGATAGATTTTGCTATTGCAGATGTCAATGGAAAGACATATACATTAGATGAAATTTCGTTAATAAATTTTGATATAAGAATTATCAATCTTGAAGAATTAACTTGTGAAATTTTTAGAAACGATAGGGCCATAGATTATGAATTTGGTCTAATTATTAGTGAAGAAGGATATTACAAAGTTAATCTTTATGACGACTATGGAAACACTTTTTATTTTACATTTGAGATTGATAAAACACCACCAAAAGCAACTCTTTATGGGGTAGAAAATTTTGGTGTTACTAATGGTAATGTTTGGGTAAATTCACAAGAGAGTAATTTGACATGTTGGTATGTTTTAGACGAAAATTTTAAGGCAGATTATAAACTTTCTACAGAATTAAAACAAAGTGGGAAATATGTAGTTTGCATAGCGGACAAAGCAAAAAATATAACCACTTTTGAATTTACAATTGACAAAAAAATTGACTATGAAATTAACACTTATTATGGTGGAATTTCAAATGGTGGGGTTAGAATTATTGCTAACGAAAATTTAAAAATTATTATGTTAAAAGACGGACAAGCTTTTGATTATTCTTTTGAACAAATCTTAAATGAAGAAGGTGAATATTCATTTACTTTGTTTGATGATTTAGGAAATAAAACAAGTTTTTATTTCAACATAATAACTAAAAGAAAACAATCAATAAAACATCTTTTACAAGAAAATATTGAAGTGGAAAGTGTATTAAAAAATGATGAAAATTATGAATTTACGATAACCGATGGAAGATTATATTTATTTGATGAAGGACAATATTTGGTGAATATTTTAGACAATAATTCCGGGGGAAAATATTCATTTAATATTACTATTGACACAACGCCACCAACACTCGAACTTGTTGGGGTTGAGAATGGTGGAAGCACAAAAAAATTAGTGTCAATGAAAAATATAAGTGAAGATAATTGCACACTTGTAGTTATGGTTGACGGAATGTATTTTGATTACAAATTAGGTGATGAAATCGAAAAAGCAGGGCGCTTTGTTGTTACCTTAACTGATGAAGCGGGCAACTCAACAACTTATACTTTTGATAGGATATATTCTTTAAACGGGGCAAGTATTGCGGTGCTTGCTGGATTTGGAGCATTAGTAGTTTTACTAATTGCATTATTAATAAAATCAAGACATCACTATTATAAAAATGAAGTAATTGAAGAAGAAATTGAAGAAACAACAATTACTGATGATTTTGATGATAATGGTGATGAAAATAGTGAAAATGATGAGAATTTGTAGGCCGGATTATACAAATTTATTAGAAGCAGGATAAGGAAATAGACTCAAAATTGGTTTTTTGGGTGAAAAAAGTCTTATTTTATAATACTTTCTGACGATTCACCCCCAAAAAGCTAAAAACTCAATTTTGCTTCATTTCCCCTTATTAAAGCAAGTGGGATACCCACTTCTTTTTTCAACACAAAAAAATTAGAAATAGAGAGGTTAATAGAATGAAAATAAAACAATTTTTTGGAGGATAAAAAGGTATGTTTTCAATGTTAAATGCTGTAAGAAATTCAATGCTTGCAGCTATTGATTTTAATCCGGTTTTAGCACCGGTTTTGGAAGTATTAAATGCAATACTTTGGCCAGCAATTGGTCTTGTAGGTTCTATTGGTATGATTTATTGTATAGTGCTTGGAATCAAGGTCGCGAAGGCAGATGAGGCCGGTAGTAGAGAAAAAGCAAAGAAAGATTTGATTGGAGCAATTATCGGTTTTGTAACTATCTTTGTTTTGATTGTTGCACTAAAAATTGCAATGCCAATTTTACAAGATTGGGTTGGAACACAAATTACAACGTGAGTAAAAGGAGATGATTTATGAGAAATAAATTGCTTATTGGAGCAGGTATATTATTGACAATATTTATTGTCTTTTTAGTCATTATTTGTGGAGCGTCAAGTGGAGGAAATAACACATTACCAGAAGATGATTTAAAGCAAATTGTATATGGTGTATCTTGTGATGTAAAGGACGAAGAAAGTATTGATTATGATATGTCAATTCTTTTAGACGAAACTCAATTCAATGATAATATACAAAATAAAAATTACACAAAAATAAAATTTAATCAATCACAAAATTTTGATAGTTTAGGAATTGCTTTTATGGTAAAAGCAAATGAAAATTGTAGTTTAAATTTCTCTTTAATGAAAGGTGATGAAGTTTTAAAAACAACTAATGTAAGTTTAGAAAATGGTGTTGTTCAAGATGTGAATTTAACACTTGAAAATGCGGTTAGTGTAAGTGCTAACGATGAATTTTATATTAGTATAAATCAGACTGGAGAAAGTCCATTTGTATTCGATACAATGCTATTCTTTTTAAGTGAGGAATAGTCTATGGATTGGTTAACAAATTGGATATTTGATTTGCTATATAGCTTTCAAAAAACTATTTGTTATATCATAGATTTTATAAGAGAAATATTTTACACATTAGCGGGAATAAACACTGTTAACATTAATGGTGAACAAACGGATTTACTATCTCATTTTATTTTATCTAACACAGTCAAGACAACTTTCTTTTATATATTCTTAATCGCAATAATCTTGTTAGTTGTATTTGTAATTATTGCCATTATAAGAAGCGAATATGCGTATGGCGAGAACAAAAAAAGTAAAGGACAAATACTAGCAAAATCGTTTCAAAGCTTTGCAATATTCTTAATGGTTCCATTTATTTTAATTGCAGGAATTACCTTAACAAATGTTGTTATGGGAGCAATAAATCAAAGTATGAACCCTTATATATTAGAAGCCGGAGGACAAGCAAGTTTAGGTGGGCAGATACTTGTTACAAGTGGTCAGTTTGCTTATATTGGTGACCCCGGTAGCAGAGCAGAAATAGAGAGATTATTCTTAACAGGTCAGTTAGATTATTTTGACATGAGTGTAGTTAGTCAATATTACAACATAAGAGATATTGATTTTCTAGTAGGTATTTTAGGTTCTATCGTAATAATGGTTATGTTTGTTATGAGTGCAGTAACCTTTATTCAAAGAATATTTGACATAGTTCTTTTGTTTATAATTTCGCCAATTAGTGTTAGCACTATTCCGGTCGATGATGGAAATAGATTTAGAATTTGGAAGGAAATGACAATAGCAAAAGTTTTAGGAGCTTATGGAATTATACTTTCAATGAATTTGTTTTTTATCATTATTCCACAGGTTCAACAAATAACATTTTTCACTGATAGTTTTAAAAATGGAATTGTAAAAATTCTGTTCTTAATAGGTGGAGCATTTGCAGTAACAAAAGCAAATATTGTTATAGCTCAATTAACAGGTAGTGAAGCCGGTGGTCATGAAACGCAACAACTACTTGCAAATATGAGAACAGGTGGAAATATTGCAAGAGCAACTATGGCGACAGGAGCAACAATTGGTGGAGCAATACTTGGAGGGAAAAGATTTGTTGATACAAAGAAATCTACTCGTTCTTCTATGGCAGGGTTTAAATCTTCATTTGCAGCTGCACCAAGTAAATCATACTTAAATAAAAATAATGAACCAAGTAAGCTTGCAAAATATGGTGGTATGCCAACTCGTATAGCAACTATGCCAATAGGAATGATAAAAGACTTAACAACAGGTGGAATTGTTGGAATGACAAAGAATATAATTCCAAGAGCAAAAAATATTGTTAAAGGCGATAGTATAGTAAATCATGCACAAGGAAAATCAATTCTATTAAAGGAGCAAGAAAATGCGAATAATACCGAAGAACACAAAGGTTAAGTTGCAGTTTTATAAAGGCATTGGTATCTATGATGTCATTTTGGCGATAGTGGCCCTTGCCTTTATTGCTCTGATAGTTACAAGTAATTTGCCAAGCAAATATATAATTGCAATGATAGTTTTAATTATTGTTGCACCAATGTATATTCCAATCGGAGATATAAAACTATATCAAGCATTAGGTTATGCAATTAAATTTGGTGTAGCAAAAAAATCATTTTATAAAAACAAAAATGGAAATTCACATATAAGCACAATTATTCCATACGCAAGTATAAACGATAATTGTATAACACAAAAAGACGGAACATTTACAGGCGTAATTAAAATTAAACCAATTGAGTTTAATATGTTATCAGAAAACAAACAGAACTTTTTGATTGATGGAATAATTTCTAACACATTAAAAAATGTTGGTATATTTCAAGAGTATGATTTAATAAAACTAGAAAAACCAATTATATTTGATAACTATCTAAAAAACGAACTTAATCGTATTCAGAAATTGATAGCAGAAAATGAGAATAAAAATCTCACAGAAGATGAGTTTAGGAAAAGAGTTGAGATTATAGAAGATAGAATGAACCTTATTGATAGTCTCAACACAAACGAAAAAATATATGCAAGTGCATATTATATTGCTTTGCATGATATATCAAAACAAAGTCTTGAAAACTCATTAGAGATTATTGAACAAACATTAAACAATGGTAGTTTAGAAGCAAAAAGATTAAATGATAAAGAACTTGCAATATTCTTAAAATATTCTTATGACAAAGAGTTTGATGAAAGAGAATTTGATAACTTTAAGAAAAGTGAATATCTACAAAACATCTATCCAGAAAGTGTTCAGTTTAAAACATTATCAACAAAACAAAATGGTAAAATCTTAACTCATTTTGTGATAACAGATTTTCCTTTAAAAGTTGAAAATGCGTGGGGACAACAATTGTTTGATATTCCTAACACAAAAGTTGTTATGAAATGTAAACCGGTAGAGAAGTATAAAGCAATCAAAAGAATTGATAACGCTATAAATGAAATCTTATCACAAAACACTTTGGGGAAAGCAAGTTCTCAAATTGATAGACAAACACATCTTGAAAGTTTGCAAATTTTACTTGAAGGGTTGCAAAACGATAATGAAGTGTTTTTTGATACAACACTTATGATTACAAGTTATGATAGTGATAAAAATGTTGAAAACAAAAAGTTTGTAAGAAGAAAATTAAGAGAGTTAGGATTTAAGTTTAGTGAAATGTTTGGTAGACAAATAGAAAGTTATTTCTCATCTAATATAAATAATTACAACAAAACAAATATTTCAAGAGGTTTTAACTCATCTATAATTGCTTCTTGTTTTCCTTTTGTAAGTAATGCAATTCTCGATGATAATGGTCTTTTGATAGGTGAGAATAAATTACCAACATTTGTGGACTTTTTTAGACGAGATGAAGAAAGAGTTAACTCTAATACAGTTATTATTGGTAAACCCGGTTCAGGTAAATCTTATGCAACAAAAATGCTATTAGCAGAACTTGCTAGCGACAATGCAAAGATATTTATTTTGGATCCGGAAAACGAATACACCAATTTAACAAAGAACTTATATGGAAAAGTATTAGATGTGTCTAGTGCAAAAGAAGGAAGAATAAATCCATTTCATATCATTGTTAGTTTAGATGATGAAAATAGCGATGGAACAAACAATTCTTTTTACTCTCATCTACAATTTTTAGAAGAATTTTTTAGGTTAATATTACAAGGTATAAATAGTGATAGTTTGGAGCTTTTAAACAAAACTATTGTTGATGTATATGCAAAAAAGAACATAAATGCAAATACGGATTTAACAAAACTAAGTGCAAAAGATTATCCAACATTCCAAGATTTAGGCGATGAAATTGATAGAAGAATGAAGAACGAGAAAGACGAATACAACTTGTCTTGTTATAAAGTTTTATCAAATTATATTTCTAAATTTAAGAAAGGTGGAAGAAATAGCGCACTTTGGAATGGACCAACGACATTTGCACCACAAGAAAATTTTGTTTGTTTTAATTTTCAAAAATTACTTGCAAACAAAAATAATGTTATAGGGAATGCACAAATGCTTTTGGTTCTTAAATGGCTTGATAATGAAGTTATTAAAAATAGAGATTACAACATGCTTTACAATGCAAATAGAAAAATAATCATAGCAATAGATGAAGCGCATGTATTTATAGATGAGAAATTTCCTATTGCGCTAGATTTTATGTATCAATTAGCAAAACGAATAAGAAAGTATAATGGTATGCAGATTGTAATTACACAAAATTTAAAAGATTTTGTTGGAAGTCCAGAAATAGCAAGAAAGTCTAGTGCAATTATAAATGTTAGTCAATATTCATTTATTTTTTCACTCTCGCCAAATGATATGACGGACCTTTGCACGTTGTATGAAAAAGCAGGGCAGATTAACGAAAATGAAACTGATAACATAGTTAACTTGCCAAGAGGAAGTGCTTTCTTGATAAGCGGACCAGCAAATAGAACAAATATTAGGATAGTGGCTACACCACTTGTAAAACAAATTTTTGAAAATAAGGAGAATGATTAATGGATAAATTAATAACATTAGAAGATTTAACAAAAGCGGTTCAAAGTAATTATTTAAAATTGATTAAAGAAGGACAAGTTAAATCTATTTTAAGAAATATTGGAGTTTTCGTTGACCAAACTGTTGATAATAGCATTTTAATTTTGTTGCAAAATCCAGATGCGACTTGTGTTAAAAGATTAACAGAATGGAATTACTACAAACGAAATATAAAGAAAGATGAAAAAGCAATTAAAATTATTTCTCATCACATTTATTCAAACAATCTTGGATTTAAAGAAGAAAATGGGAAAATTTATACTGACGGAACAGAGAAACTAAAAGTTGAAGTTGGGTATTTATTTGATATTGCTCAAACAGTTGGCAAAAATTATGAGTATCTAAATACAAATAAAGAAACAATTGCAAAGTATTTTGATTGCACTAAAAAAGCACTTGAATATACAGCGAAGGGTTACAAATTTGTTTATGATGAATGTGAAGAAAATTATCAGATAGATAATGAGAAAAAAGAAATTCATATTAAAGACGGAATGACATTAGATGAAACAATAAACACTTTAATTAAAGCTGTTTCTATTGTGGCTTTAAATTCTAGGCATTATGATGGACTAAAAAAAGATAATCTTGAAAATGTTGATGACATTGAATTGTATGGAACAATTTATGCAGTTAATTCAAGATTAGGACTTGATTTACCAGAATATGATTTTTCAGCATTAGAAAATTTAAGTGATGAACAGTTGGAGGATTTTAAAGGAAATTTACAAAAAATACGTTCTGTTTCAAAACAGCTTATTGCGAATGTAGAAAGCAATATTGAATACACAATTAGGAACTTACACAAAACTCAAAATCAAGAAACAAAACAAGAAGATACAAAAGAGCAAAGTCAAAAAACAGAAGAATCAACAAATAAAGAAAATATAGAAGCAAGTGATAGGCCAAAGGCAAAAAAAACAACTAAAACCAAATCAAAACAAAATATAAGTGAGGTGGAATAGTATGTTAAATATCGGAGGTGAGCTTGCTTTTATTTTGCAAGATATTGATTATACATCAAAACAAGACTTATTGACTAAACTTAGAGCAATAAGAGAAGATTTAAAAAACTATGATGAAGAACAAAAGAAAATTATTAAACCTATACTTGCTGTTTCAATTCAACAAGCTTTTTATTCAAGTAATTGGGAACTTATTAATTATAAAAGTTTTTGTGATTTTAGGAGGAGATGTAATGGACAAGGTCAAAGTGTTAATTAAAAAACCCGGACAAGAACCTTATGTTGAAGAAGTAGAGAACAAGTTGGAAACATTTCAAGAAATCGTTGGTGGATATATTGAGTGTGTAGAATTTCCGGGACTTGAAAATGTAGATTTGTTTGTTAATGAAGAAGGTAAACTAAATAACCTTGAAGGAAACTTTTGGTTGCCAGAATATGAAGATTGTGTTGTCGGAACTTGTTATATGGTAGGATTTGACCCAGAGGAAGGGGAAAGTATTGATATACCTGAAAAGGCAATTGAGTTTTGCAAAAAATATATCAAAACTTTTGAAATTCCGGTTGGATTAGACTTATATAAAGATTTTTACATTTTGGAACCATTTATGAAAAATCAATACAAAAAATATAAGAAACAAATGGCGGAGATGTAATATGGAAATAAAGAGAAAAGGTTTGACATTACGAATTTTTGAAGATGATATTGAGGACCCAAGAGAATATTACAAAGATACAAATGTGACAACTATGGTTTGTTTTCATAGAAGATACTCATTAGGAGATAAACACGACTTTAAGTCATGGGAAGATTTTAACGAATGGTATAACAAAAACAAAGATAAAGTGGCATGTATTTTGCCACTTTATCTACTAGACCATTCAGGACTTACTATATCAACACATGATTTTCAAGACCCTTGGGATAGTGGTAAAGTTGGATATGTCTATATTTTGAAAGAAACATTAAGACAACATAATATGGCGGAAGATATAGGCAGTTATGATGTTTGTAGGACTATGATTGAAACCGAAGTTGAAGAATATGATAATTGGCTCAGAGGGTGCCCACAATATTTTGGATTTGAAATAACAGATGAAAATGATGAAAATATAGAGTGTATGGGCGTCTTTGAATTGACATCTATGAAAGAAATGTTTGATGAAATGAAAGAACGAAGTGAGCATAAATACGATTTTCTATTTGATGAAATGTTAAAGAAACAAGAGAACTATATGTGAGGTCGCACTATGGGAAAGACAAAATCCATAATGTCTTGGGGACAACTCATTCTTTTGTTTGGTGTATTTTGTTTGTTTATATATGCTTTTACTCAAAGAGTAACATTTGAAAAATTGGAACCAACTATTGCAGTTGAAGGATTTGAATTTAGTGGAAATACAATAACAAAATATTCTGGTAGTGATGAAGTTGTTGAAATACCATTTTCTTATTCTTATGGAGAAACAACAAATTTTAGTGGTAGTATAACGTTTAATAATAGAAGTGAAGCTTTTGAATTTTTACAAGAACATTATACAACTGGGGCAGATGGATATTATGATTTCTATAATCAAATTTATTCTCAGCAATATCCTTGGAATTATGATTATTCAATCAACAAACCTAGTTTTGTTGAAGGTAGGGATATTCAAATAACATCAATTTCACGAGAAGCTTTTGAAGGAAATAAACAAATAAAGAAAATTATATTACCAAGTTCAATTGAAAGAATAGAACTATTTGCATTTAGAGATTGTTTAAATTTAGAAGAAATAGAATTTAGCGAAGGACTTAAAGTGATTGGTGACAGTTCATTTTGGGGAACTAATTTAAAAAAATTAGTTTTACCAAGCACTGTCGAACAAATTGACCCTTACGCTTTTTTTAATTGTAAAAATCTTGAAACAGTAGTTCTTTCTGCAGGTTTAACCAAAATGACATTAGGCACATTCAATGGGTGCGATAATTTAAAAACAGTAACATTTTTATCAAAAAATCAAGTATATGCAAGTTCTACAACAGCATATCAGCCATTTTCAAGATGTCCAAATTTAGAAAGTATTTATGTATATAGTGATTTGTTAAATTACTATCAAACCACAGAGCCTTGGAATTTATATCAAGACAAATATAAAAGTTTAATTTAGGAGGAATAAATGTCAACAAGAAGCTTGATTTGTAAACAAATAGATAAAGATAAATACAAAGCAATTTATTGTCATAGTGACGGATATTTGACTTATAACGGTGCAATGCTTATTGACTATTATAATGATGAGAAAAAGTTAGATGAACTGTTAAATTTAGGAAATATATCTTGTTTATGTGAAAAAGTTAATCCTGATCCAAATAGACCACATTCATTTGATTATGATAAAAGACAAGATGATGTGGTAGTTGCTTATGGACGAGATAGAGGTGAGAAAGACCAAGACGCACGTATTTGCACATTAGAACAATTAAGAAATTGGGATTGGATTGAATATATTTATATCTTTAATGAAAACAAAGAATGGGAATATGCGAATTATCCATTTGATGATTTTGAAAAAGTTAAAGATGGTTTAGCAAAGGAATATAAAAGATTAGGAATAAAAAGGCCAAAAGATTTTTATGGGTTTTGGACTGATACAGCATTAAAAGAAGAAAAGAAAAAACAATCACAAGAGGAAATGTAGGAGGACAAAATGCCAAATTGGGTAAGAAACAGATTACGAATAATTGATGACAATTATCAAAATATTATAAATCGAATAACCACATATAAAAACAAAGAAGATGGTTTTCAATTGGATTTTGAGAAAATAATTCCTATGCCAGAAAGTATAAGAAATACAGAATTATCAACAACAACTCCAACTTGTATGGGATTATTTATAAATTCAATAAAGAAAACACCTGATTTTCAAAAATATATAACAGCATTAGTTTTAAACAAAGGAAATTTTATTTCATATAGCGATGAACATCAAGAAAGATTAATTGAGGAAATGATTAAAAATAATGAACGCTTTAAGACAAAAGATGATGTGTTATCCTATGGAAAGCAGTGTTTTGATAATTTAGTATATTATGGGGTTATTGATTGGTATGAATGGTCAATGAAAAATTGGGGAACAAAGTGGAACGCAAGTAGAACAGAAATAAACGGTAACGAAATTATATTTGAAACACCATGGGACCCTGTTCCAGAATTAATAAAGTTACTATCAAAGGATTATCCTAATGCAGTATTTGAATATGATTACTCAGATGAACAAATTTGTGTTTATTGTGGAGAAATAGAAATTTCAAATGGTGAATATACAAAAGTTGAACAATATGAAGATGGTAGCAAAGAAGCGTATGAAAAAGGTTTTGAATTATGGCCATATTCAAAAAGGTATTTCAAATTTGATAAAAAATCAAATAACTATCAATATATACAAAATGTAGATGATAGTGGTATGGAGTAAAGGAGAACCTATGGAAGTTAAATACTTAATCAAAGGAAAACTTTATGACCCAATTCTCTTTGGTGATGAAGATGATGATTGGGTGGGTGATGAAGAAAATCCAACTTGTGGAGATTGTGGTGTTCATGTTGGTGAAAAGCATTTAGATATGTGCGACATAGAAAGATGTCCAGCTTGTGGTATGCAATTTATTTCTTGTGATTGTGGAATTAAGTATGAATTGCAAGAAAAAGATATGAAGGACCTTGATGTCTATATCAAGAAACAAGAAAAATACAATGAAGAACACTACAAAAGAGTGCAAAGGATTTTAAAAGAGATAGGAGAAAACAAGAAAAAACAGAGAGAACAAAAAAGAAAACGAAATTATGATGAGGAGATGTAGAAATGAGAGATAAAGAATTTAATGATTTTGTTTCTGAATTACAATCCGAAATTGATAATTACAAAAATGACACACTAAAACTATCTAAAAATCAAATATATGATAATTCTTATGAAATACAAGCAATGGAAAATTTATGTGGATATTTGATGAATGATGGTCAAAAATACAGACGAAGTGATTTTCCAAAAGATAAGATTTTAGAAACTTTTTATTGGAGATTTATGAAAACAGACTATGATTTAACAAGAGATGATTTAAATGACTTCTTTTACTTTGAAATTCAAGATAGAAGAAAAGCACAAAGGAAATTGAAAAATCAAGAGGAAATGAGTTGAATAGTTTAGACTATGAAAATTTGAAAAGTAATTTAAGAAGTTATTTAGAAAGTCATAATATTAATACAAGTAGAATGTTTAATTGCATAAATCCAAATCATAGAGATGTAAATGCGTCTATGAAATACTATGATGACAACAAAGTATATTGTTTTGGTTGTGGTGAATGTTATAACTTATTTGACGCAATATGTGCAATTGAAAATGTAGGTCCAAAAGAAGCATTTAACAGAGCTTTACAATATTTTTGTCACGGACAAAAGATAACACCTAGGCAAATAAAAAAGATTGTTGAAGAAGATAAAATTGAGAAAGAAAACAAGGACTACAATAAAGCATATAACTATTGGCATAAAAAACTAAAAGAAAATAAACAAGCGAGAGAATATTTAAGAGCAAGAAAAATTAGTGACAAAACAATTGATAAATTTAATTTGGGTTATAACAAATTTGACTTTATTGCTGGTGGATTAAACGCAATTGTTATACCAATAACAGATAATAGTTACACAGCACGCAATATTTCAAATGAAGGTAATGTGAGATATTACAAATCAAAAGGTAGTCATACTGATATTTTTAATAAAAAAGCTCTTGTTAATAACATTCCTTTTTGTTTTATTTGTGAGGGGGAGTTTGATTGTTTAAGTTTTGAAACTGTTAATGCAAATTCAATTGCACTAGGAAGCACTTGTAATATAGAAAAGTTTAAAAATATAGAAAAGAATAAAAATAAAGTTTATATTCTTGCACTAGATAATGATGAGGCCGGGGAAAAAGCAAATTTAGAACTTAAAGAGTATTTTAGAGATAATCATATTAAGTTTTTAGATTTTGATAATTTAGGATTTAAGGACCCTAATCAAGCATTTGTGCAAGAAGAAGATAAGTTTAGAAATAGTATTAATCAAATAATAGAGAGAATAAATAAAAAAATAAAACAAGAAGAAATGATGTGAGGTTAAGCTATGCAACAATCTATATTTGATTTGTTGGGTAGCGAATTTGATGAATACAAAACAAAAGAAAGTAATGATTGGTATTGGCACTTGAAAGATTATCCTAAAAGTAATGGACTAAAAGTATTTAGTTGTTTTGCTTGTGGGGGCGGTTCAACAATGGGATATAAGTTGGCAGGATATGATGTTATTGGTTGTTTGGAAATAGATAAGAGAATGAATAACATATATCTTGCTAACCATAATCCTAAATTTAATTATGTTATGGATATAAGAGATTTTAATAAAATTCCAAATGAACAAATACCAAAAGAATTGTTTAAACTAGATATTTTAGATGGAAGTCCACCATGCACAACATTTTCTATGGCTGGAAAACGTGAGAAAACTTGGGGTAAGAAAAAGAAATTTCGCGAGGGACAAAAAGAACAAATACTAGATGATTTGTCTTTCGTGTTCATAGAAACTGTAAATAAGTTAAAACCAAAGTTTGTTGTTATGGAAAATGTAGAAGGACTAACCAAAGGTAATGCTTGGAAGTATGTTCAAAATATTTATAAGCATTTTCAAGAAATAGGATATAAGGTAAAACATTGGCTCTTAAAAGGCGAACAAATGGGAATACCACAAAAAAGACATAGAGTATTTTTTATAGCTACAAGATTAAATGTGGATTTAGAAAGTATTAATATGTCTTTTTTATATAGACCAATTTTGTTTGAAGAAATAAAAACAAAAGAAGGTTCGCCTATTAAAATCTCTGATAATTTAATGACACTAATCAATTGTGCCAAATACGGTGATAGAAATTTAGAGAACGCTTGCAGAAAGTTACGCGGTAAGAGTTCTTTTTTTAATTATTGTTTTGTTTATGATAATCAAGTTGCACCAACAATAACTGCTCATTGTAACAACATACGATGGAGTGATAAAAAATTTTTATCAAAAGAAGATATGATTTCAATTTCAACCTTTCCACAGGACTACAATTTTTTATCTGATAATCCAGATAATATTGCTTATGTTTGTGGAATGAGTGTTCCGCCGGTAATGATAAAAAGAGTTGCGGAAAGACTGACAAATTATCTTAAAAGCGAGGATAAAAATGAAAGAAATAACAGCTAGGAGAAACTTAATATCCAACTTAAAGGAATCAATTAAAGAAATTGATGATAAGTATGAAACTTATACAAAAATATATAACTTATTAAATGATTTTGATTGCGATTATGGAACAGATTATGCTGGCTATTTTAGAGAAATATCGGATTTTTTAGATGATGACGATGTAACATATTGGTTAGAACTAGCATGTAAAGATGGTATTGACAGAATAAGATGTTTTGTAAATGACACATATAGCGATAGTTTATATAAACTTGATGGATATAACAATTTAAGCAATCTTGAAAAAGGTGATTTTGAGAGTGCAATAGATGATGTTATATCCAATATTAACAGTGATATAGAAGATTTAAAACAAGAGGAAATGTAGGAGGTTATATGGAAATAAAAGCAGAAGAACTAATATCAGCGGAAGCAAAAAGATTATCCGATAAATACAATAAGGATTATTTGGATTGTGATGATTTAGTAAAAATTACCGGAATAGGTAAAACAAATGCACGAATTCTTATGAATAGATATGATTTTCCTACAACTACAATAGGAAGAAGAAAAGTAATAAGTGTTTTGGCATTTGCAAAATGGGCTTATCTTCAAAATAATGGAGGTAAAAAATAATGGCTAGAAAACAAAAAAGAAATGCAAGAAGGGCAAATGGTGAAGGAAGTATAATCCAAAGAAAAGATGGACGATGGGCGGGAGTTATTTTATTAGGTTATAAACCAGATGGAAAACCCAATCGAAAAACAGTTTATGGACACTCACAAGCTGAAGTATTACAAAAATTAAGCGAATTAAAACATAAATTAGTGACAGGAAGCATTATATCCAATAAAGCATTATTAGGTCCAACGATGAAAGAATGGTTAAGGATTTATAAAAAGACACTTGTTTCATCTAGGACATTTGAGCAAAACATACGAACATTTAGAAATCATATTGAACCAGCATTAGGTGATAGAACAATAGACAGTATAAAATCAAATGATATTCAAATGTTGCTTACAAAATCGTTAGAGGATCACAATGGTTTTTCTAATACGCCTAAAAGAATAAAATTCTTGTTAAACCAATTTTTTGAATATTTAATTGAGCAAGGACTTGCTTATGACAATCCAACTATGAGATGTAAAATTTCAAATAAAATGAAAAAAACTTTTATTGACAAAAAGGGTAATTTAGTAGGAAAAGAAAATTACAAAGCGATACCTGTTAGTGAAAGAGCTAGATTTATAAAGAGTTTGGATTATGGCCCAGATATAATCAAACCTTTATCGCTAGTTATGATGTTTGGTTCATTAAGAGTTGGAGAAGCGTTAGGGTTAAAATGGGAAAATGTTGACTTTGATAGAGAAGCAATATATGTCGAGCAAGGTTTAACCGAAGATGTAGAATTTGATGATGATTTAAACATAATTGGTAGAAAAGATATAATATCTACTACAAAGACATCTTGCAGTAGAAGGGCTATAAAAATGCCAAAACTACTTGTTGATGCTTTAAAACAGTGGAAAAAAGTTCAATGGTGTAAAGAACAAGTTAAAGGTGTTCATCTTACAAAACCAAGCAGCTTAGTTTTTTGTAACGATGATGGTTCAATTAAAAGTTATGATGGAATAAGAAGAATGTTTGATAGGTTTACTAAAAAATTTGGTTTTAAACAAGAATTTGGTATACATTGCCACATGTTAAGACAAACTTTTTCTAATATGCAAATAGAAAATAAGAGAAATATAAAAGATGTCCAACATTTAATGGGACATAAAGATGCCAAGACAACACAGTTACACTATAATTCAGTTATTGATAAAGAATTAGATGATGAGGGAGCAAAAATTATTGATAATTTATTTAATAATGAAACATTAAAAGAAAATGATGAAAATTATAAACCAAAAGATGTTCCAGCATATCATATAGATGAAGGAAATTATAGTAATGAAATTTTAAATCCAAAAGAAAAAAGTGAAGAAGAATTAGAAATTGAAATATTACAAAAAATGTTAGAAGAAAAACAAGCAAAACTTAAAGCAAAGAAAAATAGAGATTTTGAAATGTAAAAATGGAGCAAAATTTTGCTCCATTTTTATTTTTATTGAATTTGACAACAATTTGACAACAAATGCGTTAATTTTAGATAATTTTAGATAGTTTTAAATGACTTTTTAAAAAACAAGATTTTTTATTAAAAACTTTCTATTTTCGTTGTAAATTTGCGTTCTTTTTGATAAACTAAATTGACAACAAATTGGTATCCGAACATCAAAAAAACCCTTATAAATAAAGGGTTTTAAGTGGAGCTGATGAACGGTTACGATCCGTCTACCTCTTCCTTACCAAGGAAGTGCTCTACCGATTGAGCTACATCAGCATATTCAATTTTTTAAGTTAATTTTTAGGGTAAAACCGTATCTTACCAATGTAATGCGCTACCTACTGCGCCACGTTAGCATATGGAGAGAAAACTCTCTCCGTCCTAATTAAAATTGCATAATTTCCTCCTTATTAATTAGCGGTGTTTTTTACTTGGTTTTTCCTTACCAAGTATTTAATACCTTTATAGTTTAACAAATTCAAATCTTTTTTGTCAAGAATAAAATGTGTTTTATTTATTTTATTGACTATTCTTAAAAAAGAAATTATAATAAAAGCATGTTAGAAATCAAAAATTTAAGTTATTCAGTTGATGAAAACGGAGTTAAAAAAGAAATTTTAAAAAATATTAATTTGTCATTTTCTGATGACAAGCTTTATGTTATCACAGGAAATAATGGTAGCGGAAAGTCAACCTTATTAAAAATTATTATGGGTATAGAAAAACAAAATGAAGGCGATGTTTTGTATAACAAAAAAAGTTTGACTAATATGTCTATAACCGAAAGAGCAAAAGAAGGTGTATCTATTGCTTTTCAAAAGCCAGTAACATTTAAAGGGTTGAAAGTAAAAGATTTGTTAGATATTACAGCGGGCAAGTCTCACAATTTATCTGCAATGTGTGAAATATTATCAAAAGTTGGCTTATGCGCTAAGGATTATATTGACAGGGAACTAGATGAAAGACTTTCTGGTGGAGAGATAAAAAGAATTGAGCTTGCTATGGCTTTATCTAGAAATGCCAAAATTAGTTTGTTTGATGAGCCCGAAGCTGGAATTGATTTGTGGAGTTTTGATAATTTAACGCAAATTTTTAGTAACAATAAAAATAAAATAAATATTGTTGTAAGTCATCAAAAACAAATTTTGTCTATTGCAGATGAGATCATATTATTAAAAAATGGTGAAGTTGTTTGCAAAGGAGAGAAGGGAAAAGTTTTGCCACTGCTTGACGGCAATGGTTGTGGTAGATTGAGAGGTGAGCAAAATGGATAGAATTGATAGAGATTTGCTTGAAAAGGTTGCTGACCTACACAAAGTTCCAGTTGGTTCTTTTAACATACGAAAGAATGGAGAGGTGCTGGCAAGAAATTCAACAAAAGAAATAGAAATAATACCAAAAGAAAACAAAAGTGGAATAAACATAAAAATAAAAAGTGGAGTAAAAAACAAGAGTGTTCATATACCAGTTCTCTTGACTTTGGGTGGATTTAAAGACCTTGTATATAATGATTTTTACGTTGGTGATAATTGTGATGTTACTATAATTGCTGGTTGTGGTATTCATAACAATACTTGTAAGGATAGTCAGCATGATGGTATCCATAGTTTTCATATAGGAAAAAATTCAAAAGTAAAGTATATAGAAAAGCATTATGGCAGCGGTGATGGAGAAGGAAAGAAAATTTTAAACCCTATCACAAAAATTTTTATGAAAGAAGGTAGTCAGGTTTTCTTTGAATCATTACAAATAGAAGGCGTATCTAGCACAATTAGAAAAACTTATGTAAAACTTTCTGATAATTGTTTGCTTAACATAAAAGAAAATATTTTGACAACTGATAGCCAATATGCAAAGACATTCTTTAAAGTGGAACTTTTGGGGGAAAATAGTAAGTGTGAAGTAGTAAGTCATAGTGTGGCGAAAGGAAATTCTATTCAAGAATTTGTTTCAAATGTTATCGGAAAGAATAAATCTTTTGGGCATGTTGAATGTGATGGAATACTTCTTGATGATGCAAGGGTGATTTCTTTACCTAAAATTGATGCTAAATCAAAAGAAGCATCACTTGTTCATGAGGCTGCAATTGGCAAAATTGCAGGAGAACAGGTTGTGAAATTGATGACGCTAGGATTAACAGAAGAAGAAGCACAGCAAATGATTATCAAAGGTTTTTTAAATTTTTAAATAAAAAATAGATAATTTTTCAATTATCTATTTTATTTTTTACTAATTTTTATTTCCATTGCCAAGAAGATACTTCTTCTATATCTTTGCCGTTTTCTGCAATATATTTCTTATGTTTTTTAAGCAAGTCTTGCATTTCTTTTTCAACATTTTTATCGTTGATATTTAAAAGTTTCATTGCAGATAAAGTTAAATTAAATCTATCAATTTTGTTTTGGACTCTCATATCAAAAGCTGTTGTTATGGTGCCTTCTTCCATATAACCATGAACTTCAAAATTATTGTTTTTTCTAGTTGCGAGCATATCGTAAATAAATCTTGGATAGCCATGGAAATTGAATAATACTGGTTTGTCTTTTGTAAATATTTTATCAAACTCACTTTGTGTTAATCCATGAGGATGCATATTGTGTGCTTCCATTTTCATTATATCAACAACATTGACAAATCTTATTTTTAATTTTGGAAATTTTTCTTTCAAAATGGTTACAGTTGCCAGTGCTTCAAGTGTAGGGGTATCACCAGCACAAGCAATGACAATATCTGGATTTTTTTCGCAAGTGCTAGCCCATTGCCATATGCTTAAACCCTTTGCACAGTGATTTTTTGCTTCTTTTGCATTTAGCCACTGGAAAGAAGGATGTTTTGATGCGACAATTGTGTTAATGTAATTTTTTGATTTTTGACAATGGTCATAACATGAAAGTAAACAGTTTGCATCAGGTGGTAAGTATATCCTTACAATGTCTGATTTTTTGTTTGCTATATGGTCAAGGAAACCTGGTTCTTGATGAGTGTAGCCATTATGATCTTGTTGCCAAACATTTGAAGTTAAAACAATGTTTAATGATGAAATTGGAGCACGCCAAGGTAGTTCATTGCAAATTTTTAGCCATTTTGCGTGTTGTGAGACCATGGAGTCCACAACTCTTGCAAATGCTTCGTATGTGTGAAACAAACCATGTCTTCCTGTTAAAACATAACCTTCGAGCCAACCTTCGCACATATGTTCACTTAGATAAGAGTCCATAATTCTTCCATTTGTAGAAAGGTATTCATCAGACGGTATAATGTCTGCATTAAAATCTCTATTTTCAAAATTAAACATATCATAAAGTCTGTTGCTCATTGCTTCATCAGGACTAAAAACTCGGTAGTTTTTGTTTTTGTCATTTAGTTTAAAAATCTCTCCAATAAAACCACCTAAAACTTTCATATCTTGTGCTTTTACTGTTCCTGGATTTGAAAAATCAACAGCAAACTTTTCCCAATTTGGCATTTTCAAATCTTTTAATAGATTTCCACCATTAGTGTTTGGATTTGCACTTATTCTTCTATCGCCTTTTGGTAAAATATTTTTTATTTCCTCTTTTAATTTAAAGTTTTCGTCAAAATTTTCATTTATATTGTAACTATTTAACCAATTTTCTAAAATTTTTAAATCATTTTCATTTTTTATTTCAACAGGAACTTGATGTGCTCTAAAAGAACCTTCTATTTTTTTGCCATCAACTTCTTTTGGACCAGTCCAGCCTTTTGGGGTTTTTAATACTATCATTGGGTAAATAGGGCGACTTTTTAATTTGCCATTTTCTGCATTCTTTTTGATTTTTTTAATTTGATTAATGCATTTATCCATAGCATCTGCCATTTTTTTATGCATCAATATAGGGTCTTCTCCTTCAACAAAACAAGGTTTCCAGCCATAACCTAAAAACAGATTTTTCAACTCTTTTTTGCTTATTCTAGCTAAAACGGTAGGATTGCTTATTTTGTATCCGTTTAAATGCAAAATTGGCAAAACAACTCCATCAGTTTTTGGGTTTAAAAATTTGTTTGAATGCCAAGATGTTGCAAGAGGACCTGTTTCTGCTTCGCCGTCTCCAACAATAACTGCACATATCAAATCTTTGTTGTCAAAAACAGCTCCAAAGCCATGAGCTAAGCTGTAACCAAGTTCTCCACCTTCATGGATAGAGCCAGGTGTCTCAGGGGCAACATGGCTGGAAATTCCGCAAGGAAAAGAGAATTGTTTACAAAGTTTTTTTAATCCTTTTTCATCTTGTGAAATTTCAGGATAAACTTCACTGTATCTTCCTTCTAGATATGAGTTTGCAACAAAAAAATTGCCACCATGTCCAGGTCCAGAAATTAACATCATGTTTAAATCATATTTGCTGATTACTCTGTTTAAGTGTGTATAAACAAAATTTTGACCAGGAACAGTTCCCCAATGTCCAACAACCTTTGTTTTTATATCATTAAAAGACAAAGGCTTTCTTAAAAGGGGATTGTCTTTTAAATATAATTGTGCAACAGAAAGATAGTTTGCACAGTTAAAATAACGATTTAATAATGAAAGATATTGGTTGCTATTATAATATGTTTTTTTCATTTAACTCTCCACTATTTTAGTTTATCACAAACAAAAAAAATAATAAAACATATTGTTATATTTGTCATTTTATTTTTAATCTTAATTTATTAGTGAATGTTGTCGTAATTTGTAATATTTTTTATTTGTTTTAAGTTTATTTATTTAAAAACTTGTGAGTTTTGTTTTTATTTGTTTGACTAAAAAACATTTATATATTATAATTTATCAAAATTTCGTAAAAATGCTTAAATAAATGTTGAAAAATTATAAAAATAATGATATAATCTTCTATATAAGGGGTTATAAATGAATTTAAGTTTGCTTTGCGGAATACTTCAAGATTGGGGTCTTGCTATAAAAAATGGCTTGGGACAAACAGGCCTTATTATTGCTCTTGTTATGCTGGGCGCACTTGCTCTTATGATTGCTTGGAATATTCTCAAAGCATCACTTGGCAAAACAAAAATTAAAATTCTTTGGGGACAAATCGTTCTTCTTATAATTATAATTTTGTTTATAGCTTGGTTCTTTACATTAGTTTAAGGGGAGAAAATTATGAAAAACTTATCATTGGTATTGGCTGGAGAAAATCAAAGCGACTTTTTAACTACTTTTGTTCCTATAATGAGATATGTCCTTTTTGGAATTATTATTGCTTGCGCTCTTGTTTTAATTATTACAACTTTAATGCAATCTAACGATTCAAACAATGGTATGGATGCTTTTACTGGCGCAAGTCAAGAAAGTTATTATTCTCAAAACAAAGGTGCGTCAAGAGATGGTATATTGAAAAAAATTACTATCGCTATGGCAAGTATAATTATCATTTGCACTATTTTGTTCTTCTGTTCACTTCTTATCAATACGGTGGGCTAGGGTAGTTTATGGATATCAAAAGAAAAATATTTTCATTGTTAAGTAAAGAGAGTTTGGCTTATTCCGGGCTGAACAATCTTTTTTCTTTTATATCAAAAACATATAACTATTCTATTGATGAAGTAAAAAAACAATTTTATAAATTGCAAAATAGTGGCGATATATTTGAGATAAGAAAGGGTAAATTTATTACTGTGCCATCTCATGGTTATGTAAAAGGACTTTTTATTGGAAACAGTAAAGGGTTTGGATTTGTTCAAACTGACAGATTGGGAGAAAAAGAAGATATATTTATTCCTGCAAATTTAACAAGTATGGCTATTGATGGAGATTATGTTATAGTTAAAGTTCTTTCTTCAAGCGAAGAAGGAACAGATGGTAAAGTAGTCAGAATTTATAAACCGCTTGAAAAAATAGTGGGGGTTGTAGTTAAAATAGGAAAAAATTATTTTTTGGAACCTGACAACAATCACATTCCATTTAAAATAAAAATTATTTCTTCGCCAGAAAAATTTAAAGAAAACGACAGGGTGGTTGTAAAATTAATTAGAAATCCTAAAAATGTTTCTGCACAAGTAGTTGAAAATTTAGGACTTCAAAGCGACATTAAAGCTTGCGAACTTGGAATAATAAGAGAATTTAATTTGTATGAAAATTTTTCTGAAAGTGTTATGGAAGAGTGTAAATCTATTCCAGACAAAGTGCTTGAAAAACAAAAGAAAAATAGAAAAGATTTTACAAATGAAACAACATTTACAATAGACGGCGAAGATGCAAAAGATTTTGATGATGCTGTTTCAATTAGAAAAAATGAAAAAGGCAATTACATTTTGTCTGTTCATATTGCTGATGTAGGTGAATATGTAAAATATGACACAGCATTAGATGAAGAAGCATACAATAGGGGAACTAGCGTTTATTTTCCAACTTCTGTTTTACCAATGTTGCCTATTAAGTTGTCAAATGGAATATGCTCTTTAAATGAAGGAGTAGAAAGATTGACACTTTCTTGTATAATGGAAGTAAATAAAAATGGTGAAGTTGTTTCACACGAAATTTGTGAAGGTGTTATAAAAAGTTGTGCAAGATTGACTTACACAGAAGTTTATAAAGTTTTATGTAACAAAAAATCTAGCCAAAAAGCTGAAAAAGTTAAAAATGACTTGCTTATGATGTTAGAACTTTCAAAAATATTGCAAAATAAAAGGACAAGAGAAGGTAGTTTGGATTTTGAAATACCAGAAGTACAATTTATTTTTGACGAAAACGGCATGGCTGTTGATTTGAAAGAAAGAGAAAGAAACTCTGCTCATAGACTTATTGAAGATTTTATGGTTCTTGCAAATGAAACTGTCGCAAAAGAATTTTGTGACAAAAAGATACCATTTGTTTATAGAATTCATGAATCTCCAAGAAAAGAAAAAACTGTATCTGTTTTGGAATTTTTGCAAGGTGTTGGTATAAAAACTCCTGCATTACCTGAAAATATTACTTCAAAATATTATCAATCTTTGCTTGAAGAAATTGAAGGACAAAATTATCAAAAAACGGCGAACAAAATTATTTTAAGGTCAATGCAAAAAGCAAAATATTCAAATCAATGTTTGGGACATTTTGGTTTGGGACTTACTTATTATTGCCACTTCACATCTCCAATTAGAAGATACCCAGATTTGACTATCCATAGAATTATTAAAGAATTTTTGCACAAAAAGAATATTCAAAAACAAAGAAGAGAAGTACTTGAAGAATTTGCATATCAATCAGCAGAACAATCTAGCGTTACTGAAAGAAATGCAGAAAAATGTGAAAGGGAAGTTGATGACCTTTGGAAAGCATATCTTATGAAAGATAAAGTAGGACAAGATTTTGATGCTATTGTTTCTTCTGTAACAAATTTTGGAATTTTTGTTGAACTGGAAAATACAGTAGAAGGACTTATAAAAATTGAAGATTTGCCACAAGATAGTTACCTGTTCTTTGAAAAACAACTTAAATTGAAAGGACAACATCATTGTTTTTCTATTGGTGACAATTTAAGAGTAAAATTGGTAAGTTCAAATATTTACACAAGAAAAATTGATTTTATGCTTGCATAAATAGCACTTTATAAGGTAAAATGAGTTGAAAATATGTTGTTTTTACAAAAATTTCAATAAATTTTGCCTTTTTTTTAAAAAAGGGTATTGAAATTGTGTTTTATTCATGGTATAATGGAGGCGAGATGAAGAACATAACTACAAATAAAAAAGCATTTCATAATTTCTTCGTTTCAGATATGGTTGAGGCAGGCATTGTTTTGAAGGGAAATGAAATAAAGTCTGTGTTAGCAGGAAAAATTAATTTGTCTGATTCATATATTGTTATAAAAAATGGAGAAGCGATTTTAAAAAACTGTTACATAGCACCTTATCAGATAACTTCAAATTCGGTGGAAACAAAACCTGACCGTAAACTTCTTTTGCATAAAAGTCAAATACTAAAATTAGAACGCAATAAAAAGGAAAAAGGTTATTCAATCGTTCCAACCAAAGTTTATTATGATAAAGGTTTGGTAAAAGTTGAAATTGCGCTTGCAAAAGGTAAAAAACTTTATGACAAAAGAAATGTCCTTAAAGAAAAAGCTGTAAAGAGGGACATAGAACGCGAGTTGAAAAACTTTTAACACCACTTCGGGGGCGTTATTGGTTTCGACAGGAAATTGTTTTTAAAGCGTAAAGCGTGTGGTAGTCGTCCAGGCCTACCTAAAAATGGACAGCGTAAATAAACGCAAACAATCAATCTAGTTACAACACAGCTGCTATGGCTGCCTAAGTAACACAAAAATTTTGGTCAACTTCTTTGACCGGCTCTTATGTAAAGTGGCTGTTTGCATGTAGGGTTTAATTTAGCCATACTCTATAACAAGTTTGTCTTTCTAGTTATGGAAAATTTAAAAGGCTAGTCAAAATCGTTTGTTTATGGACTTTATTTTGATGAACTTTAAAACATAAACTACACACGTAGAAAAACTTTAAATTGGTTTCTTGGAAGCGGGTTCAAATCCCGCCGTCTCCACCAAAATCTGTATAAAAGAAAAAAGGAGTATTATTATGACAAGTACAGTTATCGTAACAGTTGTTATAGTTTTAGGTATTATCATTGCCGGAGGATTTTTGATTTATTTTATAGGCGATTTATTTATGAGTCTTGCAAGCCATGGCAAGAAGGATGATGAATTGATTAAAAACAAAACAAAAAGGGATAAACAAAAAATAAATGAATATTTGATGGAAAATTTTCCAGATGATGCTGAAAGAATAAAAAAGGATCCTGATTATTCTGCTGCTTTACTCAGTGGTGGAAAAGTAGAAAGTTACAACCCAGAAGATGAACAAGAAGAAGCTATCGTAGAGGAAAATATAGAAGAACCGGTAGAAGAAGTTGAAGAACCTGTTGTTGAAGAACCTGTTGTTGAAGATACTGTTGAAGAACAACCAGCTGAAACAACTGAAACTATTGAGAACGAAGAAGCTGAAAGAATTGCAAAAAGAAGACAAGAAATTTTAGATAGAATAAGTCGTCTTTCTCAATCTATGAATGAAGATGAAGAAGATGAAGAGAATGAAGAAGAAAACGAAGAAGAAAGTGAAGAAGTTGATTTAACAGAAGAGACAACAGAAGAATCAGTTGAAAACAATCAAGAAGAAACTGTTGATTCTAATGAAGAAGAAATTTCGGAAAATTCAGATGAAAGTCAAGATTCAACTGACAGTGTAGTAGGTTATACAGTTGAAGAATTGCAAGAAATCATTGCAAACGAAAAAGACGAATTAAAAGCAAACGAAAAAGAACTTAGAAAATGTAAAAAAGAATTTATACCATTAAGAAAGGTAAAAAGAACTCTTGAAAACGATGAGAAAAAACTTCGTAGAAGAGAAGCTCTTGTTGCAAAACAAAAAGTTGAACTTTATGGTGTAAATAATATTGCTGATATTGACCAAGAAAAAGCGCAAAAGCTTTCAGAAGACCTTGACCTTCTTGATGGACTTAAACTTTCAGTTGAACATTGTCAAGAAGTTATGAACAAAAATCAAGAAAGATATCCATTGCTTGAACAAATATTTAATTTGCTTACTTCAAGAAATGCTGAACTTAAAGCAAGCATTGCAAATCATGAAAAAATGCTTGAAAAGTTAAATGCTGATACAACTGATACGGAAGAATAATTTATAAGCTTTGGTGTTGAAATTGTTATTTCAAAATCAAAGCTTTTTTATAATAGGAGTATATATGAAAATAATACCAAATCTAGAAGAACTTCAAAAAATTATAAGAAAAGGTGCCGATTTAAAAGAAAGTGAATGGGCGTTGGTAAAATATAATATTTTAGAAATTGACAATATTGATACAGCCGAAATAGTTTTTAGGAATAGAAAGTCAAAAGTGGACATAACATTTAAATTTCAAAATGGATACATTTTTTGCGATGAATTAAATCCTAAAATGAAACAAAAATTAGTTCAAGAATATCTAAAAATTTATAATAACACTGCTTTAACTGAAATCAATAAAAAAATTGAGAGTGCAAAGGAATGTTTTGCTAATTTAGTTTTTGACAATATATATGATTCTCAATATTTGACTAATGAGCAAATTGGCCTTGATTTAAACCTTATGAAACAAGTTTTAAATATTAATTCAGGTGACAATTCTTTTATTATTTTAAAAACTAACAACCAAGTTGATTTAAAAACAGTAAACAGAGGTGATATTTATACTGTTGAAAACACTATTGTTGTTGGAGCCAATACTTTTGCCAAAAACAGACCTTTTTTAGTTTTTGCTAAAGATGAGAATGCCGGACTTGTTTATGGAACTTATCTTTCAACATCTTCTAATGATAAAAAATATAGTAAAAAACCTATTGATATAAATTGTTTTAGTAAAGAATATTTAAAAGAAACTGGTGCTACTGAAAGTTATTTAATATTAAATTTGTTCCAACCAATAAGTAGTGATAGATTGATATCAAAAGTTGGGCAAATGGATACTTTTATTACAATAGATATTTTAAATGAAGTTATAAAATTTCAAAAAGAAATTTCAAAAAATACTACTTTTGTTCAAAATATAAAAGAACCAAAACAAGAAGAAAAAGTTGAGATAATAAAAGAAGTGCCTGAGAAAGACTGCTTACATAAAAAGGGGATAGATACAGCATCAGAAATTAATAAAGATGATGAACTTGAAGGATCTTATGATTGGGATAAGATAGAAATAAAAGATAAACAATTTTTCCAAAATTCATATGGTTATTTTGCTTGTGATTATAATGATGTTATGGTTGATATAAGTTATGCCGACAAAATAAAGGAAATTTTTAGGGATTACTGTAAGGAAAAAAGAATTAGGATTGCGAATAATGAAAATGGCTTGGTTTTTAGTGAAACATATGATACGAAAGGAAAAGTTATTGGTGCTAAAATTAACATAAACAAATATTCTAGGAATAGAGATTATCCAAGTATGTGTTTTACTATAAATGCTTTTACTGTTAAACCTGATGAAGGTAGAAGTACAAATGATGAATTAACAAAAAGGTTAAGACAAATACAACAAAACAAAAATCCATATTATTATATTTATTTGACAAATTTTTTATTTTGTATTTCAGAAAAGTTAAAATACATAAATACAGAAAAAGATATGAGTGAATTTTTGGAGAATAACGGAATAAAGTATAATAATAGTTTTGTTGAAACTAAGTATTTATCAATAGACGATATTTATTTAGATAGAAATTATTTTTATGATGAAGTAGAAAACGAAAAAGAATAAGAGGGATAAGCATGGAGAATAAAAATCAAAGATTATGGACTAGATTGCCAAAAGATAATTTGAATAAAGACTATTTTTACAATGAAAATACATCTTTTATGTGCAATTATAGTGATGTCTTTCCAAATAAAAGTGTTATTATGGAATTGGTTGCTGACATTGTTGAATTTTGTGAAGAAAGATTAAAAATTAAAATTTCAAATCAAGAAAATTCAATTGCAATAAGGCAGTTATGTGATAAAAATAAATTGATTATTGGCTATGAAATTTCTTTAAATGATAATACTAAAAATCAAGATTTATTTCCAAATAAAAAATTTTTGGTAAATACATTTTTTGTTAAAAATGGACCAAATTTTAAAGAGAGAAATAATTATTTGACAAAAAAATTACACCAATTGCAACAACAAGAAAATCCATATTACTATATATATTTGGCAAATTATGTTATGTCTTGTGTTTATTCAAATATTATAAAAGAAAGAAAAATTGATTACAATAAGTTGTTGGGTGAATTTGGACTTAGGTATAATAATGAATTTCGTGGGACAAAAGGAATGAGACTTGAAAATATTTTATATGATAAAAAATATTTTTACCGAGAAATTAATAATCAATTTGAAAAAAATTAAGGCAATAAAGAAATTCTTTATTGTCTTTTTTAATACAAAATCTTCTTATAGGAAGATTTTATATTTTAACCTTTTATGTAAGTTAAAATATTTATGTGTTTGTTGAAAAAAGGAGAATTTGTGAAATATTTGTCAAATTTTAGCAAAAACTTAAAAATATTAATGAAGGAAAGAAACCTTAAACAAATACAAATTGCCCAAGCAGTAGGTTGCAGTAAGGGGACCGTTTCGAAATGGTTAAATGCAAAAATAGAACCGGGTCTAATTTATCTTGCAAAACTTACAAAAATTTTAGAATGTACTTTTGAAGAACTTATTTCAGATTAATTTTGAAACTTTTGTTTTTTATGTTATAATCATTTTATGATAAAAATTACTAATAATTGGTATCAGCTTTTAAAAGATGAGTTTGCAAAAGATTATTTTGTATCTTTGCAATCTTTTTTAAAGCAAGAATATAATACACATACAATATTTCCAAAAGAAGAAAATATTTTTAATGCACTAAATTATTTGCCTTTTGATGATATAAAGGTTGTTATTATTGGACAAGATCCTTATCATGAAGAGGGGCAGGCGCAAGGTCTTTCATTTTCTGTTCCAGACAATTTTCCACTCCCACCATCTCTTGTGAATATTTTTAAAGAAATAGAAAGTGATTTATCAATAAAATGCAATTCTTCTGGAAATTTAATTAGATGGGCAAAGCAAGGAGTTCTTTTACTTAATACAGTTTTAACTGTGAGAGAGGGGCAAGCAAATTCACATAAAGATAAAGGTTGGGAAAAACTTACATCAAAAATTATTGAATTGATTGGGAAAAAGAAAAACCCGGTTGTATTTATGCTTTGGGGAAGTTTTGCTCAGAGTTTTCAATCTTTAATTGAAAATCAACATTTGATTTTAAAAGCTCCACATCCTAGTCCTTTATCAGCATATCGTGGATTTTTTGGTTGCAAACATTTTTCAAAATGCAATGAATTTTTAATAAAAAATGGTAAAGAACCTATTGATTGGCATTAAAAAATAATTGACAATAACTTTTTTTTATGTTAAAATTTGCATAAATCAAAATGGTGGAGTAATCAAAGTAGATTATAATTTTACATTTAGAGAGAAGATGGTTGGTGAAAATCTTTTGGGAATTATATATTGAATTACAATTATTTCAAGTTTTGCGTTTGCCAGCGAATTGGTATAATAAGGAGCATTTTAATTTAACTTTTTATGTTTATGATAATAAGTTAAATACTGCAATGCTTGAATTTAGGTGGTACCACGAATGCACACTTCGTCCTAAAATAGACAAAGTGTGCTTTTTTATTGGAGGAAAATATGACAGATAAAAATTTATTTAATATTTTAAAAGAAAGAGGGCTTTTATACCAATGTACTGATGAGGAAGGGTTGAAAAAGATGTTAGAGAGTGGACAACCTATAACATTGTATGAGGGTACTGACCCTACAATGGATAGTGTTCATATCGGACATAGTATTCCTTTTTGTGTTCTTAGAAGATTTCAACAGGCAGGGCATAAAGTAATACTTTTAATGGGTGGAGCAACTGCGTCTATTGGAGATCCAAGTGGAAGAACTGAAATGCGTGCAATGCTTACAAAAGAACAACTAAATCAAAATATTGAAAAGATAAAAAAATCTTTATCTATCTTTTTGGACTTTGAAGGAGAAAATAAAGCAGAAATTGTCAATAATGCAGATTGGTTTGAAAATTTAAATTATGTTGACTTTATGAGAGAAGTAGGAGTTCATTTTAATGTCAATAAGATGTTGTCGAGTGAAATTTATGCTAATAGAATTAAAGAAGGTGGTTTAACATTTTTTGAAATGGGTTATATGCCTATGCAAGCGTATGACTTTATACATTTAAATAAAAAATATAATTGTACTCTTCAATATGGTGGTGCTGACCAATGGGGTAATATTGTTGCAGGTGTAGAACTTAGAAGAAAACTAAATTTTGCAAACAATGAAAATGTACAACTTATTGGTGCAACAAATCCTTTATTATTAACACCAGAAGGTAAAAAAATGGGAAAAACTGAAAAAGGCGCTATTTGGATTGACAAAGACAAAATATCGGCATATGATTTCTACCAAGGAATTTATCAAACACCTGATGCCTGTGTTGAAATGATGTTTGCTCTATTTACTGATGAACCTATGGATAAAATAAGAGAATTAATCAAAAATGATATTGTTAAAGCAAAAAAGGAATTATGTTTTAAAATAACAGAATTTGTTAGAGGGAAAGAAGATGCTTTAAAGGCACAACAAATGTCAGAAAACTTGTTTGCTCAGGGTGGAGATGATGCACCTGAATTTGAAATTGAAAAGCAAAACATTGAAAGTGGTATTGGAATTTGTGATTTGCTCGTGGCTACAAAACTATGCTCTTCAAAAAGCGAAGCAAGAAGGATGATTGAAGGTGGCGGAATTTCAATGAAAGGTCAAAAAGTTACGGACTTTGCTTTAATTGTAAAACTTAGCGATTTTGAAAATAATAGCTTGCTTCTTAAAAAAGGTAAAAAGAATTTTGTTAAGGTTGTTGTGAAATAATGATTGAATTTGACAAAACTGTTGAAATGATTGAGAAAAAATCAAAATTTTATGGTTATATGCTTTATTGCAGGGATGAAAATAGTTTAAAAGAAGCTTTAAATTTTTTAAAAAACGAACACAAAAAAGCAACTCATATTTGCTGGGCAGGGAGAATAGCAAACCCTTTTTATGAAAAAGCCGTTGATGATGGAGAACCTTCTCAAACAGCGGGACGACCTATATTAAATGTTTTGCAAAAGAAAGATTTGCAAAATGTTGCTATATTTGTTGTAAGATATTTTGGTGGTATAAAATTAGGAGCAGGTGGACTTGTAAGAATTTATAGTAAGGTTGCAGGAGAACTTGTAAAATGAAAACTATAACAGAAATAAAAAAAATAGGAAAAGGCAATCGTTATTATCTTTTTGTAGATGATGAGAATTTTGGCGTTTTTGAAGCAGAAATTCTTGCTAGGCATTGTCTAAAAACAGGGCAAAGCTTTGATGAAAAATTTTTTGATGAATTATTAATTGAAAATGGTGATTTTGCTTGCTTTAATAGAGCACTTAATTTGTTAAGCAAAACAATGAAATCAGAAAAAATGTTAAAAGATTTTTTAAAAGAAAAAAAGTATCCACATTCTTGTATTCAAAAAGCAATAGAAAAATTAAAAGATTATGGTTATATAAATGACGAGTCATATGCTGAAAATTTTATTTCGTTTGCTTCAAACTCTAAAAGCAAGAAAAAAATTAAATATGACCTTTTGTCAAAAGGAATAGATAGCGATATTATTGAAAGACTTTTACAAGAAAATTTTAACGAAGAAGATGAAGAAATTTTATGTAAAAAATTAGCAGAAAAATTTTTAAAAAACAAAGAAATCAATATAAATACCAAGCAAAAGTTTTTTAATCATCTTGCAGGAAAGGGTTTTGGTTTTCAAATGATAGCAAAAGTTTGGGAGGAAGTTTCTAATGATAGGAATTGATATAGATGAAGTTGAAAGATTTGATCAAGGTGATGAGTTTCTAAATAGAATAGCTTTTCCAGAAGAAATAGAGCATATTAATAAAGCAAAATGCCAAAGTTTAAGACAACAACGAATAGCCAGTTTGTTTAGTGTGAAAGAAGCAGTAATGAAAGCCTTGGGTTTAGGTAAATCTAGTGGTGTTAGTTTTAAAGATATAATGCTATGTCATGATGAAAATGGAAAACCATATGTAAAACTTTTGGGTATTGCAAAATCCAAGTTTGAAAAACTTTATTCTAAAAAACAAATTGAAGTTTCACTTTCTCATACACCTAAAACAGTTGTTGCAGTTGCAGTAATAATTTAAGCATGTATAAAAAGCATGCTTTTTTTACATTATAAAACAAACTTATTGTTTTATTATTTAAATTTTTGGGAGATAATTATGGAAAACGAAGAAGAATATGTATTGCATTTGCAAAAATATGCGAAAAAAGTCAAAAGAGATTATGATGATATTATTTCTTATCAAAACCATGCAAATTTATTTGATAATCAACATAAAATGCTATTAGAAGGTCTTATGAAAAATTTTGATTTTTCTCTCATTAAAGATGACGACCTTGAAAAAGTTGAATTATATGATTTTTGGAAAGGAGAAAATGGTAGAGCAAGTAAAAAGAGGTGAAATATATTATGCTGATTTAAGCCCTGTTGTTGGTAGTGAACAGGGTGGCGTTAGACCTGTCCTTGTTATACAAAATGATGTTGGAAACAAATATTCTCCTACTGTTATTGTGTCAGCGATTACAAGTCAACTTACAAAAGCAAAACTTCCAACTCATATTGACTTGTCTGCTGAAAAATATAATTTACCTAAAAACTCTGTTGCTCTTTTGGAACAAATAAGAACTCTTGATAAAAGAAGACTCAAAGAAAAAGTTACCACATTGTCTGCTGATAAAATGCGAGAAGTAAATAAAGCGATTTTGATTTCTCTGGGTTTTTAAAAGGTTGGCTCAACCTTTATTTTTTTTAATACGTCTTTTAATATCAAAAAAGAAATATCGTCAACATCTTCAATATTATAACATTTTTGAAAATATAATTTTAAAAATTTATTATTCCATAAATATTTATTTCTTATATATCTACATAAATAATAATGTAGATAAAAATAATCTTCTATAAGTTTTAAGTCAACAATATTTTTTATATCTTTTGCTATCATTAAAATTATTTTTGTATACATATATTCTCCGTGCTGACTAATAATCAGTATATAAGTAATTTTACTGATTTTGTGTCAGAATGTAAAGAGAATAGAGGTATAAATATGGAAAATTTTGGTCAAAGAATTAAAGAATTGAGAGAGGAACGGGGAATAACTCAACAAAAACTTGCAAAAGATCTGAATATTGATAAATCTACTATTGCTAAGTATGAAACAAATGCTATATCACCTAGTTGTCAAATGTTAATTATTTTAGCAAAATATTTTCAAGTTTCAACAGATTATTTATTAGGGTTGGAGTATTAAACAAAAATAAAACGCCAAATTAAATGGCGTTTTTTGGCAGGGGTGGAAGGGGCGACGCGTAAAGAAGACAAGCCTGTGTGCTTGTTTTTAGCCAAAGCCGGGAGCGACTTGTTCGCGGTCAGGGCGACAGCCTCGAACCCGTGGGGTTCGATTCCATAAATAAAAAAAATAAAACGCCAAATTAAATGGCGTTTTTTGGCAGGGGTGGAAGGAATCGAACCCTCCTCTGGAGTTTTGGAGA
>CALVNR010000007.1 GCA_944349905.1 uncultured Clostridia bacterium | reverse complement strand
AACACTTTTTTACATCTTTTTTTACTTTTTTTATACTTTTTTTACCTTATCCGCGATACTCCCTACCCCGTTGTTGTGCTGGTTTAGTAAAAATTCAAAAAAAATAAAAATACACATTGACAAAACAGTTAATTTATCGTAAAATATGATTAATTAAAAACAAAGGAGAATACTTATGATTTATGATATGAACATAGATGAAAACAGAAGAATAGATTATGATACAAAAATGGAAAGAAATGTTAAAAAAATATTGAGTGGGAAAAATATGCTAGCACCTAAACACAAAAGACTTGAATCACATGGAACATACACTGAAATAAAAATAGGAGAAAAGTATTATTCTATCTTTACTCCAAACAATGGAAATAGAGATATAATTATAGAAATAAAACCAAAAAAACGTTATGATTATTCATTTACAAAACCTGATCCAAGTATTAGAATGGCAACAACTTTAACAAAAGCAAAAGAATTATTTGACAAATATAGAGATTTTGACAATGATGAAAAATACATTGAAGAAAAAACTGATACTTTAAACAATTCAATAAAAAGTTTAAAACAATCATTGCATTATCAAAATAAATATAACTCAAGAGAAGTTATTAATGAATTGGTAAATAATAATAAACTTGAACAATTTTTGAAATTTTATTTTGATGTTGTAGAAAACAAAGATATTTTTATTGATAATTTATTTATCAATGAAAACGAATATGAAAATATTATAGATATTTTTAAAAGCATAATTTATGTAAATGAAAATGCAAATGAAAATGATGAAATTGAAATATAATGATTTCAAAATAAGTAAGATAATTTGAATATATTTATAAAAATTAACAATTATCTAAAACATAAAAAATACAAAAAAACTTCAAGAAATTGAAGTTTTTTTGTTTTTAGAGAAGTTGCATTATTTTTTATTTTTAATAATATCACAACAATATTCAACAGTCTGTGCTAACGTCATATCGCTAGTGTCTAATATAATTGAATCAAAAGCAGGCTTTAATGGTGCAACCTTTCTGTGCTCATCATTGTAATCCCTTTGCCTTAAATCTTCTAAAATTTCTTCAAATGATGGAGCATTGGTTTTATCTTTTAATTGGTCGTATCTTCTTTGAGCTCTTACAAATTCTGATGCTGTAACAAAAAACTTAAAATCAGCATTTGGTAAAACGACAGTTCCAATATCTCTTCCTTCCATAACACAATCGTTTTTTTTAGCAAAATCTCTTTGAAGTTTTAAAACCTTTTCTCTGACAACTAGAAAGGGAGAAATTTTTGAAGTTAACATAGAAATTTCTTCACTTCTTAATTTGCCTTTAAAACACTTATTGTTAACATATACCACCTGTTCTCCACTATCAAAAGATATTTCAATATTTAAATTGCTTACAAATTTTTTTATATTTTCTTCGTTAATTTCCATATTCATTTCTTTAAAATAGCAAGCAATTGAACGATAAATCTCCCCTGTGTTTAACATTTTCAAATTTAAAATTTTTGCAAGTTCGCTTGCAAGTGTACTTTTTCCACTTCCAACATGTCCATCAATAGCAATATTTAACATAATTTTCCTCCTTATACGCACAAAAAAAATTAAAAGAGATTTTCCCCTTTTAATTTTCAAATAATGAAATATAAATTTCTTTAATTGTATTTATAGACTTTGCTAATTTCTCTAAATACATAGCTTGTATTTTTTCATCTTCACAAGACAATAATGCCCCAACATTTATAGATAAAGAATTTAGTGCAACCACAAGTTCCATATTATTTGGATAATCATAATCCAAAACATCGTTTAAATCTATATTAAATTTTTCTTTAAATTCTTCAAATGTATCATTAATCAAAGTTTTAATTAGTTGCTGACCATCCTTGCTATACTTCTGGCAAAGCTCAACTTCTCCATCATTTAATGATATTTCACTTTTCAAAAACTTTTCACATGCTGTTGCACTTGTTTCAAGTAATTCTGATAACAAATCTAAATTTTCCATATTTTATTTCCTTTTTTTCTTTCCACTTGCAAAAAACATTGATAATAACGAAGCAATAACAAAACAAATCATACCATAACCAATAGTAAATACAACTTCACCATTTTTAATTGCATCTATCATACTATCTATATTACTATTAACAATTTTATTTGCAAAAAGAACATACATTATTGCCGAAACAAAAGCAAATACGAAAAACAAAATAGCAAATACTCGTGTTCCTATCACCTTATCTTTACCGCAAGATTGTGAAATTAAATTTATAATAGTAAACAACAACATTAACCCACAAAATACCATTGCAATAATTAAAAAGATATTTCCTAGTAGCCATAATATGTCTTGATTTTCTTCAAATTTTAGTAAATCATAACCCGAAGCGTTCGAAGTTAAATTATCATTAAACAAATCTTTGAACCAACTTGCTAGTTCGTTCCCTTCGCCACCATAAAATGAAAAGGCTGGTTGAGTAAGCATGACAAAAGAGCAAATACCAAGCAAGATTGTAATTATTCCACCAATCATAATTTCTTTCCTTTATCCCCCTTTTTTATAATTTATCAAATACTTGAAATAAAGTCAAACAAACAACAGAAAATAAAAATATGTTTTACAAATTTTTATTTATCTATGGAGCTGATGGCGGGAATCGAACCCGCGACCTACCGATTACGAATCAGTTGCTCTACCGACTGAGCCACATCAGCACGAGGTGCATTTTGCACCTTAATGATTTTTTCATAAACCAATATGCTTTTCAAATTTCTAAAATTACATTATTTGATTTTTAATTAGCACTTATTTTTTGTATATTTAGTATTATGCAATACATAATAAATACTATATATTAGAAATTAACTTAAAAGAAACTTTTTCTTCGTCAGCATCTTTTTCTAAAACTTCTACATTAACCTCTTGGTCAAGTTTTACTATTTCGTATATTTGTTTATTGTTTTGTTCTGTGGCATTTTTTATATGCAACAATCCAGTAGCACCATTTTCTAGTTTAATAATAGCTCCGAATTTTAATATTTTAACAACCTGCCCTTGATATACTTTTCCAATTTCAAGTTCTTTTATCGCCTTAGTTTTTGGACTTTCTTCAAGAGCTTTCATACTTAATGCAACTTTCTTATTTTCTCTATCAACTTCAATTACCTTAAAAGTGCACTCTTGCCCTTCTTTAACAATTTCTTCTGGGTTTGAAATGTGTTTATAACAGATATTTGAAATATGCATAAAGCAATCAACTCCGCCTACATCTACAAAGACACCATATGGCATTATCTTTTTTATTTTTCCTTTTACAATTTTATTTATAAATATTGAATTCCAAAACAATTCTTCATTTGTCTTTTTTATTTGTTCTTCTAATAGTTTTATACTTGCTATTATTTTTTTATTTTCCTTGTCAATTTCAGTTACAACTGCTTCAAATTGTTTGCCAACACATCTTCTTTTATCTAAAAATTTTATTGAAGATTCATCTTTAGGAACAAATATCTCAAAATCTCCCATTTTTGAAATTAAACCATTATCATTAAATGCAGATGGCACAAAAGAGAAAACACTTCCCAACTTTAATTTTGAAGCATTTTGTGTTTGTAATATTTTTTCATCTGCTATATTTTTTGAAACTTCAATCAAACCTTCTTCATTTTTAGATTTAGTCAAAACAACTTTAAATCTATCGCCAATTTTAATATCACTAAAATCATCAGCTTCTTCTTTTGGAAGAAATGCATCATTTTTTCCACCAATATTAAAAATTGCGCCATCATCTCTTTTTATAACAACGACTCCATCAAACATTTGTCCTTTTTTATAAGATGTCATCGTTTTTTCAATTGCATACAAATCAAATTTTTCATCACTCATAATTTAAAATCCTTTGAAAAAAGTTTAACAAATTATTTCTTTTTTGTCAAAGAATTCAAAGTTATTTCTCTTATTTCATTCATTTTTGTAGCAACAACTTCACTTGCTTGTTGCAAAACATCATTATCAAGTTTTTTACCGTAAAATTCTTCAAGAGTAAAAGGTTTTCCTATCATTACCCTGTTTCTTCTCCAAAATTTTGGTTTTTTTGCAATAAACATAGGAACAATAGGCACTTTCGCTTTTATCGCGAACATAGCAACACCATGTTTAACTTCTCCAAGTTGCATATCCTGATTGTTTGTTCTCGTTCCTTCTGGAAATATAACAAGTTTTTTATTTTCTTTCAAAACTTTCATGCAATTTTTTATAGCAGGAATATCAGTTGCTTGTCTGTCAATTTTTATTGCACCCATACTTTTTAAAAAACTTCCAACAAGTTTGTTTTTAAAAAGTTCTTTCTTTGCTACATAATATTTTTTTTCCCAAGTATTAACAGCAAGAATAACAGCATCTAAATTTGAAGTATGATTACTTGCAATTATACACGCACCTTTTGGTATATTTTCTTTTCCTATAAACTTGGTTGGATAACTTAACCTTACAGGCAAAGCCAACAAACATTGAACAAAATGAAACATAGTTTTCTCCTTATAAGTTATTTGCACAAGCAAAAGCTGTTGAAAAAGCAGTTGTCAAATTAAAGCCACCTGTTAAACAATCTACATCTAAAACTTCTCCTATAAAATATAAGCCTTTTTGCAATTTGCTTTCCATTGTTTTTGGATTTATTTCTTTTAAATCTACACCACCACTTGTTATTATACCTGTTTCTAATGGATATAATTTTTTATATGTAATACCAAAATTTTTTAACATGTCTACAAACTGATTTTTTTGTAATAATGTTAAAGATTTTACTTTTCGTTCAAAAGGGATATTTAATTTTTTTAAAAATATTTCTCCAACCGATTTTGGAAGATATGATTTTATTAATGTAATCATTGTTTTATTGTTATTTTCAGAAATATCTCTTTCCAATCTTTCTTTTAATTGTTCTTTTGATAATGCAGGTTTGAAATCTATATATAAATTTTTTACTGTATCTTTATTTATATAACTTGAAATTGACAATACGATAGGACCAGTTATCCCCTTATCAGTAAACATCATTTCGCCAAAAAATTGATATATTTTTTTGTTTGTTTCGCAATACAACGTTACATTTTTTAAAGAAACCCCTTGCAATTGTTTTACAAAACTGTCATTAAGTTCTATTGGCACTAAGGCAGGTTTTATAGCAATTATATTATGTCTAAATTGTTTTGCAAATTTGTAACCATCACCTGTACTACCTGTAAGAGGATAAGTTTTGCCACCTGTTGCAATTACAACTTTGTCAAAATAATAATTATTTACAGAAGTTTTAACAACAAATTTATTAGCGTTTCCATCAAAATCTATCGCCTTAACTTCTTCATTAAGCTTTATGCAACATTTGTTGCAAAGTTTTTGCAATGTTTTTATAACATCACTTGATTTATCGCTTGCTGGAAAAACTCTGCCACCTCTTTCAGTTTTTGTTCTTAATCCATTATTTTCAAAATATGAAATAATTTCTTTTGGTGATATTTGGTTGATAGCAGAAAACATAAATTTATTGCCGTTTACAACATTGTTAAAAAACACTTCTTTTTCACAATCATTTGCAAGATTGCATCTGCCTTTTCCTGTTATATACAACTTTTTCCCACATTTTTCATTTTTATCAAAGATGGTAACTTCATACTTATTTCCAAGCAAACCACCTGCAAATAACCCAGAAGCACCTGCTCCAATTATTGCTATTTTCACTCTGCCCTCACAAGAGAATTTAACTCTTCGTCAGTCAAATCTCTAAAATCGCCTCTTTTTACACCACCTAGTTTAACTTTGCCTATTCTAACTCTTTTTAAAAGTCTTATTGATTTGCCAATTGCTTCAAACATTCTTCTTACTTGTCTATTCATGCCTTCATCTATTACAACAGAAAGTTTGGTATATTTTTCATCTGATGATAAAAACTCAACTCTTGCTGATGGCATTCTTTGTCCATCAACAACCACGCCTTTTCTTAAAACAGCAAGTTCACTTTCTTTGATTGGTCCTTCAATAGTAACATGATATTCTTTTTCAATAGAATATTTTGGATGAGCAACTTTGTTTGCAAAATCGCCATCGTTTGTTAATATAATCAATCCTTCTGTTTCATAATCAAGTCTTCCAATAGAAAAAAGTCTTTCTTCTGTTTTGACCAAATCATAAATTGTTTTTCTTCCTTTTTCATCTTTTGCACTGCAAGTATATCCCTTTGGTTTATTTAATTTTATATACACAAAAGAAGAAGGGAGAAAAAGTTGTTTCCCTTCATAAAAAACTTTGTCTTTTTTTTCGTTTACTGTAATTCCAAGTTCTTTTGCAACTTTGCCGTTTACTGTTACAGCACCGCTTAAAATAATTTCATCACACTTTCTTCTTGAAGCTATACCACAAGAAGATAAAAATTTATTTAATCTCATAATAATCTATTCACCACTCGGCAATTATATCAAAAAACTTTTGCCAAATAGAATTTCTCCTTACACTTTCTATTGTAAATATTTTTTCAGAAAAATGCAAGTTTTTATCAATATAAATTTTCACTTCTCCAACTTCTTGATTGTTTTCAATAGGTGCTTCTAATGTTTTATCTATATTATAAGTTATTTTTACACTATCAAGTTCACTCTCTTTCAAAGGATACAAATATTTTCCATAAGTGCAAATTTCAACATTATCTTTTATCCCATTTAAAACTTGTATGGATTTATCAAAATTATACATTTTTGTTAAATCATAAAGTTTATATTCATCAAACGCGTTTTGCATATATCTTGAACATTCTTCAAACATAGGCCCACAATTTAAAACAACACATACAACGTTCATTCCATTTCTTTCTGCGCTTGAAACTAAACACCTTCCAGCATCATCAGTAAAACCTGTCTTAACGCCATTACAACCTTCAAAACTGTTTAATAATTTGTTTTTATTTTTTAAATATCTAGTTTTTCCATCAGCATTTGTAATTTTAATGTTTTTCGTTGATACAATTTCTTTAAATGTTTCATTTTGCATTGCATAACTTGTAATCAATGCTAAATCATAAGCTGTTGTATAATGGGTTTTGGAATCTAAACCATGAGTGTTGTCAAAATGAGAGTTTACTGCTCCTATTTTTGATGCTGTTTCATTCATCATTGAAACAAAATTTTTTAAATTCCCACCAACATACTCTCCTATTGCAACGGAAGCATCGTTTCCAGAAATAAGCATAAGTCCATAAAGTAAATCTCTTACAGAAAACACTTCTCCCTTTCTTAAATACAAACTTGTTCCACTTATACCAACAGCTTTTGGTGATATTTCAAACTTTTTATCCAAATCGTTACAATTTTCAATTGCAGTAATAGCTGTCATAATTTTTGTAGTAGAAGCCATAGCTAGTTTTGTATTCATGTTTTTACTGTTTAATACTCTTTTTGAAGATGATTCCATTACACACATTGATTTTGCACTACAATAATCAGATTCAGAAGCTTCTACTTTTAAAGAAAGAAACAACCCTCCTATTAATGCAGAAAATATAAATATGGCAACAAAAAATAAACAAACTATCCTAATGGTTTTCATGATTGTTCTCCTTGTCCATTTTGTTTAAGAAAGTATTAAACAAGTTTAAAACAGTTTGATATAACGATTTATTTTCTACATTAACAAATGTTATTTCTCCATCGCTTTCAATCAAAAAACCAACTGGCGAAACACTCATTCCACCACTAGAACCACCTGCCATAGGAAAATGTTTTGCTACTCTTCTTGAAGATAAATCAGCATATTCGCCACCACCTACAACATAGCCTACGCTAACTTTTGAAATTGGAATAATACATTTACCACTATCAGTTACAACCATATCGCCAATAATAGTGCTTGAATCAACAATAGTTTTTATCTTCTCCATTGCACTATCTATTAAATTGCTTATTGTTTTGTTGTCTTCTTCAAACTTCATAATCCCTCCGCACTTTTGGTTTGTTTTTGATTTTTAATCTTTTCTTTTGCAATTCTATTAGTTATAATGAGCGATATAACAAAAGAATATGCAATATCTATTAAAGAAATTGTCATAACAGTTTTTACTGCAAATTCTAATACCAGCCGATTATATGAAACAGTATCATAAACACAAAGAGAGGCTGTTGGCTTTGTGTTTTTGAGATTGGTAAAAAAAATTAAACTTGCCAAATTTATAATCCCTGCAAACATTGACGAAATAAAAGCATCGTTTAACCCCAAATTGTAAAATAAATAAAATTCTTTTAATTTTGTTTTGTCTTTTATTTGTTTTGTAAATACATCTGCAAAAATAACTTCTTTACTGTCAAATTCTATTTCAACAATATCGGTTTTGTTTTCATCTTTTAAAACAATTTTTCTTTTTTTAAGCCAAAATTGTTGATGCATGATTTTCTTGTTAAACAAAAATATACCAAATGCTCCGTTTAATTTTAACAAGTTACAAGAAAACTTTAATTTTAATTTTATAGGCAAAAACAAAAGTAAAATTAAAAAAAATGGTATAAATAAATAATAATTCATTTTAGGCACTCCTCTATTGCTTTTGATATAATATAAGAAACATTTTTAACATTTTCTTTTATATCTTTTGGTGCAAGCATAATATCTTGTTTAAATCCAAAACTTTGTGTATTTATCATAAAAGGAACACCTATAGAAAAACAAGGGATACCTAGTTCAGCTTGGCATATTTTTTTGTTACCTATGCTTAATGCACTACCCGGTGTCATACCAGAAGTTGCAAGTTGAAATGAACACCCTAGTCTTGAAATGGAATTTGTACAAAGTGCATCTATAACAATAATAAAACCACAATTTAATCTTTTTGCTATACTTTCAACCAAATCAAAAGTTTTTATTCCTGTTTCAAAATAAACATTTGGACAAAATTTGAAAACATTTTTATTTAATAATTGCAGATTTAAATTATTGCAAACCTCAACTCCCAATCTGTCCGACCAAATTTCAGGATTGCCAAGTCCTACAATTAAAGTTTTTTTTGATAATTTTATACGATATTGTTTTATTAAAAAGTTTAATCTCTCTTTTAACAACTGTGAAGTATAATCAAAACATTTTTTATCCAAATAATTAACAAGTGGAGAATTGATAATATAATAATCACCTTTGTCAAATCCTAAATTTTTGCTATCTTTGTCATTATTTACAGACAAAGACAGCAACTCAATATTATATTTTTTTGCTTTGTTTTTTTTATAACCCAATCTTTGAAAATCATATGAACACTCATCAATAAAATCTATCATAAAAATATTTTGTGATTTTTTTAAAAAAATATTTGTTTTTACTTGATTTTCATAATATATTGTGTTATATTTATATAGAAAATTTTAAAGGAGATTAGACATGCCAAACATAAAATCAGCAGAAAAAAGAGTTAGAATTATTGAAAAGAAAACACTTATAAACAAATCAGTAAAATCTAAAATTTCTACTTTTGAAAAGAAATTTAAACTTGCTGTTGCAAATAAAGACATCAATGTTGCTTCTGTTGCTTACAATGATGTTGCTTCTTTGCTTGACAAAGCTGCATGTGATAACATAATTCATCAAAACTGTGCAGATAGAAAGAAAGCTCATTTTGCAAAAATGCTTGATGATTTGAAAAAAGAATCAAAATAAAAAATAAGTTAAAAAAAATATGTTTGTGAGAACATATTTTTTATTTTGATATTATACTAAAAACTTCTAACCATTGAATCTTCTATTGTGCTAAATTCATTTTGATTGCTGCAATTAAATAAACAATGATTTTCATATTCTATAAATGATTGAAAATATTTTCCTGCTTTAATATATCTTTCCAACATTTCATTTGACAATGCTTCCCTTTCAACAAAATAACAAGGACTATTTTTGTTTACCATAGATTCCTGTTGATTTCTAAGCATCAAGCAAACTTTTTCAGCATCTTCTTCATTTTTAAAAAACAAACTTTTAACTCTTTCAACCACTTGTCCATTTTTCAATTCTATCCACTCTTTGGATAATCTAAACACTTCTTTTTTCTCCATACCTTTTCTCCTTTGTTATATTTTTAAGATTAACATACAAAAAACAAAAAGTCAATATTAAATTACAAAAAAAGCACTAAACAAATAGTGCTTTTTTCTCAAATATTAATTAATATTTTAAATCAATAAGACCAAATTTGCCATCTTTTCTTTTATACAAAATATTAATTCTTCCACTTTCAGCATTTAAAAACGCAAAGAAATCATGTCCCAATCTTTCTATTGCAAATCTAGCATCATCAACAAGCATTGGGTCAAGGTCAAAAGTTTTTGTTTTATAAATCGCTGGCAATTCTTCTGGTTGTTCTTCCAAAAATTCAAATGGAAATTCAACAAGATTTTTACCTTTTTTCTTATCTTTTTTCTTTTCATTTTCTCTTACAATTTGTTTTTCAAGTTTTGGAAGAGCATAATCAATATTGTTATACATATTGTCACTTACAACTTCACATCTAAAAAGCATTCCTTTGCAAGTTATAGTTATTTCAAGTTTTTCCTGTTTTGCAACTTTAATAAGAACAACTTTTGCATTTGCTTCATCTTCAAAATATTTGTCAAGTCTTGCAAGTTTATCCTCAATAATCGTTTTAATTCTCTTTGCAGCTTTGTAGCCACCTCTTTCCAAAATGTCTATTTTCATATAACGCCTCCTAAGTTTATTGTAGCAAATTTTAATCTTTTTTCCAAACAAAATTATTCATTTTCAAAAGTAAGATTATTTTCTTTTACATCAATAATAATCGTACCTTCATTTTTTAATTTACCCATTAATATCATTTCCGCAATGTTATCTTCAATTTCTTGTTGTATAAATCTTTTTAAAGGTCTAGCACCATATTCAGTATTAGAACCTTTTTCAACTACATAGTCCAATGCATCTTCTGTTATCTTTAAAGATAAATTCTTTTCTTTCAAACGCTTGTTTATATTAGAAATCAGTATTTTAGAAATCTTTACCAAATCATCATGTGTTAATGGTTGGAAAACACATATAACATCAATTCTGTTTATAAATTCTGGTTTAAATTTTCTTTTCAAAGCATCCATATATATTTTGTTTGAATTTACTTCTTCAATATCTTCGCCACCAAAACCAAGACTTCTTCTGTGTTCTTTTACTTCATTTGCACCTAAGTTGCTTGTCATGATAATTATAGTATTTTTAAAGGATACTGTTCTGCCTTGCCCATCTGTCAATCTTCCATCATCAAGTATTTGTAAAAGAGCATTGAATATGTCAGGATGTGCTTTTTCAATTTCATCAAACAAAACAACAGAATAAGGTTTTCTTCTTACTTGTTCTGTAAGTTGCCCACCTTCTTCAAACCCAACATATCCAGGAGGAGAACCTATCAATTTAGAAACCGAATGAGATTCCATATATTCACTCATATCAATTCTTACGATATTGTTTTCGTCATCAAACATTGCTTCGGCAATAGCTTTACAAAGTTCTGTTTTTCCAACGCCTGTTTGTCCCATAAATAAGAATGAACCTATTGGGCGTTTTGAATCTTGCAACCCTACTCTTGACCTTCTAATTGCCTTCGCAACAGCATTTACAGCTTCATTTTGACCTACTACGCGTTTGTGTAAAATATCTTCAAGGTGCAAAAGTTTGTCTTTTTCACTTTCAGTTATTTTTGTAACAGGTATACCTGTCCATTTTGAAACAACTTGTGCAATTTCATTTGCGCCAATAGCTTTTATAGACGATTTTTCACCACCCATAAACTTTTCATTTTTACTTTTTAAGTCGTTTTCTAAATTGATAATTTCAGATTGCAACTTGGCTGCTTTTTCATAATTTCTTTGCAAACTTGCTTCATCTCTGCTTGCAGATAACGACTTTATTTTTTCTTCAATTTTTCTTATTTCTTGTGGTTTTACAGTATAATTAACTTTTGCTTTACTGCTTGCTTCATCTATAAGGTCTATTGCTTTATCAGGCAAGCTTCTGTCTGATATATATCTATCAGATAATATAGCAGCTGATTCAATAGCTTCATCAGTTATAGTTATTTTGTGAAAAGCTTCGTAACTATCTTTTAACCCTTTCAAAATTTGGATTGTTTGTTCAACAGATGGTGGATTTACCATGATAGGCTGAAATCTTCTTTCAAGAGCTTTGTCTTTCTCAATAAATTTTCTATACTCATCAGTAGTAGTAGCACCTATTGTTTGCATTTCTCCCCTTGCTAGATATGGTTTTAACATATCAGCAGGAGATGTTTCACCTTTTTCGCTTCCTGCTTGTGCAAGAGTGTGAATTTCATCAATAAACACAATAATATTTTTGCTTGCAATAATAGTTTCAATAGCATCTTTAAGTTTTTCTTCCATACTACCACGATATTTAGTGCCAGCCATAAGTCCACCGATTTCCAAAGAGTAAATTACTTTATCTTTCAAAATTTCAGGAACATCACCAGATACAATAGCTTGTGCTAGTCCCTCAACAACAGCAGTTTTTCCAACACCAGCTTCACCTATCAAAACAGGGTTATTTTTTGTTTTTCTACAAAGAATCTCAACAACTCTTTGTATTTCCTCTTCTCTGCCAATTACCGGGTCTAATTTATGTTCTTTTGCTTTTAAAGTTATATCCGTTCCCATATCTAGCAGTTTTTCAGGCAAAGTGCTTCCTGCTTGTTTTGTTGCTTTTCCGTTTTCACTTTCTTCGTTGTTTGCTGAATTGTTTGCCTGCAATGCTCTTATAACTTTTCCCCTTAATGCTTCTATATCAATATTAAAAGGCCCTTGCAAAATTCTATAAGCAACAGAACCGCTACTAGAAAGAAGAGCAAGTAAAAGATGTTCTGTGCCCAAAAAAGAGTGATTCATTTGAATTGCAATTTCTTGTGCAATTCTAAATAAATCTTTTGTTCTCGGAGTAAGTTCTACTTGGTCGCTAAAAAGAATATCACCGTCAGAATTTTCTTCAAAGAAATTAAACATAGAGCTTTCAGTGACACCTTCTTCTGCCAAAATTTCGCTTGATAAACTGTCTTCCACTGCGGTAAGTCCATACAAAATATGTTCGCTACCTACTAAATTTGAACCAAAACGCAATGCAATTTTGCTTGCGTTTTTTATAACTTTTTCAATATTATCTGAAAAAGAAGAAGATTGATAATTCATTTCTACCTCCTATGTACGAGATTTTTTATCTCAGTAGATATATACTCGCTCCTTATAATGTTTTCCTTTTTATTTTCAAAAAAACCAAAAATTTCTTTTAAATTGGCACTTGCTCCTTTATAAAATAATTTCATAAATTTTTCATCATCTTTTATTTGCAAAAAGCCCAAAGCATCACCAAATTTTATAAGTGCAAGTTGTTGCATCATTTCATCTTCTTCAAGACTATAACAATTTGTAAGCAAGCCATATGCCCTCAAAGTTTTGTCTTTTAACATTTCGTATTTTGTTTGCAAGAGTTCTTCTCTGGCATGTTTTTCTTTGCTTATAACATCATATATAAATTGACTTACATTATCTATAATTTCATCTTCGTTTAAACCAAGAGAGCCTTGATTTGATATTTGATACAAACTTCCTTTTGCTTGACTTCCTTCTCCATAAATACCCCTTATTGTCAAGCCTGCTTCTTTTGCACTTGCAAACAATATTTCAAGTTCTTTTTGCATTTCTAGTGCTGGTAAAAAGAGCATAACAGAAGCACGCATCCCAGTTCCAAGATTTGATGGAGATGCTGTGATAAATCCAAGATTTTTATCAAAGGCAATAGGTAAAGAAGATATTATTTCATTATCAATTTTATTCAATCGTCTATAAGCTTTATACAAATTAAAACCATTTTCAATACACTGTTCTCTTATATGGTCTTCTTCATTTATCATAACAATTATTTTTTCATCTTCACTTATAGCCACACTTGAAATGTCTTTATTTTCAATAAGTTCTTTGCTTATAAGGTGCTGTTCAAAAAGAGAATTGCACTCGTTTAAAGATAAATCTTTAAGTTTTATATAATTAAAAACTTCAAATTTATCAAGTGTTTTTATAACTGCATTAGCAATATAATTTGCATCAATATCACTATCAAGTTTTGTATAAAATTTTAATCCATCTACATTTCTTGCAAGTCGTATACGAGAAGATATTGCAATGTTATCAAATTCTTCCATCTTCACCCCCAACAATCTTGCCTTTATGCTTTTTGTCACCATAAAGTTTATGGACTGTATTTTTCAGTTCATCAATTTCTTGATAACATCTTTGACAGCCCACAAAACCTGTTTGGACTATTTCACTATAACTTGTATTGCAATATGGACATTTGTTCATTTAACACACCCACAAAAAAATTATTCTTTATCAATTCCCTTCATAGTCAAAGCAATTCTTTTCTTTTGTAGGTCAACAGACAAAACTTTTACATCAACTCTTTGCCCAACTTTTAATGCTTCTGATGGATGTTTAATAAATGCATCTGAAATTTGGCTTATGTGAACAAGACCATCTTGATGCACACCAATATCTACAAATGCGCCAAAGTCAATAACATTTCTTACAACCCCAGAAAGAACCATACCTTCTTTAAGGTCTTCCATAGAAAGCACATCACTTCTAAGCACAGGTTTAGGCATGCTTTCACGAATATCTCTACCCGGCTTTAACAACTCTTTCACAATATCATTTAAAGTCGGAACACCAATTTCACATTCCTTTGCAACTTTTTCTTCGCCTTTAAGATTAATCAAATTTGGCAAAGAAGAAATATTTCCATTTTTTACATCTTCTTCTGTTAAATCAAAAATCTTTAAAAGTTTTCTTGTTGAAGTGTAGCTTTCTGGATGCACAGCAGTATTGTCCAAAATTTCATCTCCACCTACAACACGCAAAAAGCCTGCACATTGTTCATAGGCTTTTGGTCCAAGTTTTGGAACTTGCAAAAGTTGCTCTCTGTTTGAAATACCTTTAACTTTTGCTCTGTAAGCAACGATATTTTTTGCAATAGACATGTTAAGACCAGAAACATAAGAAAGAAGACTTGGACTAGCTGTATTTATATCTACACCTACACTGTTAACACAATCTTCAACAACACCCGTCAAAACTTCTGTAAGACGGTTTTGAGGCATATCGTGTTGATATTGACCAACACCAATAGATTTAACATCAATTTTAATAAGTTCTGCAAGAGGGTCTTGCAATCTTCTTGCAATTGAAACAGCAGAACGGAGTGAGACATCATAATCTGGGAATTCCTCTGCACCAAGTTTGCTTGCAGAGTAAACAGAAGCACCTGCTTCACTAACAACTGCATAACTTACTGGTCTAGAAACATGTTTAATAAGTTCTGCAACAAAAATCTCTGCTTCTTTTGACGCAGTTCCATTTCCAATTGAAACAATGTCAACTTTGTATTTTTCAATCAAATCTTTAAGTTTTGCTATTGATTCTTCTGTTTTTGATTGAGGAGGAGTAGGATAAATAACTGTTGTTGCAAGAACATCACCATTTTTGTCAATAACTGCAATTTTACATCCTGTTCTGTAAGCTGGATCAAGACCTAAAATGATATTATTTTTAAGTGGAGCTTCCATTAATAACGGTTTTAAATTTACCTCAAACATTTTTATTGCTTGCTCGTTTGCTTTGTCAGTTAAATTTGTCCTAGCTTCGCGTTCCAAAGATGGGAAAAGCAATCTATCATAACTGTCAAGTATAACTTCTTCCATTGTTTGATTTGTATCTTCATTATCTTTTTTGTAAAATTTGTTTATAACTGCCAAAGTTAATTCTGGGTTGATTTCTATATCAACTTTTAAGCATTTTTCTTTTTCTCCTCTATTGATAGCCAAAATTCTATGACTAGGCAAATTTTTGATTTCTTGCTTGAAATTAGCATAAGTTTCATAAACATAACTGTTTTCATTTTCAACAAGTTCACATTTTATGAAAGCTTTATTTTCAATTAATGTTCTAAGCTCTTTTCTTAATTCAGCATTATCAGATATTTTTTCTGCAACAATATCTTTTGCTCCATTGATTGCATCTTCAATAGTTGCAACCTCTTCATTTATAAATTTGACTGCTTCATCTTTAAGAATATATTTTTTGCTCTGTGCAAGCAAAATCTCAGCCAAAGGTTCAAGTCCTTTTGCAATTGCGACAGAAGCCCTCGTCTTTCTTTTAGGTTTGTAAGGTCTATAAATATCTTCAACTTCTGTTAAAGTTTTTGCTTGTGCAAGAGCTTGTGCAAGTTCATCTGTCCATTTTCCTTGCTCAGTTATAGCTTTTTCAACTTTTGCTTTTTCATCATTAAGATTTCTTAAATATTTTAATCTATCTGCAAATTGACGAATAGTTTGGTCATCACAAGTTCCATGCATTTCCTTTCTATAACGAGCTATGAAAGGTATTGTGCAACCTTCGTCAAGAAGATTAATTAAATTTTGTGAATATTCTTCTTTTATACCAAATTCTTGTGCTAATGTTTGTGCTAATTCCATAATTTCTCCTTGTGTTTTTAACATCTCTATTTTATATTTTTTTGCTATTTAAGTGCAAGCGATTTTAAAACTTTTTCACTAAGCAACTGAAAATCATCTACTTTTAAGTCAATTTTAATTTTTAAAAATTCTTTTAAGTTGTTTCTATTTAATATTATCTTTTCATTTAAAGATAATAATTTAAAATATTTTTCATATTCAATCATGTCATTTTTACAAAGCAAATTGTTTGTTGTAAGTCGCAAAAAATCAGCTTGTTTTAAAATATCAAAATCTTTTTCTTCATCAGTTCCAATATGACAAATTTTATTTTCAAAAAGTTTAAAATTCAAAAAGCCCCTTGCATTTTCTGCATCACTTAAAGGTGTGAAAATATATTCAATATCATAACTATCAAATAGATATATCGCATCTTTATCCAAATAATTACAACCTAGTAAATAACATTTTCTATCCAGAAATCCAAAATCTTCCAAAACTTTTTCTGGCGCTTTGTTGTACTTTGAACTCAACTTTCCAAGAGAAGTTAAATCTTTTGCAAAATGTATTAAAATAGGCAAATCTAATTTTGCACATAGCGACACAACTTCGCTTAAAAAATTATCAGAATATTCTTCAATATTTTTAAGCTCTACAATCAAATCTTTTCCTACTAAAAAAGAAGAAGGTACCTTAAAAATGTTCTCTGCATTAATTATGTTTTTAATATTTAAATTATATTTATTTGAAAAACTTGACAAATCTAGCAAAAAATCATTTATAATAAAAATATCTTTAACTCCACTTTTATAATTTTTTGCTAAAACAAACTCGTAAAAATCAATAAGTTCTTCACTAGTTTGAAAAGGCTTACTAAAATCAATTTTATCCAACTTGTTTTGATTTATAATAGCCAAAGGATTGCAATAACAATTTGAAAAACAAAATTTATCATTTTCTTTATACATAAATCACTCTCTTATAGGCAATTATACAATAAAAAGGAGAAAAAAAGCAAATGAAAGAAAGGGTTATTTTACATTCCGATGTAAACAATTTCTTCGCTTCTGTTGAATGTGCCAGTAAAACTGAATTAAAAAACAAACCTGTTGCTGTAACTGGTAACCCAGAAAAAAGAACAGGTATTATTCTTGCTAAAAATGAAATAGCAAAAAATTATGGCGTTTCAACAGGACAAACTATTGGTGAAGCAAAAGTTTTATGTCCCGACCTTGTTTGTTTACCTCCACATTATGACTTGTATGAAGAAATTTCTTTAAAACTTCATGAACTATACCTAACTTATACCAACTTTGTTGAACCTTTGGGCTTAGATGAGTGTTGGCTAGATGTCACAGATAGTTTATTAATTTTGAATAAATCAGGAAAAGAAATAGCAGATGAAATAAGAGCAAAAGTAAAAGAAAATTTTGGCTTAACTGTTTCTGTTGGTGTATCTTTTTCAAAAATTTTTGCAAAACTAGGTTCTGATATGAAAAAACCAGATGCAACAACTGAAATATCAAAACAGAATTTTAAAAAACTAACTTATAATCTTCCTTTAAATTCAATAGTAGGCATTGGAAAAAGGTTGGAAAAACGATTTACCTCTATTTCTATTAAAACCATTGGAGACTTTGTTTCTCTTGAAGACGATTATTTAAAACATGTTATGGGAATAAATGGAATAAATCTTAAAAAATCTTTGCTTGGTGAAAACATTGACAATGTTACCGACTATTTCTCCCTTCCACTACCAAAAAGCATTGGAAACGGAACTACAACGATTCAAGATATTATATATAGAAAAGATATTGAAAAAGTTATTTTCTTTTTAGCTGAAAAAATATCTGCTCGCATGATAAACCATAATGTTTATGCAAACACTTTAACATTATCTTTAAAAACCAACAAACTTAAAAGAATAGCAAAAGGTATGAAAATCATGCCAACAAATTCAGTAAAAGATTTGGCTAAATATGCTATGGAAATAGCTGATAAAATATGGAATTATGATTACCCTATCAGAGCAATTAGACTTCGTGCATCATCTCTTACTAGTGCAAATTATTATCAAATGACTTTTTTTGACAACAACAAAAAAGACTACTCCAAGGCTATTGAAACGATTAATAATAAATATGGAAAAATACAATTGGCTTCAAATATGGAAAAATATTTAAATACAAGCAAACATAGTCAAGAATAATGTCAAATATTGTAAATATTAAACAATTAAAACAATAATTATTATAAAAGAAAGTAATTTATTTTGAAAAAATTTCATATTGATATATAATTAAGTAGTATTAAATTATAAAAAATGGAGTATATATGAAGTATCAAATTATAGTAGATAGTTGTGCTGATTTAAAAAGCGATTATATAAAAAATAAAAACATTGGTTTTAATGTTATTCCTTTGACAATAAATGTTGGGGAAAAAGAATATGTTGACAACGACGAAATAGATGTAAAAGCAATGCTTGAAGATATGAAAAAAAGCAAAAAATCTTCTAGCGCTTGTCCTGCCCCTCAAAGCTTTTTAGACCAATTCAAAAAAGCTGAATATACTTTTGTTGTTACAATAACTTCAAAGTTATCAGGTTGCAACAATGCTGCAATAGTAGCAAAAAATTCTTATGAAAAAAGTGAAAATATTCATGTTATAGATTCAAAAGCTGTTTCTGGGACTGAAATATTAATTGTTGACAAACTTGTAGAACTCATTGAAAAAGACCTATCTTTTGAAGAAATAAAAACCGAAATAGACAAATATAGAGATGAAAGAAATTTGTTCTTTATATTGCAAAAGTTTGACAATTTGGTAAATAACGGAAGAATGAGTAGATTTGCAGGTCTCATAGCTAGCACATTAGTTATTCGTCCTATATGCATAGCAGATAAAGGTGAAATCAAAATTGCCAAAAAGACAATTGGTATAAAAAATGCAATAAACAAAATGATTCAAATGATAGGAGAGAAGGCAAAAAATATTGAAAACTCTACAATTATAATTTCTCATTGTTTTGCAAATGAAGAAGTTGCTATGATAAAAAAAGAATTAGAAAGCAAATACAATTTTAAAGAAATTAGAATTATAGAAACCAAAGGGCTGTGCTCTTATTATGCCTTAGAAAAAGGTTTTATTGTTTGCATTTAAAAAAATAAAAGCTTAAAATTTAAGCTTTTATTTTTTTTTCAAAAATCTTTTTTAATACAAACTTACTTGCATATGTCCCTGCTATTGCACCATCTCCAACAGCTGTGGCAATTTGCCTAATACTGTTAGCCCTAACATCGCCACAAGCATATATACCCTTTTCAGAGCTCTCCATATTATCATTTGTTTCAATATATCCTTTGTTGTCAAGTTTTAAAACTCCCTTCAACATGCTTGTATCTGGAACCCTACCAATAGCAACAAACACCCCATCAACATTTATTGTTTTTATCTCTCCATTTGTTTCGTATTCCAAACTTTCCACTTTTTCGCTACCGACTATTTTTTTAGAATTTGCCCCTTTCATTAATAAAACATTTTCTTTATCATCAAACTCGTTTTCTGCATAATTATTCAATTTTAAATTTTCTTTTGTAAGAACATAAACCTTATTACAAAGGTTTGAAAGATACAATGCATCAGAAAAAGCAGAATCACCAGAACCAACTACTGCAACATTTTTATTTCTAAAAAAATTACCATCGCAAAGTGCACAATAACTCACACCTTTCCCTTTAAATTCTTTCTCTCCTTCTATATTTAACTCACGAGAATGACAACCCAAAGCCAAAATAACAGCTGTTGCTTTAAAAGTATTGTTTTGACAATTAACAATTTTATAATCATCATGGCTTTCCAAAGATATAACACTGTCAAAAACAAAATCAACACCCAAAGTTTTTGCGTGACTTTCAAATTTTTGAGCTAAATCAAATCCGTTAATTTTTTCAAAACCTGCATAGTTTTCAATCTCGCCAATTAAACCCAATTGTCCACCTGGTGCAAATTTTTCAATAATTAAAACACTTCTCCCCGCTCTTACAGCATAAATACCTGCACTAATTCCAGCAGGTCCTGCACCAACAATAATTATATCATATTCATTTTTCATGTTAGTATTATAACATTTTTTTTAAATTTTTAAAAATAATTTTCATATTAATATAATTTTTAAACAAAATTAAAATTATTAACAATAAAAAATAAATCCACAATAAAGTTTCATTTAAATAAACTGTTTTTATTTATATAAAATTAAAATATATTAATAAATAAAAAAAACTTGGCAAATTGCAAAGTTTTTTTTAAATTATTATCTCTTTGAGAATTGAGGTGCTTTTCTTGCTTTTTTGAGACCATATTTTTTTCTTTCTTTCATTCTTGGGTCTCTTGTAAGAAGTCCAGCATCTTTAAGTTCTTTTTTATAAGTTTCGCTAGCTTTAACAAGTGCTCTTGCGATACCATGACATATAGCACCTGCTTGACCAGAAACACCACCACCTACAACTCTTACAATGATATCGTATTTGTCAGAAGTGTTTGTAATTTCAAATGGTTGTTTTGCAACCAAAAGAAGTGTATCACTTTGAAGGTATTGTCCCATTTCTCTTCCATTAACAACATATTTGCCTGTTCCTGGGAAAAGTCTAACTCTTGCAATAGATTTTTTTCTTCTGCCAGTAGCTATAATTTGGCTGGCTTGTTTTGTTTTCTTCTCTGCCATTAGTTTCTTGCTCCTTTTACTTCTACACTTTCAGGTTTTTGTGCTTGATGATTGTGGTTCGCATCTTTATAAACATGAAGTCTAGTAATTTGTTTTCTTCCAAGAGAAGTCTTTGGAAGCATACCTTTAACTGCTTTTTCAAGAGCTTTTGGTGAATTTTTTTGCATTAAAGTTCCATAATCAATTTCTTTAAGTCCACCAATGTAACCTGTATGCCATCTCATTTTCTTGTCCACAAGTTTATTGCCAGTGAGAACAATTTTGTCTGAATTGATAACTATAACAAAATCGCCATTATCAACATGTGGAGTGTAAGTTGGTTTGTTTTTTCCTGTTAAAATATCTGCAACTTGTGAAGCCACTCTACCAAGTGGAATATTTGTTGCGTCTACAACGAACCATTTTCTTTCAACGTCCGCTGGTTTTGCCATAAATGTTTTCATTATTATTCCTCCGAAATTTAGTCATTAGCAAGACATTTTACGCTGTGGGGCTAATACAGACAAAAAACGCCTTATTAATAAGACGAGTATATTTTATATAATAAACAATATTTTGTCAAGCATTTTTAGTCATTTTTTTATGAAAATATATAAAATTTTTATTTTTCTAAATCAACACAAGCATACAAACTATGCATATGAGAAAGAGCATTGTTTACATACTCTTCTTTTTTGCAAATGTATTCTTCAAGTCCCGTTGATAATCTTTTTTTAATATCTTTTTCTTGTAAGCCTGAACTTTTTGCTATTGAAACAATGACATTTTCGTCATATATATCCCCGTCTGATTTTAAAGCCTGTTTTTCATTAGAATAAGATATACCACTTTTGCATGACAAATCCTTGTCTTCCAAATATCTATCTAACAATCTTTCCAATGCAATTTTTATACTGTCAGTTTCAGCAATTTTTGTCAAAAATTCATTTACAATTTCAGCATGTTTATTAGATATATTAAAATAATCATTATAACAATCTAACGACTTAATAGCATTTAATCCCAATTCGCTTTTTGCATCTTCTTTGTTTAACAATTTATCAAAAGCACAAAGTAACAAAAGGGCGTCTTCTTCTGTTAATTTTTCATCTTTTACATAATCTTTAATAGAATATTTTTGTTTGTAGTAATCAAAAAAATCATTTGCTAATTCTAAACTCATGTTTTTCCCCTTTTGTATTTCCCTTTTATTATACTATAAATTTTTGCATAAATCAAATATTTTTTGCATATTTATACAAAAAATTATAAAAATTTTTTTTACATTTTTCTACAAAAAAAGTTCTAATTAATTGACATATAAATAAAAGTATATTATAATACAAACAGATAATGTGTATATTATCATAAAGTTGTAATTATATATCAGAAATGATATTGAAAATATATTCGCCTAAATAAACTATCAAACATAACCACCATGCATTTTTTAGGCGTTGAAAGAGTGGTAGAATATGTCAAATGAAAATTATAAGCAACCTGAAACTAAGGTTGAGAAAAATATAGAAAGAATTATTTTGTCGCCTTCACATCAAGAAAGTGAAGATGTTTTTGTTGAAACAAAGACTAAAGTAGACAAAGAATTAAAAAAATCAGAAAAATCAAAATTGAAAAACAATAACAACATTACCAAACAGTTTACAAAAACAAAAAAGAGAAAAGCAGTTGGAAAAAAAAGTGATGTTCAATTAACAAAGAGAGAAAGAAAAATACTTAAAGAACAAGAGTTAAAAGAAAAAGAACTTTTAAGAAAACAAAAAATGACATGGAAAAGACGCCTTATGAATTACTGCATACTTACTCTTTGCGGGATTGTTACCGGCGCGGGACTAGGAACATGGTATTATAAAAATGTTTTAAGTTCAAATGTAGATTGGGAAACTTATTTGTTGGAGTTGCCAACCTACCAACAAAAAATAATTGACACTCAAAATAATGCTTTTGCTAAAATATTAGGAACAAATTTTAAAGAAGAAGAAAAAGAAAACTTTGTTGAAACTGCTATTTCTAAAGGCATCACCCCTGCTGATTTAAGCATGGCAGAAAATTATCAACTTGCTGATTACAATTTTTCTAATGCAGAAAAATATTTAATTCAAAGTTCTGGCGAAGTTAAAACGATAGCTTCTCAAACAATTTATAGCGAAAAACTTCGTGACGGAAACATATATCAATCAATCAATATTAGTGCCGGCATTATGAGTATTGCAGAAATAGCACAATTGGACAGCACAACAAACAATGTAGTTACCGTAAAAGGAAATGACATCAAAGCAACTAGTGCTGTTTGGAACGGTGCAAAAACAAATTACACTGCTAGCCAATTTAAAGAAACAACTGGTGGACTTCCAAATACAAGTCAAAATTATATTATTTGTGAAGAAACAATAACAAACAATAACGAAGGACAAATCACAGTAATAGAAAATGAAGATGGAAGCAAATACTATCAATTTGAAATTGAACTTGATATAATTTATAGCGTTTTGGATTACATAAAACAAATAAAATATACAAGCTCTCTCTCTGCCTACCCTGAGTTTTATTCAATCAAACAAACAATTACTATTGATTCAAATTGGAACTTTGTTTCAATTGACTGCATAGAAAATTATTCTATTGTTGCTTTTGGCATGAAAAACAACTGTACGGGTACTCTTTTAAACAACTTCTATTTTGATAGAGATGTTGTTGCAGAAATTTTATAAAGGAGAATAACATGAAAAGAATTTTTAGATACATTTCATATACATTAATGTATTTGATAATTTCAATAGCATCAGCCTATGGTGTTATTCTTCTTTCTATGAATAACACAAGCAAAGATCAAGCAAGCAATGCTTCAATGCCACCACAAATTTCAAACATGATAAATAGTATAACTCAATCATCAAATTTGGACATAGATTTAAACTTAAACTTATCTGCAACTGGAACAAATGCAAATATTAATATCAATGCACTGCTTGACTTATCGCAAGGATTTGATAATTTGGCTGTTCAAGGTCAAATCGCTGGAACAATAAACGAACAAGAATTGATAGTAAATTTAATTTATAAAGATTCAATTGTTTATGTTGAAGCATTTAACAACAAATTTATGTTAGAAACTTCAAACATAATGGAATCAATTTCTGAAATTTTATCCATGTTGAATTTTGAAATGCCTTCTCTTGGAATTGATTTGTCTAGTTTGGATTTAAACATGATAGGTTCTATGCTTTCAAATTTAACAGAAACAATAGAAGAAAATTCTATATTGCTTTCAATAGAAGTTCCTGTTGTTGGAAAACTTGAAATAGTCACAGACAAAAAATACAGACCTATTTCTATAAATTTGCCACAAACACAAATTGATACCTCTACAAGTTTTTCAGTTAATGGAAACATTGAATATCCAGAAAGTTTCAATTTTGACGAAATTAACTCACAAGATTATATAGATTTGACATCTATTATAAATCTTGCGAAAGCAGGTTTAAATTTTATTAACCAAGATAACATTACTTTAAAATCTAATATCTTGTTGGAAAATCAGAGTTTGGATTTTGATTTAACAATAGACCTAAAAAATTACAATTTGCTTATTTCTACAATCTTAGGTAATAACAAAGCAAATTTGATTTTTAAAGATAAAACAATATTCTTTGATTATCAAAATGTATTTGTTAAATTTAATTTAAATGAAATTGACACCCTAGCAAATTTAATAACTAAATATTTTAATATTGAATTACCTGTTGAATTGATTGAAAATATTTTAAATAGCATTGACAGCAAAAACATAATGCAAATTTTTGATTTTATCAGTTTACCTGAAATCAATTTAAAAGATATTGATTTATCTATAATTGAAAAATTTTCAGTAGAAAACAACATCTACACATTACAAATCAAAAATATCGGTGCGTTTAATATATTTACCCAAGAAGATACTTTGTCATCAATTTGCTTTGAAAATGAAACGGTAAAATGTTCTTTTGAAAGTGTTGAAAGTGTTGAAATTCCAGCACTAAATGAAAATAAATACGCGGAATTATCTTTATTAATTTCTACATTTGACAATGTTTTAGATATTGTTTCAAGCAATTCTATTAATGGAACTTTTGGATTAAGTTATCAAGACTTATCTCTTAGTGGAGAATATAAAATATCATTTAAAAATAACAACATTGTTGCCTTCTTTACAATAACAATCTTTGAACAAACAATTGATTTAATTTATACAAACAATACAATTTATATTCAATATGGTGAAATTAAAATAAAAGTTTCACTTGAAAATATAGATGAAATACTCACATTCTTGCAAAATAATTTTAATTTGAATTTAAATACAGATGAGTTAAGTTCTATAATTGAAAAACTGTCAGAACAACTCAATATTGAAAAATATCCATCTTTGATAACAGGTTTAAATAAAAACGAAAACGCATTATTTATTTCACTTGCAAATGGTTTAAACTTAAATATAGTTAACACAGAAAAATCTTTAAATTTGAGAATAGATTGCTTGGATTTGCAATTTATTGGCACTTTAAATGGTAGTGAAGAAGTAATTGAAACTCCTGTAATAGATGATAGCAATTTTGTAACAGAACAAAACTTATTAAACCTTGCCTCAAATATAATTGATTATATAAATTCAAAAGAATATTTTGCTGAAATAAATGTTAAATATCAAGATTTGATTGCCAAAGCTTATGTAAGTTATCAAAACAATCTTGAAGTAAAAGCAACTTTAACTTACAATTCAAACACTTTTGATATAGCTATAATTGCTGATGAAAACTTTAATTTTGACCTTTATATAACAAATCAAAAGATAGCTATTAAAGCTTCTATTGAAAGTTTAAAAGAACTTGCTGAAACAGTTACAAAATTCTTAGGAATTGACTTGCAGGCAGAAATTGAAAATATCTTGTCTCAATTTGAAAACTCAACATCAAATATTAATTTAAGTATGTTAACAAAATTGAAAATCACAGAATTTTCAAAAGATATTATATCTATCAATTACGACAACATAAATGCATCTATAAACTTTAAAAATGATTTTGTAGATAATATAACAATTTCTATGGATGATTTGAATGGCTCAATCAACCTTCTTAATGAAAAACCAAACACAGAACCTGTTGTTGCAAATTATCAAGACTTAGCTACATTGTCTGAAAAAGTAACAGCAGTTTTGGATACTTTATTAAGCAACAAAGGAAATATAGAATTATCTCTTGACAATGTGGTTGATAATGTTTTAACAAATTATCAAGCACAGGCACAATATGATTTAGCATCAACAAATGCTTTAAGAGCAACAATAAGTCAAAATATTGAAAATGGTTTCAAAGTAAATGCTGGTGTTTTTGACAACTATGTTTATGTAGATTATAGTGATTTAAGAGTTAAAATGGAATATACTTCCCTTATTGAAATTGCAAACAAAATTCTACCAATGCTTGGCATTGAACAGACTGTTGAAGAAATACTAGAAACACTTGATATAGGCAAAATTTTAGGAGACTTAGCTTCAAGTGCTCAATCCCCTGATGTTAACATAAACCAAGTTTTTGAAATGATAAATTATGTAGAAAACTTTACATGCAACCAAAATCAACTAGCTGTAACATTAAATAGTAAAATGTTTGGAATTGAAGATGGAAACATGGTTGAAATATCAGTAACTTTCAATGAAAATAAAATTTCAAATGTTTTAATAAAAAATATGTATACTGGAAACAACGCAGCTTCTTATATTAATTTAAATGTAGATTTCTTCACATTTAATGGAGTTGAACAATTTGAAGATATGACAAACTTTATGGACTTAACGCCACTTAAAAATGTGTTGTTAAGTGCTATAAATATGACAGAACTAAGAAACTTTAAAATTCAAGGTAGTGCAAATATTTCAATACTTGGTATAAATATGAACGTTCCATACACTATTGAAATTTCACTTGAAGATTTAAACAACCCTCTTATTTATGCTAAAATTGGTAAAATTCCAGTATTCCCAGCTGTAAATGATGATGTAGCTGGGGCTCGCGAAAGAATGTTATATGTTTACTATACAAATGGTTACGTATATATGCATAGAACTGAAAAAGTTTTCAAAACGCACGAAAAGAAAATTAAAGTTTCATTAGATACATTCATGAGTGATCCATTACATTATATCCTTTCTTGGGGATTAGGAATGAAAAGCTATATAATGGACGAAATTTATGCAGCCATAGAAAAATCACAAAATAGACCAACTCCTATTAATTTTGGAAATGTTTTGCTTGGAGTAAATTCTGATGAAACAAACAAAGTTTATGGCTTAACTTTAAACTTGCGTGAAATTGCTTACAACGATATGATGGATAAAATGACTATTGATTTAGGAATAATTAATAATACTGAAACAAACTACAAAGATTATATAGGAACAATAAATTTTGCTATGAATATGCCATTTACTGAATCCCTTGTGATGAACCTTTCAACAACAGATACAAGACTTGTTGAAATAGGACAAAAACTTGATATGACAAAGGTAGACAACTTTGCAAACAGTTATACTCATCCAGAAGGTCAAACATGGGAAGATTCTCACTGGTAAAATAAAAAAAACCGTATTTAAAATACGGTTTTTTTTAAAAATTAATAAGGTATATAGCCAACTGGTTTTATTCTATCAGCAACAAACTCAACAAAAAACATGTTTTTGCTGTCATATTTTTTATATCTTACTTTGATTTGACTTTCTATTTCTAAATAATTTCTAATTATTGGAGATAATTCTTTTTCTAAAATTTGACATATTCTTTGTGGGTCAAACATCTTTTCTTGGTCTAAAATATATTCCAATCTATTTGCTATTTGATGTTTCATAAGACCTCCCTAGACTCGTTTCTTTATAGCCCTTTTAAAATACCCTAGCAACCCTTTATACTTATAAGTACAATCAAAAATCTTTTTTGAGCCATTATGTATGTTTTCACTAAGCAATGTGAAAGCTCTTGCACTTTCAATAGAATTGCATTGACCACCTAGCGAACAAGAAGAACCAATAGCATCATCTTCTGGAATAATACCAATTAAAGGTATATTTAATGCTCTTACAATACTTTCTACATCCATAAGCTCGCCATTTAAAAGCATATCTCCTCTCATTCTATTTATAACTAGACCTTTAAAACTTATTTCATAATCATTTAAAAGTCCAATTACTTTGTCAGCATCACGAATTGATGAAATATGAGGAGTTACTACAATAATAGCTTCACTAGCAGGAAATACAGCTCTATGAAAACCAGCCTCCACCCCAGCAGGACAATCAATTAATATATAGTCAAAATTGCTATCTAATTGTTCAACGACATTTTTAATATGCTCGCCCAAAATCTTAACCTTGTTATAAGCATGAATAGATGGCATAACATACAAAGATGAAATTTTTTTATCTTGAACAAGTGCCTGTCTTGCTCTACATTTCCCCATAATCACATCTGTTATATCAAAAACAACTTGGTCTTCAATTCCCATAACAACATCTAAATTATTTAAGCCTATATCAACATCTAAAAGCACAACTCGAAACCCTAATTTTGCCAAGTTTTTACCCAAGTTTGCTGTTATGGTTGTTTTTCCAACCCCTCCTTTTCCACTGGTTAAAACAATTTTTCTTGCCATTTTTTTCTCCTAGTACAATTTTATATAAAGTAATTTTTTAAGCAAAGGAGATAAATAAACTTTTATTGTTTTTTTTGTCAAAATATGAATTAAAAATAAAAAACATGTTTTCACATGTTTTTAAAAATTTTCTATAATTTTATTTAACAAAGTATTGTCATCAAGCAATTTACCTGCACCATTAATTGAAACATTTTCGCTATCTGGCATAATTTTAAATGGATACCTAAAATGATGTTTTAAATAATTGTCAAGACCTGTAATATTGCTCATACCTCCTACAAAAATCACACCATTATTTATTATATCAGTTGAAATCTCTGGTGGCAAAGAAGTTATGGTAACATCTGCACTTCTAACAATTTCATCAAAAAATGGTTCTAGTATTGGGAGCAAATCATTTGAATTGATAATATATGATTTTGGCATTTTACTTTCAACATCTATGCCTGTTACTTCCATATTTAAAGTATCATTTGCGTACAGGCTTCCAATTTCCATTTTTAAATTTTCACTTGCCCCAATTCCAATCACTATTCCGTGATTATAAGCAATACTATTTGTGATAGCTACATCAACTGCTTTTCCACCCAAACCAAGAGTTGCACCTTTAATTATAGAATTCATATTTATAACTGCAATATCGGTATTTGCTCCACCAATATTTATAACCATATTAGTTTTTGTTGAACTTATGTTTTTTCCTGCACCTATGCAAGAACAAATTACAGTTGGAATTAATGCAACTTCACGAAAGCCTACTTCGTTTAACAAATTTTTGAAAGTAGTTTTATCTTTATCATTTATAGCACAATTAACTAAAACTATAATGTTTTCCCTTTTTCTTTTGGTTTCAAGTTTATTGAAGAAATAAATTAGCAATTCTTTTAAATAAGCATAATTGTTTATTTGACCATTTACGATAGGGCTAAAAATTTCAACATTTTCGCTAGTTTTTCCCATCATATCTTTGGCTTTTTGTCCCATGCCAATAATTTCATAACCATCTGCTGTTGATTCAACGGCGATAAAGGTTGGCTCACACAAAACAATTCCAAAATCTTTTACAAAAATTTTGGTATAAGCACCACCAATTTCAATAGCAAATTTATAATTTTTCATCATATGCTCCAATAATTAAATAATTTGCAAGCTCTTTTTAAACACTTTTTTATAATCAGATGCAATTTTCATGCCTTCCATAATTTCAAATTCAGCATCACCTTCAACTACTGTTTTAACGATAATAGAATCGCCCAAAATATCACATACAATATCTGTAATTATTGGCTTTCTTGAGGCGTTTAAAGCTCTTGCAAGATTCAATATAACACCAAGTTTACGAACAGCGTCAAGGTCTTCATCAGTCAATATATCTTTATATCTAATCCATTCATTTAAAGAAAGATTATCCAATTTTTGACTTAAACAAATAAAACTTGCAATAAGAAGTTCTTTATGACTTGCTCCACAAATACCAGAATTTAATATAACATCAAAACCATGTTTTTCAAAATTATCATAATTTATAAGTTTTCCACAATCATACATGTAAGATGCAATACGCAATGGTTTAACATAAAATCTAGGAAGTTTGTGCATAACTTTTAATTGCTTAAAAAGTATAAGAGCCATTTGATATACATATTCGTTTATTGAATTTTCTTCTTTATTAAATTCATAAAAATTGTCAAGAGAATTAGATAAAAGGTCAGAAAATTTTTCTTGATTTGAAACTGTTGTGTTCAAATTCATAAGACCATTTCTTAAATTTGCCGTAGAAATTGCAACTGTTTTTGCTTTACTAACTTGATAGAATGCTTTTACAATTGCGATTCCACTTAAAACTTTGTCAGCGTTTTCAAAATCAATCCCTTTAATTTTGCCGATTTTTTCAACATCTACACCCTTGATAAAATCAAAAGTCTTATTCATTATTTCATTATCAACTTCATAGTAGTTGTCAATATCAAGTGGATATCTTGCCATTTTTTTTGCAATTTTTCCAAAAGCCAAAAATGCATTACCACAACCAACAATATTACTTTCATCATCAATTTCTTTCAAAATTTCTGACTTGTTAAATTCTTGTTTAGTAATTTCGTACATTTGTTCAATGCTTCTATTTTGTCCATTTTCATCTTTTAAAATATTGTTTGTGCCAACATTTAATATTTCACTACCAAGCATTGTTCTTCTATTATATTTAACAATACCAGAAAAATCATATCCTATATAAGTAAAAAATCCTTTTGAATTGTCAATTGAATTTACAACAGAATTGTATAGAATTTTTATAAATTCTTCATCTGATAAAATTTGCATTGTCATTGCTGTATTGTTGTATATTTCATCAACAAAGCCTTTATAGTTTCTTGCAGACAACAAAACTTTGGAAGCCACTGCAATAATCTTGCTTGCTTTGTAACTTTCAATTAATTTTCTATAAATTTTTATCACATTAAGAATATCGTTTTTTGTTTTAGGTCTTATAAGTTGATCTTCAGCAATTTCTTTCCCCAAACTAAAAGGTTGATTTTTGTCTAAAATCATTTGAAATCTGCCGTTGCTTACCTTATAAATAGAAACTCTAAGCATGCTTTCGTTTAATTCTAATATAGCTATCTTTTCCACTTTTTCCTCACTTAATCTAGGTTTATTGCTTCAACAGGACAACTGGCCTGGCACGCACCACAATGTATGCACTTGTTTTTATCTATGGTTGCCTTACCATTTTCATTAAAGCTGATTGCTCCAACTGGGCAAATTGCTACACATGTTCCACAACCAATACATTTATTTTGATTAACCATTATAGTCCTCCGTTCGCTGTTATTTTAACATATTTTATTGCAAATGTAAACTAAATTTTTGAATATAGCTATAATATTTGTTTTTATTTTTTATTATTTTTTTCTTTACTTCTAAATAATTTGCAAAACTCTAATATTGCTAAAAACAATAAGAATAGCCCAAAAGCTATACGCAAAAATTTTGAGGGTAAATAAGCAACCAAGAAAGAGCCTAAAAAAGAAAAACAAATGCCACTTATAATTATATAAAAAATCCCGTCTGTTTTTAGAAATCCATTTTTATAATGAATACATAATGAAAATATAGCCATCACTAAAAATGAAATTAAATTGATTCCTTGTGCAAGTTTTTGGTCTAAATTTAAAAATATTGTCAATAAAGGAATAAGTAGTGTTCCACCACCCATTCCTAATCCACCAAATATACCTGCAATCAATCCAAATAAGACATATAAAAATATAATCATATCAAAAGTTTTACTCCCCCTACAAACATTAATAAAGCAAAAATTAACCTGACGATTTTTGATGGCATAATTTTTAAAAAAAATGCTCCTACTAGTCCACCTACAACCACACCTAACCCTATTGTAATTAATGGTAAAGATTGAATACTACAATTTAAAACATACACACAAGCGGAGATAAAACTCAAAGGAAAAATAACTGCAATAGCCGTTGCATGAGATTGTTTGTTGTTTAGATTTAATATTTTTTGTAAGATGGGCACACAAACCATACCACCACCCCCACCAAAAAAACCATTTAAAAGTCCTATTAAGGCTCCACCTAAAAGTAAAAATAGCAACTGTTTATGGTTAATTTTGCTATCGTTATATTTGGTATAGTTTGATTTAAAACCTTCTTTTGCAGTAATTTTATTTTTTTTAAGATATTTCATAAATTTATTATTAATATTTTTGTAAAAATTATTTGATTATCGGCAATAAATATATTATAATAGTTAAGTGAATTATTGTATTATTAATTCAATTTTAACTTTCAATAAAAAAGGTGTATTATGACTAAAAGAAAATCAAAAAAAATTAAATTAATTCCTTTTGCAGTGCTTGCAATGTTGCCTGCTTCTTTATGCTTTGGATATAGTTCATTAAATCTTTCAAATGCAGATGATTATGCTTATCGCTATTCTTACAGTAAAGACGTAACAGAAGACAAAATAGCCAACCCATCTTTTGAAGAAGGAAGCTCTCCTTATGAGCAATCAAATTCTTTGGAAGGTTGGACTGCAATAGAAAGTGATAGTAATGCAAATGGTGCAATTATAAACGTTGGAACAGGAGTTTCAAGCGATGGAAACTCAACCAATAAAACTTTTTCTGATTATCAAAATACAGTTTATTATTTAGAGGAAAATCCTGCTAAAGTTGGAGATGATAGTGGAATTTTAATGATAAATTCTAGAACTTCAAAAGACAAAATAAATCAGCTAGCAAACAAAGGTTACCGCTCTGACGAAATAACTTTAGACGCAAATTCTTATTATTCATTTTCTGTTGCCGTAAAAACAGCATTAAATAATGATGATTCTGTAAATGCTTCTATTTATTTGTCTGGTATAACTGACGAAAATGGAGATGTTGTTGAAATTGGATATGAAAATCTTAACAACTCAGGCTGGAAGTCATATGAAATTTATGTTGCGACAGGAGATGAAAGTCAAACCGTAACATTAGATTTTTATCTAGGTTCAAATAAAAGTGAATATAGCACAGGTGTTGTTTTCTTTGATGAAATTAAAATGTTTCAATATTCTGCTAATGAATTTGTGGACACCATCAACTTAAAAAATTATAAAGCTGATAACTATAACGATTTAAATTCAAAAGACACAAAGTTTTTAGTAAAAGATTTGCTTGAAGAAAATGCTGATATCGTTGATTCTTCATACAATTTAAATTTTGAAGAAGAATCTACAACTTCATCATTAAACTCATTGGGAACTGCATGGAGCAAAAAAGAAAGCAAAAATGGTGAAGCACAGATAATGCGACTTGACACATTACCTTCAAACTTTAAAGACAAAACCGGCTATGATTATGTGGGCATGGACTTATCTTATGATATATTAAACAATAAAGCAAATAAACAAGCATTGGTTTTGTATTCAAAAGAAGATGGTTATGTAAGTGTTCAATCAAAATCTATTGATATATATCCACATCAAATATATAAAATAACTGCTTCTGTTAAAGTTTCTAGTATTGAAAATGGCAGTTTTACACTGGGAATACAAGAAAATGAAAACATTTATGACTACTACCCTTCTTTAAATAACACTTCTTATCCATATACTTTACAAAGTGGTGCTAGTTCCGGAATAACAAGCAATACAACAAATGATTTTACAAACAATTATCAAACTGTTGAATTTTATGTGAAAGGACATTCTTTATATAAAACATCTTTCAATATTGTTCTTTCTTTGGGAAATGAAAGTTCAAGCGCAAAAGGTTGCGTAATTGTTGATAACATTAAAGTTTTAAATGCAACTTATGAAGAATATTCAAGTGCAAGCAACAAAGTTGAATTAAAATCATATAACACAGAAAATACTTACAATTCATACTTTAACCAAACAGAAAATTCACAAAATTCATACCCTGTAAAAGCATCAAACTTTACAACTGAAATAGGAAATGAAAAAGAATGTACTTCTGGTGTTATTAATATAAGCAATAAAGAATTGTATGATGAAATGTACAAAAATGATGACTATTCTTGGTATGGTATTAACCCTGGCAACCCTAACTATTCAACACAGCCTAATAATGTTTATATGATGTTCAACAATTCCGAAACTTGGCAATCATTAACATCATCTGAATTTACTCTTGCAAAAAATTCATATCAAAAAATTTCATTTGACTTATATACTTTATCAACAAATTTTAATACACCTGCTAGTATAAATGTTCAAATTACTGATAGCAACGGAATAATATTGTTTGACCAAAGCAATATAAAAAGTGAATCAGATTGGAATAAAATTGAAATTATTTTACACACTGCAGAAACTATTTCAAGTAACATTAATATAAAAATTTCTTTTGGAAATGAAGAAAATAAAGTTGCTGGTTGGGTTTATCTTGACAATTTAACTGTAACAGACTCTAATGAAAAAGAATTTAATAGTGCCCCATACAAAAATGATTTCACTGATTACTTCTTGTCTTTTGAAAGTGATAAATTAACAGAAGATGTTCATCAATCAAAAACTACTTCTGCTTATACATTTTCAATAGATGAAGCGTTAGATGGTAACGAAGTTTCAGAAAACTATGCTGTTGGTGGTTTGGTTTTAGGAAAAGAAAATGTTTATGGTATTGAAAACGATTTAAATTTGCTTGTGATTACTTCTAAAAAACCGAGCGTTTCAACTTTAAAATCCGTATATACTTTGAATTTGGAAAGTGATTCATATTACAAATTAACATTTGATTTAAAAACATTCTTTAACGAAAATCTAGATGAAGATAAAGATTATAATTATGGTGCTTCAATTGGATTAGATGGCTTTGAAATTATAAAAAACTTAAAAGCAAACAACAAATTAACCACATTTACTATTTACTTAAATAGTTCAGAAGCTTCTACTTCAAATTTAATGTTTAGTTTAACATCTGATTGTTCAGACACATACGGCACTGCTTTGTTGACAAATATTGATTTAACATCATGTACACAAGAAGAATACAATGCTGCAAAATCAAATCAATTCTACGGACAAACTGTATTCCAAAGCAAATATGAATCTGCTTCAGACGATACAACAGATGATGATACAACAACAGATGATGACACTTCTGCAGACACTACACCTGAAACATCCCCTTGGCTTTTAGTTGGTTCAATTGTAATGGCTCTTGCTATGATTGTTGCAATAATTGCTTTCTTCCTTAGAAAAATAAAATTTAAAAAGAAAGACAAGTTGACACAATCAAAATATGATAGAAAAATCTCTATTGATACTGAGCTTATTAAAAATGAAGCAAAGAGAAGAAAAGAAGAAGAATTAAACAATTTGTTTAATGCTAAAAATAGTTTGATTAAAGAAAAAGAAAATCTTGAAGAAACACACAAGATATTTGTTAAAGAAGCCAGATTAAATGATAAAGGTAAAATAACAAAAGAAATTGAAAAAGAATTCAAACAGTATTCAGCAAACATAAACAAATTGGAAGAAAAATTGAATATCTTGGAAGAACAAATAGAACAAGTATCTTCACCTGAATATTTAATAAATCTTGAAAAAGATATTCAACAAGAAGAAGAATACAAAATAAAACTTGAAAGGAAAAAAAATAAAGACAATAAAAAAGAAGACTAAAATTTAGTCTTCTTTTTTTATCTTATTCATCATCGTCATCATCAAAATCGTCTTCGTCATCTTCGTCTTCATCGTCTATATCGTCAAAATCATCTTCGTCAAAATCATCTTCATTATCATCTTCGTCTTCGTCTTCATCTTCAAAATCTTCACCAAAGGCGATATCGTCATCATCAAAGTTGATATCTGGCGCAATATCATCATCATCAAGCAATGAAGATTTTGTTATATCTGTAACAGAAGCCATTTCACCTGTTTCATCTTCTGCTGTCATAATATCTTCTTCATCATCTCTTACCATGTAATCTTCCCAATCAGTAGACAATTCTCCATCTTCGTTTTGATGTTCTTTTAAGCAGTTAGCACACATTATTTCGTCAGTTTGAATATAGTTTGTTTTACAAATTGGGCATAATTCCAAATCTATATCGTCTACATAATCTCTTTTTGCTTCCATTTCAGCTTTGCATACAGAACAGTATTTATCCTTTTTTTGAATATAATTTAGTTCGCATCTTGGGCATCTAATATAAACAGGTTTTTTCATAAAAAGCTCCTTTATTTGTTTTCTTCAACATTATACTAATATATAGAAAAAATGTCTAATAATTTTTACATGTTTTTTATATTTTTTTAAGATTTTTTTCTTTTTTTTCTACATCATCTTCTGCTTGACTTTTTCTTAAATACAAAGGTTGGAGATTTTTGATATTTACATAATTTTCTTCACTATTTTTAATCATTGCAACTTCCAACAAGTCAGCAGAATTAAGTTCAATCTGGATTTTTGTAAGTTTTTCTTCTTCTAATCCTACAAAAACATTATTTGTATTTAAAAACTCTATGTTTTCAATTCCCTCTTCTGTCAATTGTTTACCGTTTTTATCAAATTTTGCAACAAAAATATTACCACTTAAAGCATTTATAACGCAATAGAAATCTGAGTCTGGTTTAAACTTTTTGATATATGTATATGCCATAAGTTCAAAAGAAGTTATTTTTATAACATTAAAACTTTTAAAACCACAACACAACCCCTTAATAAGCCCCAAAGATATTCTTAATCCAGTAAAAGAACCTGGTCCCACAACAACAGCAAATGTATCATTATCATTTAATTTTAGTCCATTTTTTTCAAGCATGTCATTAATTGCAGGCAACATTTTTTCGCTATGCCCACAATTTGCATCTAGCTCTGAATAGTCAATTTTTTCTTTTATCTTTAAAGCAATCAATCCTTTTTTAAAGGCAGAACACAATGCTATCATTATTCTCCACCTCCTATTAAGATTTGCCTTTCATTTTCCCCCATTTTTTTTATTTCTATATTAATATGTGGGCAATTAATCAAACCTTTGACATTTTCAGGCCATTCCACTATTGAGACACCATTTAACGATGTTACATCAAAATACTCAGCAAACCCCATTTCCTGTGCTTCTTCAAGAGAATTTAATCTATACATATCAAAATGATAAATTGGAAATTTTCCATCTTCATAGATATTAAGCAAAGTAAAAGTAGGACTGGTAACAGTGGCATTTGAGCCAAAACCTTTAACCAAACCTTTTACAAAATGAGTTTTACCTGCCCCTAAGTCTCCATGAAGCAATAACACATTACCTTTGCTTAAAAAAGTAGCAAACTTTTCTGCAAACCTCATTGTTTCTTCTTCTGATTTTGTATTAATAAGCAATTTATTCATCATCTTCTCCATTTGTTTTACGATTTAACAAAACAATCTTTCTTAATTTATTCATATAATAAAAATATAACAAAAGTAATATTGAAGCAATTATTGTCCCTTCTATTAACCCTATTAAAACATCAGTTAAATAATGCACACCAAGAACCATTCTTGAAAAGGCAACAAGAAGCGCTAATAATGTTACAAAACTTGAAGCCAAGATTTTTAAAGTTTTTGTTTTGCAAACTTGAAAAGCATAAACACATAAAAATATTGCAATAACAGCTACACATACGCTATGACCTGATGGCATACTAAAACCACCTTCTCCACCATAATTGACAATAAAATCATATGTGTCAAATGGACGAGGTTTGCAAACAATGTTTTTGATAATATAATTTATAACAGATGCAAAAGCTATTGTAAACAGCATCAATAAAGCCATAACCTTTTTCTTATAAAAAATCACAAAAAATGCTATTATTATTCCAAGCCAACTGCCAAAAAGAGTTACTGTTTGAAAAAAAGAAATCCAAGCATTAGACAAACCAGTTTGTAAAAATTTTATCAAATTTACTTCAAATTCCATGCTATTATTGTAACAAAATTGAAAAAAAAATACAACAAAATAATAATTAAAAAAAATAAAAAAGTAAAATTCGCAACTTTTTTATTTTTTTATAAATTATTTTAATGTAGCAATAGCAATTCCATCTTCAACATCATAAAGTTTTGTTTCAAAATCTTTATCTTCCTGTAACAATTTTAAAAATTTTCTTAAATTTACGACCATTGTTCTATGCTTATGTTCAATAGGTTTTTCGGACTTAACCATTCCATGTAAATAAATGTTGTCTGCAAATAAAATTCCACCTTTGTTTAAAATATTTTTTATTAAAGGTAAATATTTTATATATTGTCCTTTTGGGCCGTCTAAAAAAACAAAATCAAAATGCTTGTTTGATAAGCAAAGTTTTTCTAAAACATTTTGTGCATCGTCACAAATTAATTTTGCTCTTTCTGTTTTTTTGTATATTTGGAAATTCTTTTCGGCTATTTTTTCTCGCTCTGGATTTTTCTCTATTGTTGTCAAAAATCCTTCGCAATTATTTAAAATTAACAAGCCTGAATAACCTATTGCTGTGCCAATTTCCAGAATTTGTTTAGGATTTTTTCTTTTTATATTCTCTATCAACATTTTTGCAGATTCTGTTCTAATTATAGGAACAAAATTTTCTTGTGCATATTTTTCTAATTCTTCTAACATGGCTTTATATCCATTTAATCCAAAGTAACAATAGTCAAAATCATAGGACGACGTTTTGTTCTTCTAAAAATGAAATTTGAGATATTTCTTCTAAGAGATTGTTTAATAACAGCAGGTTCAACACCCCTTAAATCAGCTTCTTTTAACGATGCTATTATACTTACTTTTGCATCTTGAACAAAACTTTCTTGTTCATCTGCATACACAACACCTCTTGTTATAATTATAGGGTCGCTAGTAATCTCACCAGCAATGTTATTAATGTTTACGCAAACAACACAAATTCCATCTTCTGAGAGTTGTTTTCTTTCGCGTAAAACATTACTATCCATGTCACCTATTCCCATACCATCTACAAGTCTTTGACCAGCAGTAACAAATCCACTTTGTCTAATAGAATTTGGCCCTACTTCTACCTGCATTCCAATACTTGGCAAAATTATATTCCGCTCATCCATACCCAAAGTCATTGCCAATTCTTTATGAGTCTTTAAGTGTCTATATTCTCCATGAATAGGAATAAAATGTTTTGGTTTTACAAGACTATGAATAAGTTTTAATTCTTCTTGACAAGCATGACCAGAAGTATGAACATCGGCAAGTTCATCATAAATAACATCAGCACCTTGTTTGTAAATAGCATTTATAACATTGTATACATTTTTTTCATTTCCAGGAATTGGCGAAGCTGATAAAATAACTAAGTCGTTTGATTTAAGTTTTAAGTTTTTAAACTCACCAGCAGCCATTCTAGTCAAAGCACTCATTGGTTCACCTTGACTTCCAGTTGTCATAATAAGGACTTCTTTATCATCAAGTTTGTCAACTTTTTCAATATCAATAATATTTTGTCTATTGAAAGAAAGTTCTCCTATTTTCATAGCAACTTCGCTTACGTTAACCATACTTCTTCCAGTAAAAGCAACTTTCCTTTTGTATTTTTCAGCCAAATCTAAGATTTGTTGCATTCTGTGAATGTTTGATGCAAAAGTTGCAACTATAATTCTTTGCTCTGCATGGTCTTTTATAATTTCTTCAAGAGCTCTACCAACAGACCTTTCACTCATTGAAAAGCCTTTTCTACATACATTTGTGCTTTCACAAAGCAACAAATTTACACCCTTTCTGCCTATTTCTGCAAATCTAGTTAAATCTGTCATAGTTCCATCAATTGGCTCATAATCAATTTTAAAATCTCCCGTATGAACAACAGTTCCAACTGGTGTAGTTATACTTAATGCCAAAGAACCAGCAATAGAGTGGCTTACTTTAATAAACTCAATTATGAATTCTCCTATTTTTAGAACATTTTTAGGCTTTACGGCAATACCTTTAAATTTAACATTTGGATGTTCTTTTAATTTGTTTTCAACAAGAGCAATAGAAAGTCTAGAACCATAAACAGGAACATTTAAGTGTTTTAAAACAAATGGCAATGCTCCAATATGGTCTTCATGTCCATGTGTAATAAGTATAGCTTTGATTTTGTCTTTATTTTCAAGCAAATATGTTATATCTGGTATAACTATATCTACGCCCGGCAAATCATCACTTGGAAAAGTCAAACCAGCGTCTACCAAAATAATTTCGTTGTTGTATTCAAAAGCAGTCATATTTTTACCAATCTCTCCTACACCACCGAGAAAGGTAATTTTCAATTTGTTGTTATTCAAAATATTCATCTCCTTTTTTTATATTTTTATTTATATCCATATTTTTGCTTTTATCAAAAATATAAAACATCAAATTATTACAATCAAAAGAAACACGCATCAACGCGTTTCAATCTTTTGTTGTAAATTTTAAAAATTTTATAAAATGTATTTTGCTTTTTCTATTTTATCAACTTCTTCCAATTTTTTTGGTGAAAGAATTGTATCATAATCTACATAAAATCTCATACCTTGACTTGAAAAGAAAGCAGTCATTTCAAAAATATCTACCAAAGGAAAGGCAATAGGCAAAATAATAATTATTGCATAAATACCCAATATTAATGACAAAACAATAGCAAGTAAAAAGATAACAAAAGCAGTAGAAAATACCCTAGCCCCTCTTCTTAAAATTGCTCTGCTTGCCAATCTGTAACCTTTGCAAACATTTACATCAAAAACTATCATTGCAGGAGACCATCCAGCGCTAAATGTTTGTTTAAAAGCAAAAAGAATAGATGGTATGATAACCAAAGCAAGCGGCAAAACATAATCAAAAATATTGTTTTGTATTTTTGCAAGTCCTATTATAGAGAAAACAATAAGTGCATTAAATGGGATACTATACAAAGATTTAATTGCAGAAAATTGACATGATTTTCTTAATGTTCTTAAAAGAGTCCCTGTAAAAGATTGTTTTTGAGCAGATGACATAAAGCCATACATCATTTCATTTGTTACATATTTTCCAATGTTTGTCAAAAATGGTAAAAGATAAAACATAATCAAGCAAAAATAAATGCCAGCAAAAATGTTTTGCGTAAAGATACTTTGAAAGAAAAAGAAAATGGCATTAACAATTCCAGCTAAAACATTTGAAACCGTAAATCCATAAAAAGTTCCAGTTTTAAATACTTCTGTAAGTTTTGAATTTTGCCATGCTAAAATTAAAGAATCTGTATATAAATTATAAAAAACACATAAAAAACCAAAACACAAAGCATAACACAAAATATGGAACACCAAAAGTTTCCACACTTTGTCAAAGTTTGCACACAAAAGTTTTATTGAATTTTTAAACATCATAATATTGCACCAATCTTTATTTAATTATACAATAAAACAAAAGTCTATGCAACAAAAATTAATGCAAAAATTATTTAATTTCAAGAATTTTGTAGTTTACAGCACCAGTAGGAAGTTTAATAGAAATTTTATCTCCAACTTTCTTACCTATAAGAGCATTACCAACAGGAGAATGGTTGCTTATTATACCTTTTGCTGGATTACTTTCAGTTGTTCCAAGAATTTTATATTCAATTTCTTCATCAAATTCTTCATCATAAAGCTTAACAGTAGAACCAACACTTACTTCGTCTGTTTTGATTTCCTTTTTGGAAATAACTTTGCATGATAAAAGAATATCTTCCATTTCAGCGATTTCAGCCTCAATTTGAGCTTGTAATTCTTTTGCAGAATCATATTCGCTATTTTCAGATAAATCACCAAATTCTCTTGCTCTAACGATTTTTTCAGTAACTTCTTTTCTTTTTTCAGTTTTGTAATATTGCAATTTTTCTTCCAATTCTTTTTTGCCTTCGGCAGTTAAGTAATGTATTTCCATGTCAAACTCCTTTTAGTATCTAAGCATGATAGATTGTATTATACACAAATAAAAAAAATAGTCAAACCTTTTTTGCATTTTTTATTTTGAATTTTTTGTCTATAATTGCAAATAATATATGCAAAGGAGAGTCATATGTTGACTATTTTTTCATTTTTATTATCTTTAATAGGAAGTATAAATTGGCTTATGATAGGCTTTTTTCAATATGATTTTATTGCAGGACTTTTTGGTTTTCAAGCAAGTATTTTTTCAAGATTTTTTTATATACTTTTTGGATTAGGTGCCATCGTATTAGTGTTCAAACTTATAAAAGGCAAAGGAAATATTGCAGTTTTTTCTCGCAAAAATAAAAAAAATGTGCAAAACAATATGCACAATCTTCAAGAAAAAATAACTCAGTCATCACTGCCCAACAGTGAAGCTGGACAAGATCACCTAAATCAATCTAGTCATAACAATGATTTACAACAAGATAACCAAGAAAATTTTGAAAATCATTATAGAAAATAGGAGTTTTTATGTTTAAATATCTTTCATTATTTTCATTGTTCACAGTAATATTATCTATGTTATTTTCTTTATTGTTTTTTAATGTGTTATAAATTTATTTATGGTATTTTGAACCAGAATTTATCATAAATGCTCTATAAATTTGTTCAAGCAACATAATTCTTGCCAAATTGTGTGGAAATGTTGGTTTCCCAAATGATAATTTTTTTGCTATTTTTTCTTTAACTTCGTTACTTACTCCATATGAACCTCCAATAACAAAAGTTATTTGACTGTCCACAAGAGCAATATCCTTAATTTCTTTTGCAAATTCTTCACTACTAAGATTTTTACCATCTATAGCAAGAAGATAAGTTTTTCCTTTACAATGATTTAAAATAGATTTTCCTTCAAGTGACAAAATTTTTTCAACTTCCCCTGCGCTATTTTCTTCTTCCACTTGAAATATCTTCAAATTGCAAAATTTAGAAAGGCGTTTTGAATATTCTTTTTCAGCATCTTGCCAAAATTTTTCCTTTAAATTTCCAACACAAACCAAATTTATCGTAAGCATTAAATTACTCCCCAAATAAAAGTAAACAAAGTTACACCAGCAGATATAACAATTATTGCAGTAAGCAAGATTTTTTGAATAAAAGTAAATTTTTGATTTGGTTCGGAAAGCATTTGTTTTTCCATTTCAGACATAAGCCCCAACTCTTGATTATTTTCTTTATATAATTTATCAAACTCCTCAAAAGAAATAAAATTTTTTGTTTGAGCTTTTTCCCCGTTTTTCATAGCATCAAGTTCTTTTAAATAATTTTCTTTTTGAATTTGTTTCATAATTCTATCTTGCAAAAACGCCATATTCTTAACTGTTGTTTCTTTAAATAACAATTTGAGTAAAATTTTTAAAAGAAAAGCAAGACCTACAACAAACATTATTATCATCAAAAATCCTAAAATAAAATTTGACTGCAAAACATAATTGAAAGTTCCAATAATCTTTTCAAAGCCCAAATTGTTAACAGAAGAATAACCTGCAAAAACTGAAAGAGCATTGTTCATAAAGTGAACAATAATAGCTGGATAAATAGAATCACAAATAAGAGCAACATATCCAACCAAAAGTCCAATTAAAGTTGCATAGAAAAATTGTTCAATATTCATATGCATAAAACCAAAAAGCAATGAAGAAATAACAAGTGCTTTTACTTGTTCATGACCTGACAAGCCTTTTAAAAGCATTCCCCTATGCGCTGTTTCTTCACAAATACCTGGTAAAACTGCTGTAACTATAATATTAATTAAAAATAACCAAAATGGATAACTCGTTACGACTGTTCCTGATGAAGTAGAAGAATATCCAAATAAAGTCAAAATAGTGTTAAAAAATGTAGCTACAAATATATTTAAAAAATAAACGACAATCCCAATTAATATTGAAATAAAAACTGCATTAAAAGATATTTTTTTAAAACCGTAAAACTTTATAGTATCCTTAACTTTGTTTTTTCTTATAATTGAAAAACCAAAGACAGAAATAGAAAAAAGAATACCAAGTTGTATGACAACATTTAGAATGATATCTAAATAACTTCCAGCATTATCAAATACGCCAAAAGCAGAAAGCATTCTAAGGACAGCAAAAAGAACAACTATCAAAAAATAGCAGATTAAAGAACTTGTTGATATTTTGTTTTTTGTAAACATATAACTCCTAAAAAAATTTTACTATATAAAGTATTTTATTTAAAACATTAATAAAAATTACAGTTTTTACGACAAAGCAAATATTAAATTAAAAATAAAAAGAAAAACAGCAACTCCTAATGATACCCATAAAAACAAGGATGTTCTTCCAAATTGTTTATCTGTTTCATATTTATTTTTATGCTTGTAATAAAATTTGTCTATTAAAAAGATAATAGCAAATACAACAAACACCAAAAGAATTGAAATTATAATTCCCCACCATGTTGTAGGCAAAATCATTGAAATATTTGTTTTTGTTTGAAGATAAGAAAATAGCAAAACAAAAAAATTATTTGTAAAATGAGTTAACATACAAGCAATGATAGAACCTGTACGTATATAAAGAATTGCTAATATAATACCAAATAAAAACGGATAAACAAGTTGTTGCAAACTTCCATGCATTAAAGCAAACATTAAAGCAGATAAAACGATACAAATTCCGTCTTTAAATTTACTTCTTAGTCCATTTAAAATTACACCTCTAAAAACAATTTCTTCGCAAATAGCCGGTGCAACTGCACTAACAAGCACATTTAAAACAAAGAAGCCAAAAGTATTTATTGGAAGTAAAGTTGTTTGTAATTGAAAGCCTATTTTTTCCCATAATTTATCAAAAAGACCGATAAAGTTTTGCATACCTAAAAGGACAATCAAACCAACAAAAACGGCAATTATATAATTTTGCCAACCCATTTTAAAATCATAATTTACAATTTTGTTTGATACTTTGTATATTTTGTTGTAAATAAGATATATAAATACAAAAGATAAAGAAGATACGACTGCCGAAATCACTTTATACCATATTTGTTCAGATAATGTTTCTGGATTTTTTCCAGCCATAGCAAATATACCAGAACATAGCATGAACATAAACAATGATACCAATATTGGTATCAACAAACTTAAAATATAAATTTTGCCACTATCATCTTCTGTATAAAAATTTCTTTTTTCAAAAATTTTGTTTTCTTTTTCCATCACTCAATTATACTACAACGATTAAAAAAAAACAACAAATATGCTTTACTTTAAAAAAGATTTTTATTATTATATAAACATGAAAGATTTTATGGAAGAGGCTTTAATTTTGGCCAAAAAAGCATACAAAAAAGGTGAAGTTCCTATTGGCGCAGTTATTGTAAAAAATGGAAAAATTATAGCAAAAGGTTTTAATAAACGAGAAAAAACACAAAATGCAATAAATCATGCAGAAATTGTTGCTATAAACAAAGCCTGCAAAAAAGAAAAATCATGGCGTCTTGAAAATTGTCAAATGTATGTAACGCTTGAACCTTGCCCTATGTGCGCTGGCGCTATTTTAAATGCAAGAATAGAAAATGTTTTTTATGCTTGCAAAGAAAAAACTTCAAATTCAAATTTATGTGAAGAAATTTTGAAAAGCGATAGATTAAATCATCATACAAAAACATTCTTTATGCCCGAATATGAAAAAGAAGCGTCTATGCTGTTGACAACATTTTTTAAAAGTAAGAGAAAAAAATAAAAACGGACAAAGTCCGTTTTTTTTATAATAATTTCATTATTTCTTCTTGAAACTGCTCTTCACTAATCTTGCCTTCTTCCTTCATCTTTCTTAAAGATTGTATCTTTTGTTCTTTTTCATTCATCTCATTTTCAGGAGTAATATCAACCACATTTTTATTTTTTTCTTTATTTGTGTAAAAAATAACTGAGTCGTTAAAATAAATAGAAATAATCATTAAAATAGTAGAAACTGAAAATAAATTTAAACATATTGAGATAATTAATGAAGTAACAAAATATCTATACCTTTCTCTAAAATATTTTCCATTGCCCCACAAAATATAAATCATCATTACTGCAACAGCAATCATAAATCCTAAATTTATAAATTCATATATTAAATAAAAAATTGCAGGTCTATCAATAACTGGTGTTTGAAAATAACTTACAATATAGAAAATATCATAAGCAATTCCTATAAATAAAAATATTGTTGAAATTATTAATAAGATTTTTTTTGTTTTATTCATTTTCCACCTATAAAATAAATTATATACAAACAAACAAATAAGTCAAATTATTTTGAAAGTTTGCAATAATATTATATACTAAAAAGGAAAAAATAATTAAGGAGAATTTTGATGAATATTGTTATAACTGGTGCATCTAGTGGTATTGGAAAAGCACTTAAACAACACTATTTAAACCTTGGGCATAATGTCTTTGGAATAAGTCGTTCCAACGACGACTATCTTTGTGATGTTTCAAATAAACATGAACTTTCAAAAATTTTTCTAGATATATCAACAAAAATTGATGGTATTGATATTCTTATAAACAATGCAGGTTATGGAATTTCTGGTGCAATAGAATTAATAGATGACCAGTCAATAAAAAAACAATTTGAAGTCAATGTTTTAGGTGCCACAAATGTTTTACAACTTGCTTTGCCATTGATGAATAAAAAAGGTAAGATTATAAATATTTCATCAGCTTGTGCGCTCTTCCCTCTTCCTTTTAGAGCTTTTTATTGTTCTAGCAAATCTGCATTAAGTATGATAAGTGATTGTTTAAGAATGGAGCTAAGTAAAACTAATCTGCAAGTTACAGCTATTTATCCATGTGATATAAAAACAGAATTTACAAAAAACCGAGTTAAAAATTTTGAAACAAATGAGAGATACGGTAATGCGATAAAATTGTCTGCTGAAAAAATAGATTTAAATCAAGATAAAAGAATGCCACTAGAAAAAGCAATAAAAATAATGACTAAAATTATATCTTCTAAAAAGCTTAAACCTCAATATATTATGGGGGCAAGAAATAAAATTTTATATCATTTACAATTCTTGTTTGCAAAAAATTTTAGATTAAAAATGCTAACAAAAATATTTTATAAAAGCAAATAAATAAAAAAAACTATTTCGTAAATTTAAACGAAATAGTTTTTATTTTTAATATACTTCTTCTTGTGTTTGATTTACATTTTTGTCTTCAACTTCAACAACCAAAGCTTCTGTCGTAAGCATGGTTGCCGAAACACTGCATGCATTTTGAAGAGCAGACCTTGTAACTTTTGTAGGGTCAACTATTCCCTTTTCAATCATATCACAATATTCATTGTTTAAAGCATCAAATCCATATGCATTTTTTTCAATATTTTGCATTATGTTGTTTACTACAACTCCACCATCTATCCCTGCATTAACAGCGATTTGTCTTATAGGCTCTTCAATAGCTCTGAGAATAATATTTGCACCTGTTTTTTCATCACCTGAAAGTGTTTCTGTAAGTTCTTTAATTGCATTTGCAGTTTTAAGCAAGGCAACACCACCACCAGGAACAATTCCTTCTTCTGTTGCTGCTTTTGTTGCTGCAAGAGCATCTTCTATTCTAAGTTTCTTTTCCTTCATTTCAACTTCTGTTGCCGAACCTACTTTTATCACTGCTACACCACCAGCAAGCTTTGCAAGACGTTCGTTTAATTTTTCAAGTTCATATTCACTTTTTTGTTCTTTAATTTGTGATTTTATTTGTTTTACTCTGTCGGCAATATTTTTCTCGTTTCCAGCACCTTCAACTATTGTTGTGTTATCTTTATCAACTTTAACAGTCTTTGCTCTACCGAGCATTTCAAGTTGCAAATTAGAAAAATCATAACCAAGTTCAGAAGATATAACTGCTCCTCCTGTTAATATGGCAATATCTTCAAGCATAGCTTTTCTTTTGTCGCCAAAACTTGGAGCTTTGACAGCAACAGATGTAAAAGTCCCACGAAGTTTGTTTAATACAAGCGTTGTAAGTGCCTCACCTTCAACGTCATCTGCAATGATTAAAAGCTTTGAACCTTGTTTTACAATTTGTTCTAAAATAGGCAACAATTCTTGAATATTTGAAATTTTTTTGTCTGTTATAAGTATATAAGGATTATCTAGTTCACAAATCATTTTTTCTGTATTTGTGCACATATATGGTGACAAATATCCCCTATCAAATTGCATGCCTTCAACTATTGATAATTCAGTTTTCATTGTTTGACTTTCTTCAACTGTTATCACTCCATCAGCACCAACTTTTTCCATAGCTTCTGCAATAAGTCCACCTATTTCTTCATCTCCTGCTGAAATAGACGCAACTTGTTTGATTGCTGTTGAATTTTCAACTGGTTTAGAAATTTCTTTAAGTTTTTCAACTGCAACATCCATTGCTTTGAAAATTCCTTTTTTAAGAATTATTGGGTTTGCACCTGCTGCAAAGTTTTTCATACCTTCATGTATGATTGATTGAGCCAAAACGCACGCTGTTGTAGTGCCATCTCCTGCTACATCATTTGTTTTTATTGATACTTCTTTTATTAATTCTGCACCCATGTTTTCAAATGGGTCATCTAATGCAATTTCTTTTGCAATTGTTACACCATCATTTGTGATAAGTGGAGTAGCAAATTTTTTCCCTAAAACAACATTTCTGCCTTTGGGTCCCAATGTTATTTTTACTATATTTGCAAGTTTATCAACACCTTTTTCAAGTGCTTTTCTTGCTGAAATACCTTCCAATATTTTTTTTGCCATTATTCTATCTCCTTTTACTCAACAATAGCTAATATATCAGTTTGACGAACAACAACATATTTCTTGTCATCAACAGTTATTTCTGTACCCGAATATTTAGCATACAAAACATTATCTCCAACTTTTACTTGCATTTCAATCTTTTTACCATCAAGTTCTCCACCCTTTCCAACTGCAACAACTGTTGCCAATTGAGATTTTTCTTGTGCAGCTGTTGGCAAAATAATACCACCTTTTGTTTCTTCATGATTTTCTTTTGGCAGAAGTACTACTCTGTCAAATAAAGGTTTAATTTCCATAATATCCTCCATTACTTTTATATTATACGACACAAAAACAAAATCACAAAATATTTTTTACAATTAAAAAACTCATACATTGATTTATTTTGTCATACATTAAAGTGATAAAATATAAAAAGGAAAAAATCAATAGTTTATGCCAAAAAAATTTAAAAATAAAAAAAACATTTTTGTAATTATTGGATTGGTTGCATTTGTATTAATACTTTTTTGTGCAAATTTGCTGTCTTCTTTTTTGGTATTACAAACAGAAAAATCTGCTTGTAATTTAAGTTCAAATCAACTCACTTATTACGCTGTAACTTTTGATAAAGCTTTAAGCCAAAAAGGTGCCCAAGCACTTGCAAAAGATTATCAAAAACTTGGTGCTGGTGGTTATTCTTTTGCTCAAGGAGATTATTTTTATATATTGAGTTCTTGTTACCTAAACAAAAATGATGCACTTCTAGTACAAAACAGCATAAAAACAAATCATAATTTAGAAACTAGTATAATTGAAATTAAATCTCCTTCTATTACCTTTTCTTTAACTGTTGATAGTGAAGAAAAAAAGGTTTTTCAAAAAGCATTAAATTCATTTGAAAACGCGTTTAAACTTTTGTTTGATATAGCTATTAGTTTGGACACTTTGGTTTATAATGAAATTTCTGCCAGACTTGCAATAAACTCTGCCTTTTCAACTATAAACACAGTCGTCTCTGATTTTAATATTCTTTTTGGTAATGTAGAAGAAGAAAATATAAAAACATTAAAAACATATCTAGAAGATTTATTACAAACAATGCAAAAACTTTGTGGTGGACTTCCAATAAATGAGGAACAAACATTGTCATCTCTTATTAAATATAGATATTGCGAAATAATTGATTTGTCAATAAAACTTGGAAAAGAAATTAATTCAAAATAAAAACTAAGCATGTTGCTTAGTTTTTTTACGCTTCTTCTTTTCCTTCCAAACTTTCATTTTCAGATTCCAATTTGCATTTATAAACAGAAATTTCATAAGCTGTTTTGTTTAAAGCCTGACCTTCTTCATTTTGTTTTGTGTAATTTCTAGATTGAATTCTTCCTTCTATGCTAACTTTTGTTCCAACAGGCATATTGCCCATAAATTTTGCATTTCTTCCCCAAACAATACATGGGAGATAATCAGATTTATTATAATTTGCTCTATTTACTGCAAGCAAAATATCACAAATTTGTCTTTCAAATGGTGTAACTCTATAAATAGGAGTTTTACAAATGTAACCCGTCAAACAAATTTTGTTACAATCTTTATCAACAAGATTATCTTGATTTAAAACATCTTTTGCGAAAAAACTCAACATCAAATGACTTTTTCCGTTTTCTTGAACATTTCTACTTCTAAATTCACCACTAAAAGCCACTTTTTCGCCGCTATTAAGTTTTATATTATAACTTTGTATTAAATTCTGAGATATAGTTACAGGAATAGTATCAACAGTTTCCGACAATCTAGAAACTATCAATTTTAATTCATAAAAATATTCTCCATTGCTTTCAAATTTTGTAATAGGTTCTTCTGAAATTTTACCTATAAGCTGTCCTTTATTGTTTGTCAATCCAAAAATCGTTGTGTTTTCCATAATTTCTCCTTTTAATTTGAGTGTTGCACTCCATTTCTATCAATTGTATAATTTGATTTATAAACCAATTCTCCAATTGAAGTAACTTTATAACCTTCATTTGTCAATCTTTCAAGTACCATTTTTGTTGATTCTACAACATTGTCTGCATTGTTGTGCATTAAAATTATAGAACCGTTTTGAACTTTTTCCATAACTCTTGATGTAACATCAACGCTTGACAAACCTTTCCAATCCAAAGAATCAACGTCCCACTGAATAGGCAATAAATTCCTTTCTTCGCATGCTTTAATAAGTTGATTGCTGTAAGAACCATATGGTGGCCTAAACAATGACACTTCTTTGCCAGTCAAAGCTTTTATCTTTTCAATAGAAATATCAAGTTCTTTGGCAATATTCTCGTCGCTTATTTTAGCCATATCTGGATGAGTATTTGAGTGAGTTCCAATTTCAATACCAGCTTCATCTATAGCTTTTACCATATCAGGATATTTGTCCACCCAAAAACCAACTAAAAAGAAAGTTGCAGTGCAGTTATAATCTTTTAAAACCTGCAATATTTCTTCTGTTTTATCTGCTCCCCAAGCAGCATCAAAAGAAATTGCAACTTGCTTTTCTTGTGTGTCTACTCTATATACAGGAACAAGTCTTGTGCTATAACCAAACCACACTTGGGCACAAGCTCCCCCTTCAATAGACAACGCAAGTAAAACAGCAACAACCACCATCGCAAAAAAGATTTTAATTGTTCTTGATTTGATAACGCAAAATGGCATACAAACCTCACTTTTAATAATAGATTTTTTATAGATAATGACAAATAAGAAAAAATTACAATTTTGAAGAAAAAGAACAAAATTTGTCGATAATCTATACCATAATATATTGACTAAAAAAATAAATATGACATTTTACTAAAAATAAAAAAAACAGTCTTTTTTTAAGACTGCTTTTTAAAAAATCATTAATGTAATATTTATAATAAGTTGTATTTATTAATACTAAAAAATTTCTTTTTAATTATTTCATTTCCAGTTGACAATCTATCGTTGTAAGGCAACTTCTTTGTTTCCAAAGGCAAAATTTTAAGTCCAAAATCAACAGCCAAAATACTATTTCCATTATCTTCACATGCAAAATAAACATTTTTTGCTGATTTTTCAAAATTAATATATTTTAAACCTTTTCTATATCTTGAACCTTGTGCAAATAAATTTGTTTTTATTTTTTTGATATATCCATTTTCACTAACTACAACAACAGAGTCAAAATCAATCTGCCCAGCAAATATGACATCATCTTTTTCTTCAAGATTTATTCCTTTAACACCAGTTGAAATTCTACCTTGACAAGGAACTTCTGTATTAGAAAAAGCAAGAGCCATACCCTGAGTAGAAAGCATTAAAATATTTTTATCATTCTTGACATATTCAACATTAATAAGTTTGTCGCCGTCATTTAATTTAACAACTTGATAGTAAGATTTTGAAATCAACAAATCATCTATTTTTGATTTTTTAACCATACCCTGCTTTGTCATAAATAAAACTTCTTTGTCTTTTTCAATAGTTAAAAATTTTATTGGAACTTCATTTGCATTTGCATTTTTATCAATCTGAGCAAGTGAATTTCCTTTGTCACGCCATTTGCATTCTTTTATTGCACTAGCCTGTGTCTTTATACAATTTCCTTTGTCTGTAAAAATCAATAGTGTTTCATTTGAAGAAACTTTTACAACTTGACTATGAACATCAGTAATTGTAGAATTGTCTGACAGATTTTTTTGACTCATAGAATAATTTTTTGGATTTATCCTTTTTATTGAATTACCACAAGAAAGAGCAACAATTACTTCATTTGCTTCATCATTGTCATTTTCTTTTACTTCTTCAACAACAATTTGACCATCTTTAATCAACTTTGATTTTCTTTTTGAATTGTAATTTCTTTTAATCTCCAAAATTTCTTTTTTAACAATTTCATATTGCAATTTTTTTGATGCAAGGATTTTTTCAAATTCATCTATTTTTGCTTTTAATTCTTTAAGTTCGTCTTCAAGTTTTGTAACTTCAAGATTTACAAGTCTAGCAAGACGCATGTCCAAAATTGCTTGCGCTTGTTTGTCAGATAAAGCAAATCTATCTTTCAATTTTTGTTTTGCTTCACTGACAGAAACTGACTTCTTTATTATCTTAATAACTTCATCAATGTTTTTTATTGCAATTAAAAGTCCTTCAACGATATGAGCTCTGTCTTTTGCCATATTAAGGTCATATTTTGTTCTTCTAACTATAATTTCTCTTTGATATTGAGCATAATAAGAAATTATATCAATAAGCCCCATAAGTTTTGGTTTGCCACCAGCAATAGCAACCATATTTATTGCAAAAGATGTTTGTAAATTTGTAGATTTATATAAATATTCCAAAATCTTTTTTACATTTGCATCTTTTTTAAGTTTTATAACAGCTCTCATGCCTGTTCTATCAGATTCATCACGAATTTCGCTGATAGAAGAAAGTTTATCTTTATTTTGTTCTTTAAGTTCAGCAATTTTTTGAAGCAAAAGTGCTTTATTTACTTGATAAGGCAATTCAGATATGACTAAATTAATTTTCTCCCCTTGTTTTTCAACTTCCACTTTTGCTCTTATTATAATCTTGCCTTTGCCTGTTCTATATGCTTGTTCTAGTCCATCATCAACAATCAATTGTCCACCAGTAGGAAAGTCAGGTGATTTAATTATCTTCATCATCTGTTCAAGTTTTATATTTGGATTGTCAATATAAGCAACAACACCATCTATAACTTCACCCAAATTGTGAGGTGGAATGTTTGTTGCAACACCAACTGCAATACCTGATGCACCGTTTACAAGCAAATTTGGAAATCTTCCAGGAAACATGTCAGGTTCTTTTAAAGTATCATCAAAGTTTAAACTCCATCTTACAGTATCTTTTTCAAGGTCTTTCATAAGTTCCATAGCAAGTGGAGTAAGTCTTGCTTCTGTATAACGCATAGCAGCTGGGCTATCGCCATCAATGGAACCAAAGTTTCCATGTCCATCTACAAGAGGCGCACGCAAAACATAATCTTGCGACATACGGCACATTGCATCATAAACAGAGCTATCGCCATGAGGATGATATTTACCCAAACAGTCACCAACAATTCTTGCACTTTTTCTATAAGGTTTATCTGGTGTTATCCCCAATTCAAGCATAGAATATAAAATTCTTCTTTGAACAGGTTTTAATCCGTCTTCAACCCTAGGTAAAGCTCTATCCATAACAACACATTCGGTATATGGAATCATAGACTCGTGCAAAACTTCGTCTATGCTTTTGTAAATAATTCCTTTATCATTGTCGTCTCCGTTTGAACCGGAATCATTAGGCAAACCCCATTGATCAACTTGACTTTCGCTTCCTATATCCATTTTTTCTTGTTCAAAATTTTCTTGCATTCTTATCCTCTTTTCAATAAATTTTAAAATTAGTTAACTTTGCTGTAATTTTTAAAAAATTCATCTTCTTTATCAAAATTTGCAAATTGATTTATATATTTTTTTCTTCCTTCAATATCATCACCCATCAAAGTTGTAACCATTTTTTCAGCTTCGGTGGCATCATCTATGCTAACTTTTATAAGACTTCTTTTTTCTGGGTCCATAGTTGTTTCCCATAATTGTTCAGGGTTCATTTCACCAAGACCTTTGTATCTTTGCAAACTATAATTTCTTCCTGCTCTTGCAATAGCATCAGGTAATTCTGCATCAGAATAAACGTATTCTTCATAATCTTTTTTGTAAACTTTATATAATGGTGGCAATCCAATATATACATGACCATCATTTATAAGTTCTCTCATATACCTAAAAAAGAAAGTAAGTAATATGGCTCTTATATGAGCACCATCTTGGTCTGCATCCGAAAGAATAATTACTTTGTTATATCTTAAACTTGACAAATCAAAGTCTTCCCCAATTCCAGTATTTAACGCTGAAATTATTGTCCTTATTTCTTCATTTGCAAGAACTTGGTCTATTCTTTTTTTCTCAGCATTTAAAGGTTTTCCCCTTAAAGGTAAAATTGCTTGAAATTTTCTATCCCTACCTTGTTTTGCACTTCCACCAGCAGAATCTCCTTCCACTATAAAAAGTTCTGATTTTTCTCTATCTTTTGAAGTTGATGCAGCAAGTTTTCCAACCAAATTAAAATTTTCGGCCGAATTTTTTGCTCTTGTCAATTCTTTTGCTTTCTTTGCTGCTTCTCTTACTTTGGCTGCACCTTTTGCTTTATTGACAATAATTTCTACAATTGTTGAATTTTTCTTATCTTGTAAAAGTGAAGACAACTCTTTTATAGTCAAACTTTCAACCATAGTTTTTGCTTCTGGATTTCCAAGTTTGGTTTTTGTTTGTCCTTCAAATTGAACATTGTTCATTTTAACATTTAAAACAACAGTAATACCTTCTCTAAAATCTTCCCCTAAAAGATTTGCTTCTTTTTCTTTTAAGAAGTTATTTGTTCTTGCCCAATCGTTCATTACTTTTGTGAAAGCACTTTTAAATCCTGTTTCGTGCGTTCCACCTTCAATAGTAGGAATATTATTTACAAAAGAGAAATTGTTGTCTGTATAAGAATCTGTATAAATAAAAGAAACTTCCAAATCAAAATTTTTGTCCTCTGCATGAAAATAAACAGGTTTTGTAAAAAGTTTGTTTTTACCTTCTACCAAATAACTAACAAAATCTGCAATTCCCCCTTCATAATGAAAAACTACTTCTTTATCATTTATGTCATCTTTTAAAATTATTTTTAAACCTTTGTTTAAAAAAGCAAGTTCTCTTGCACGATTGCAAACATTATCAAAATTGAAGGTTATATTTCCAAACATTTCCTTGTCTGGCAAAAATGTCACCTTAGTTCCTTTCTTGTCAGTTTTACCAACAAGTTTTAATGGTTCTACGGCAACACCACTATGCATTTTACCATTTTCATCTTTGTAAGAGTGAAAAGCTACAAAATATTCTTTTTTTTCTTTATAAACAGTAACATTACACCACTTTGAAAGAGCATTTGTTACAGAAGCACCAACACCATGCAAACCACCAGAAAATTTATAATTTGAGTTATTAAACTTTCCCCCAGCATGCAAAGTTGTATAAACTACTTCTACACCAGATTTGTGAAGTGTAGGATGCATATCAACTGGTATACCTCTACCATTATCTTCAACCGTTGCTGAGCCATCTTTGTTCAATGTTATCCTGATTGTATCACCAAAACCATTTGAAATTTCATCAATAGCATTGTCTACAATTTCCCAAAGAAGATGATGTAACCCTTTTGAACCTGTTGTTCCAATATACATTCCCGGTCTTAATCTTACTGCGTCCAACCCTTCAAGAACTACAATGTCTTTTGAATCATAATTACTGCCAGCCATTTAAACTCCTTATAATCAATCAAATTCTATTGTTATTATAACACAAGCGCTAAAATTAAACAAATTTTTTTAAAAAAAGAAAGATATTTTTTTTCGTTATAATTAAAAAACATTTTAGTTTTTATACATATTTTTGTATATTTATGCATTTTGAAATATTATTCAATATTTAACAATCTTTTGCGTAAAATAATTTATTATAAAGGAGAAGATATGAAAACAATAGTATTAACTGGTGGTGGAACTGCTGGGCACATTTATCCATTACTTGCAATAAAAGAAAGATTGGAAAAAGAGAACTATCAATTTGTTTATATTGGTGGCAATGGTATGGAAAAAGATATAATATCAAAAGACATACCCTTTTATCAAATACCAACAGTAAAATTACAAAGAAAGCTAACATTTAAAAACTTGCTTATACCATTTAAATTGATAAAATCTATTAAAGAAGCAAAAAAAATTTTACAAAAAATCAAACCCAATTTAATATTGTCAAAAGGTGGCTTTGTAGCAATGCCTGTTGTTCTTGCAGGAGCAAAACTCGGTATACCAATAATAAGCCACGAAAGCGATTTGTCTTTTGGACTTGCAAATAAAATCATTTTAAAAAAATGTAATTTAATGTGCACTACATTTGAACAAACTGCAAAAAACAAAGAAAAATGTTTGTATACTGGTCAACCAATAAGAAAAAATATTTTGTCTGGAAACAAACAAAATGTTTATCAACTTGAAAATTTTGATAAAAATCTTCCTAATTTGCTAGTTGTTGGTGGCTCGCTTGGTGCCCAATTTATAAATGAAAAAGTTTGGCAAAACATAGAAAGTCTTAACAAAAAATTCAACATTGTTCATATTGCCGGAAAACAAGCAAAAGACAAAAAACATAGTGGGAAAAATTATTTACAAATAGATTATGCTAAAAATATGGGCGATTTTTTGGATTTTGCCGACATTGTTTTATCTCGTGCTGGCGCTGGTGCAATAAATGAATTTCTTGCACTAAAAAAGCCGATGCTTTTAATTCCTTTATCAAAAAAATGTTCTAGAGGAGACCAAATAGAAAATGCAAAATTATTTAAGTCTTTAAATATTGCAGATATGATTGAAGAAGAAGATTATAATGATGAAATTTTACTATCAAAACTTGAAAATATATCCAAACAAACAGAATATTTTAAAAACAATATGAAAAAAATTCAAAATTTTGATGCCTGCGAAAAAATAATTGAACAAATTAAAAAATTAGAAATTAAAAAATAAAAATAAAGTCAAATCTTTGACTTTATTTTATATTGTGGATAACCAAATCCTTCCAAATTTTTATTAAAACTTACGGGTTTGCATAATGATAATATTTTATTTTTTATTAGGTTTGGATTTAAATTTCTATTTTCTTCAAACAACAATGCACACAAACCAGCAATCATAGGTGTAGCAACACTTGTTCCACTTAGTTTGACATAATCATTGTTTAAGCCACAAGATGTTATATCAACGCTAGGAGCAATCAAGTCAGGTTTAAAACGATTAAACGATGGACCACGGGAAGAAAAAGATGCAATTTCAAAAAATTTTTCATCATAATTTTCTAAATCTATTCTGTTATCATCAAAGCCCCCTACCGTGATAATTTTACTCGACACCCCAGGACTTTTTATAGTTTGAAATTCAGGTCCACTGTTGCCTGCTGCTGCAACAACTACCACGCCATCTTTCCATAACTCCTCTGCTCCACTCATAATAGGGTCATTATAGCCAAGTGGTTCAGAACCAAAACTCATGCAAACAATCTTTATATCAAATTTTTTGTGATTGTCATAAATCCATTCCATAGCATCTAAAATTTTATCTGCACCTGCTTCACCTTTTTGGGACAAAGCTTTTAAAGAAATAATATTTGCTTTTGGTGCGATACCAGAAAATTTACCACAAGACAAACTTCCGTTTCCAGCACATACCCCGGCAACAAATGTTCCATGTCCATTATCATCATAACAACTATTTTTTCCACCGACAAAATCTTTGAAAAATTTTATTCTATTTTCTCCTATACAAAAATCAGGATGTTTGCATATTCCTGTGTCTATAAAAGCTACATTAACTCCTTTTCCAGAGTAAGGACAACTATCAACATTTAAAATCTTTTTGGCAATATTCATTAATGCCGATGCGGTAGAAACCGAAAAAATTTTGTTTACCAAACTCAAATTACTTAGTTGTGAAATTGTTTGTCCGTCAACAGAAATGGCAAATGATTTGATGAATAAATATTCATGTTTTATTTTTATATTTTTATGTAAAAGTATATTTTTTAATCTTTGGTAATCATAAGCTTTAACGATACAATCAATTTTTCCGTCTTTTCCAAGTGCTTGTGCCATTACCAAAAGACTTTTATCTATCTTTTGTTGATTCATTTTAATCTTTCAAGTATCCTTTTTATATTTTCAAAATTCTCTTGTGGCAAACTCCCTTGCAAACTGTTTATCATGTTTTCAAGTTGAGAGTAATCAAAAGTTCCATCTCTTTTTTGTTTTTCTACTTGCTCCATAAGAGTTGAAAACAATTCACTTTGTGAATAGTTTTTATATTTGTTATAAGTTTTTTGCAAATTTTCTTGCGTAACTTTTTCACTGTTCTTTTTTTTATCATTAGATTGATTACTAAATTCTGATAATCTTGCCATATTTCGCTCCCTAAATCAATATATGATTCAAATGCGAAAAAATTTAACATTTTTAAATAAAAAAGAATATATATTAGCATGAATAATTTTTTTGATATTTTTTCATCAATGTTTAACGGAAATAATTTTGGCAACAACCAAAATTTCCAAAATGGACAAAATGTAGAAAATTCAGCATACCAAAATTATCCAAGAGAAGCATATCAAAATATAAATCAGCAAGAGAGCAATATGCAATCAAACAACAGTATGCAAGGAAATTTTTTGTCTATGCTTTTGTCTATGATGGGGAAAAATGGTTTTGACCTATCATCGCTTTCAACTATATTTTCAAACAAATCATCAAAAAAAGAAAAAGAAGAAAATAAAGTTGAAACAGAATCTGCTGAAAACAAAAAATCATCGCCACCAATTGACGATGATATAATCATTTAATTTCTACAAACTTTCCACCAAAGAACCATTTTTAAAATAAACAAATTTTTTAGTAAACTTTTCAGCAATTTCCTTTTTTGTTGTTGCAACAATCAAAGTTGTCTTTTTTGTTTTTAATCTTTCAATAAGTTGACAAACAACTTCCATTGTTGGTTCACTCAATTTATCAAAAATATTGTCAACCAAAAGTAAATCAAGCTCTCTTAAAGACAATCTTATAAGAGACAAAACATATTTTTCTTCAAGAGAAAGATCTTTAACTTTTGTATCTTTGATTTTCTCTATCGCAAATTCAATAATTATTTCATTTATTTTATTTTCAATTTCGCTTTCAGAAAATCCCCAATTTTTTAAAATATATTTGAAATTTTCATAAACAGATTTCTTCTCCAAAAAGACAGGAGTCGCTGGAAGATAGCCCGCTTGCAAATCAGTTTTAAACTTTAACTTTTCAATAGGTATATCTTTGATATAAACTTGCCCTTTTGTTGGTTTTTCTAATTTTGCAAGTATTCTCAAAAGAGAGGTCTTTCCACTTTCATCTCCACCAACAAATGCAACTGTTTCTCCATCTGCTATTGATAAATTTATATCATACAATGCATAATATTCTCTTGTATATTTTAAAAACAAATTTTTAATTTCTACCATATTTCACCTTTATAATATATTACAATAATTTTTTAAAAAATAAAAGTAAAAAATTAAAAAATATTGTTTTTTATTAATTTTTAAGAAAATAGTTTTTATAATCTAATATTTATTTAAAAACTTTCAATACAAAAACATCACTTATCGGCATACTATCAGTCAAAATATAACCTGTTCCATATGAATTTTTTACGATATTTCCTGCTACAACCCTTATTGAAATTTCAATATTTTGATTGGATGAAAATATATAATTTTTGTTTACTGCATCTTTTTGTAATACAAAATTTTCATTGCCTTCATTATCTTGTGCTATTGCTATAAGATTTGTTAAAGAATACCATGTGTCAAACTCATCTATGTTAAAAATTAGTTTTTCTTTGTTGTCCTCCCAAAAAGTTATTTCACCAATTTTATTAAATCTAAGCTGAACATCACTGCCCAAGTTTTCAAGCCTACTATCTTGAAAATATGATATATTAACAGAAAAATTTTTACTTCCTGCCGATGTGGTCTCACAAATAGAAGCACCTTGTATTTTTACAGAACTTTCACATCCACTTAAAATGAAAGAAAACAACATTATACTAAAAAAAACAGACAATAATTTTTTCATAATTTCTCCTTGAAAAAATTATTGCCTATAATCTTTTATTTAATCAAAAACTAAAAAATGTTTTCTATGAAATTTATTTTATCTCCCAAAATTTCAATAACTGAAAATTGAAAGTCTTTGCCAGTGATATGATTTTTTAAAATATAAACTTGTGTCACTTTCTTTATCTTTTGAATCTTCCATTTATCAACAGCTTCACAAGGATAACCAAATTCTTTTGAAGTTCTTTTCTTTACTTCAACAAAATATACTCTCTCTCCCTTTTCTGCAATAATATCAATTTCACCAAATTTTGTTTTATAATTTGTTTCTGCAATTTTAAAGTGATTTTTTATAAGAAAATCATATGCTTGATTTTCACCTATATTACCATTTAATTTATTTTTCTTTTTCATTAATCTAAGGTGATTCTCCCTATTCTGCATTTTCTAAAATCATCAATAACAGCCATAGCAGTTCTTTCTATATCAAGTTCATTTTTTGCCAAAATATAACTTCTTGCCTTTGCTATATCTTCAAGTGTTTTATTTCCTTTAAATCTTTCTAAAAACTCTTTTGGATACTTCTCTTCAAGCATAACAATCAAATCATTTGCAAGTTCAACTTCATCAAAAATTTGGTCTTTAATACTTCCAATCAAACATAATTTTTTTGCTATTTCTTGATTTTCAAGATTTGGATAAAGTGTTCCTGGTGTGTCACACAATTCTATATTATCTCCAATACTTAGCCATTGTGCAGACTTAGTTACACCTGGTTTATTTCCAGTTATTGCCTTTGCTTTTTGACACAAATTGTTTACAAGAGTACTCTTTCCAGAATTTGGTACTCCAACAACAATTGCTCTTAATGTAGTTTTGATACCTTTTGCATTGTATTTTGCAGTTTTATCTTTGCACAAATTTAGAATTTTTTGTTTTATTAATTTAGATGAACCTGACATAGTGCTATTTAAACATACATAATCACAATCTTGTTTTCTAAAAGATGGTGCTATTTCTTTTGTTCGTTTTTCATCAGCCATATCTAGTTTATTGAAAACATATAGGATTTTCTTGCCTTGCGCAAGTTTATTTAAAGATGGATTAACAGAAGATATTGGTGCTCTGCTATCTAAAACATAAATTACAACATCAATATTTATAAGCAATCTTTTTATTTCTTTAAGTGCCTTGGTCATATGACCAGGAAACCAATTAATCTTCATAGATTTCTCCTTATTTTATATCTTGCATTTCAATGTTTTTTATAATCGTAAAAACAAAATTTGCCAGACAATAACAAGTATTTGCAAAATTATTCTCAAATTCATCCATACTTTCTCCACCATCTGAAACTGCTTTTACAAGTAACAACTTTTTATCATTGTATTTGCAAACTTTTGCAATAGCCATTCCTTCCATGTCACAACAATGGCAGTCTAATTCATGCAAAATTTTGTCTTTTGTTTTTTTATCGCAAACAAAATTATCTCCTGTTGCAAGAGAACAACATTTAACTTTGTTATTTTGTTTTAAAGCAAAATTTGACAATTTCTTATCAGTTTTTATAACTCTATAATCTTCTGCAATAAATTCTGGATTAATATCCCAATCTATAACTTTATCAATAATCAAAATATCGTTTATTTTAAATTTATTGTCAAGCCCTCCACAAGCGCCACAATTAATTATAAAATCAACTGAAAAATCATCTATAAATTTTTGTGTTTTAAAACTTGCAAATGTTTTACCAATACCCGTTTTGCATACAAAAATTTTCTTATTTTTATATTTAAAAATATAATATAAAAAATTGTCAATGCTTTTTGTTTGCACATTTAATTATTGCTTTTAAAAATTTTAAGTATTGAATTTAATTCTTCATCACAAGCAACAATAACACCAATTTTCATAATCACTCCTTTGTTTTTTATGATTTATTATTTTTTGTTTAGCAAATCAGGTCTATTTTTTTTGGTGTTTTCAAGAGATTTTTGTTTTCGCCATTTTTCTATTTCTTGATGATTACCTGACAAAAGAACTTCTGGCACACTCTTGCCTTTAAAAACAGCAGGTCTTGTATATTGAGGATATTCAAGCAAAGAATTTGAGAAACTTTCTTCACTCAAACTTTCTTGACTTATAACACCTTCAACTTGTCTAGAAATAGCATCAACCATAACCATTGCAGGAAGTTCTCCACCCGTCAAAACAAAGTCACCTATTGAAAATTTTTCAATATCAAAAAATTCAAAAAGTCTTTCATCAATGCCTTCATAATGACCACAAACGAAAATCAAATGTTTTTCTTTTGATAAATCTACTGCATCACTATGAGTAAAAACTTTGCCACTTGGTGAAGGAAATATTATTTTGCAATTTCTTTTTTTTACGCTCTTTATCGCATCATACAAAGGTTGCAAACTCATAAGCATGCCTGCACCACCACCAAAAGGATAATCATCACATTTTTTATGTTTGTCGGTAGAAAATTCCCTAATATCATGAATATTTATTTCTAATATTCTTTTTTCTTTTGCTCTTTTTATAATACTTTCATCTAAATACGAAAACGCATTAGGAAATAATGTAAGTATATCAATTTTCATATACATACCTCATCAAATTTGCTTTGGTTTACAATTAAAGTTCCGTTTTGAGCAATAAAAACTTCGTCCACATAAGGCACTTCATGTTTTCTGCCATCTTTTTCAATAATAAAAACATCACAAGCGCCATAGTTTTCTACATCCATAATTTGACCAACATATTGTCCTTCTTGGTTATACAAAAGCATGCCTATCAAATCTTCAATAAGAAACTCATCTTCTGCTTTTAATTGTTCAAGAAGATTTTTATCAATCATTATAATTTGATTTCTTAAAAGTTCTGCATCATTGCGAGTTTTTACTTCATCAAATTTTATATATAAAAAACCTTGCCTTAATGATATGTGCAATATATTATACTCTTTTGCTCCAATAAGACAACTTTTAATATTATTAAAAACAGCAAGGACATTTGTAAGAGGAAGTGCTTTTACTTCCCCTTTTATTCCTTGCGGTTTTAAAATTTTAGCAATTTCAATATTAGACATTTATTCTCCAAATTTAACAAAAACTTTTTTATGAGAACGAGAAGATACTGATTTGACAAAAGTTCTAATAGCAGAAGCGATTTTGCCATTTTTACCTATAACCTTTCCCATGTCGTCTGGATTTACAGAAACAAAAATAGTTAAGACACCATTTTCATCTTCTTCTTGACGAACTTTTACGCTTTCTTCATCATTTACTAATTTTTTAACTAAAAATTCAACAAGTTCTATCATAACTGTCTCCTTATTTGTTTATGATTCCACTTTTTACAAGTAATTGTTTTGCTGTATCTGTTGGTGTAGCACCATTTTTCAACCATTTTTCAGCTTTTTCGTTATCAATTTTGATTTCAGCTGGGTTTGTCAATGGATTGTAAGTTCCAAGAATATCAATAAATTTTCCATCTCTTGGTGCTCTTGAATCAGCAACTACAACTCTATAAAATGGAGCTTTTTTATCTCCAAGTCTTGTAAGTCTGATTTTTACTGCCATGTTTTCCTCCTATTTAATATTTATATAAAACTGCAAACACAGTGTTATACCAAGTCAATTAAAATTTTGGTCTAAATTTACCATTTTTAAGTTGTTTCATCATTTCTTTTGATTGTTCAAATTGTTTAAGTAGTTGATTTACTTGTTGCACAGAAGTTCCACTTCCTTTTGCAATTCTTTGTCTTCTGCTTGCTTTTATTATATCAGGCATAAGTCTTTCTTGTGGGGTCATAGATTGAATAATAGCTTTGTTTATCATTAATTGATTTTCATCTATATCAAGATTTTTTATCTTTCCACCAATACCAGGAATCATTGAAATTAAATCTTTGATATTCCCCATTTTTTTAATACTTTCAATCTGTTTTAAATAATCATCAAAAGTAAATGAATTTTCACGAAATTTTTTTTCGAGTGCTTTTGCTTCTTCTTCGGTAACAGCCTGTTGAGCTTTTTCTATTAATGAAAGTACATCTCCCATTCCTAAGATTCTACTTGCAATTCTGTCAGGATAAAAAGGCTCTATATCGCCAATCTTTTCACCTACACCAGTAAATTTAATTGGTTTTCCAGTTATTGCTTTTATAGATAATGCTGCACCACCCCTTGTATCACCATCCAACTTTGTAAGTATAACACCTGTAACATCAAGGTCATTGTTAAAACTTTCAGCAACAGTAACTGAATCTTGACCAGTCATAGAATCTACAACCAAAAGTATTTCAGTTGGATTTACAGTTTTCTTAATGTTTTTTAATTCGTCCATCAATTCTTCATTGATATGAAGTCGTCCTGCTGTGTCTATAATAACTGTGTCAAAACCTTGTTTTTTTGCAAATTCAACAGCCTGTTGTGCAGTTTTTACAGGGTTTTGAGTCCCTTTTTCAAAAACTTCAACATTGGCTTGTTTTCCAACAATTTGAAGTTGATTGATTGCTGCTGGTCTATAAATATCACAAGCAACAAGCAAAGGTCTTTTTCCGCTCTTTTTCAAATGAGCACCAAGTTTTGCACACATTGTTGTTTTACCAGCACCTTGAAGCCCACACATCATAATTATTGTTGGTGGCTGAGAAGCAACTTGCAATTTTTGATTTGTTGAAGACATAAGCGCTGTAAGTTCATCTTTAACAATTTTTATAACTTGTTGAGAAGGTGTTAAACTTTTTAAAACCTCATCACCAACAGCTTTTTCGGAAACATTTTTCACAAAATCTTTTGCTACCAAATAATTTACATCAGCTTCCAAAAGAGCCATACGGACCTCTCTCATCGCTTCTTTAATTTCAAGTTCAGTAAGTCTGCCTCTATTTTTCAATTTTGAAAAAATATGGTTGAATCTCTCTGAAAGCGAACTAAATAGTCCCATTTTTCTCTCCTTTTAAAGATGCTACTTTTTCTTTTAATATTTGATTTTCTTTTTGCAAACTTTCAATTTTTTCTTTCATGTGAAGTTTGTTTTCAAAATCTTCAAGTTTTTTTAAAGCTTTATCTATACAATCTTTAACAGCTTGTCTGGAAATATTTTGGTTTTCTGATATTTCAGATGCAGTCAAATTCTCATACAAATAATCTTGCAAAACTTGTTGCTGACCTTTGCTAAGCAAAGGAGCATAAACATCAAAAAGAACAGCATAATAAATATTTTCTTCAACTCTCATGCAATATCCTTTGTAAAGCATTTTTACTTTACAAAGCAATTTTAACATAACATTAAAAAAAATGCAAGCAATTTTTTAATTTTTTTTATTTTATTATTGACTATACCCTATTTATATGATAAAATTATTGTAATTTTAAAAGGACAAAGTATGGATAATTTTGAAGAATTGGTACGTCTTAACCATAAAATAACAAGAAAAAATGAAAATGATTTTAACACACAAAACGGCTTAATTGAAGAAATTAAGTTAAAATTGTCTAAACAAGAAGAATTAAATCAAGAAAACAAAAAAAATAAAGAATTTTTTGATATGCTAAATACACTTGATTGTTTTGAATGTAAAAATAATATAATTAAATTTAAAAACAAATTTAATTTCAACGAAAATGAAATAAAAGTGCTTTTTGATGCAGTAATAGATATGTTTAAATATTTTCGCCAAGAAAAATATAATATGGTCAAAACTCAATTTTCATTTTTGAAAAAATTTGTTAAAGAAAACACAGATGGTTTAGAAAAAGAATTTTAATTATAAAATACTTGAAATTATATAATTGCTAACTCCATAATATTTGGGGTTAGTTTTTATTATATCTCCTTTTTCTATAAGTATATTTTTATTAATTAAATTGTTAAAGTTTTCATTTTTTTCTATATCATATCCCAAATCTAGAATTTGTTTTTTGTTAAAACCAATTTCACAACGAAGACCAAGCATAATTATTTCTTCAATGATTTGTTGATTTGTCAACAACTCTTCATAAGGTTTTTTATTTTTAAAATAATCATCAAAAATTGAAGCATTGGCCCATCTTTTGTTGTTAAACAATGAGTGTGCTGATAAGCCAAATCCCAAATAGTTATCTCTACGCCAATACTTTATATTATGCAAACACTGATACCCTTCTTTTGCAAAATTTGAAATTTCATATCTGAAAAATTTTTTCTTTTGTAAATAATTTGATATTTTTTCATATATTTTTACTGTTTTGTCTTCATCAGGTAAAACTATTTTTTTCTCTTTGCACATTTTTTCAAGTAAAGTTCCATTTTCTACTTGCAACATGTAACAAGAAAAATGCGTAACTTTATTTTTAATTTTCCTCAGCATGTTTTTTATTTTAAAATAATTACTATTTTCAAGTCCCAACAAAAAGTCGCAATTTATGTTTTCAAAGCCTGCTTTTTTTGCAAATTTTAAAGCATCAAACACCTGTTTTTTATTATGCATCCTACCTATTTTTTTTAATTGATTATTATTTAAAGATTGCACACCTATAGACAAACGATTGATACCTAATTTTCTGTAAATTTTTAGTTTTTCTAAATTCAAAGAATTTGGATTTGCTTCTATGGTAATTTCTGCATCTTTCAATATTTTAAATTTGTTTTTTATAGCAGACATAATTGTTTCAATATAGCACACATCTACGCAACTAGGTGTGCCACCACCTATAAATATTGAATCCACAATTGAATCACTTGCCAAATTAAAATTATTTATTTCATCAATTAAAAATTTAAAATATTTTTTTTGAATTTCTTTTTTTTGCACAAAAGAAGCAAATGCACAATAATTGCATTTACTTTCACAAAATGGAATATGAACATATATTCCAAGCATTTATTTATCTCCATCGTCCAATTTTAAGATAGACATAAATGCCTCCGACGGAATTTCAACTGAGCCGATTTTTCTCATACGCTTTTTGCCTTCTTTTTGTTTTTCTAGAAGTTTTCTCTTACGCGTAATATCACCACCATAACATTTTGCAAGAACATCTTTTCGCATAGCAGAAACAGTTTCCCTAGCAATGATTTTGTTTCCAATAGCTGCTTGAATAGGAACTTCAAAAAGTTGTCTAGGTATGATTTTTTTAAGTTTTTCAGTCAAAGCTCTACCTCGTGAATATGCTTTATCTTTATGAACAATAATTGACAAAGCATCACACTTTTCACCATTAAGTAAAATATCAACTCTAACCAAATCACTTCTTTCAAAATCAGCCATTTCGTAATCAAAACTTGCATACCCTTTTGTTCTTGATTTAAGACTATCAAAAAAGTCATAAATAATTTCTCCCAAAGGCAAGGTATAATCTACCCTAACTCTTTTTTTTTCAAGGTACGTTAGTCCTTTGTAAATGCCTCTTTTTTCTTGACATAATTCCATAATTGCCCCAACATATTCAGGTGGAGTAAATATGTTTGCTTTTACCATAGGTTCTTCAATATAATCAATTTCAACAGGACTAGGCAAAGAAGAAGGATTTGACAACTTTAATACTTCTCCGTTTGTTTTATGCACAAGATAATATACACCTGGTGCTGTTGTGATTATATCAAGATTAAACTCTCTTTCAAGTCTTTCAGAAATAATTTCCAAATGCAATAATCCAAGAAAACCACAACGAAAACCAAAACCAAGAGCCTGAGAAACTTCTGGTTCGTATTGCAAAGAAGCATCATTTAATTTTAATTTTTCAAGTGCATCTTTTAGTTCTTGATATTTTGCGCCATCAACTGGAAAAATTCCGCAAAAAACAACAGGTTGAACTTTTTTGTAACCAGGCAAAGCAGTTTCAATAGGATTGTTTGCATCAGTGATAGTATCTCCTACACAAACATCTTGTATTGTTTTAATAGAACAAGCAAGGTATCCAACATCTCCGGCTTTTAAAACACCAGTAGATTTTGTGTTTGGCACAAATATCCCAACCTCATTGACATCATAAACTTTACCAGTCTGCATCATTTTAATTTTATCGCCGACTTTAACCGTTCCATCAAAAACTCTTATAAGACAAATAGCACCTTTAAAGTTGTCATAATAACTATCAAATATCAAACATTTAAGTTTCTCGTTTTCATCACCTTTTGGCGCCGGAAACTCTTTAACTATCATTTTTAAAACTTCATCAATATTAGTGCCATCTTTTGCAGAAATACAAGGTGCATGCATTGCTGGTATACCAACAACATCTTCTATTTCTTTTTTTACTTCTTCTGGTCTAGCACTAGGCAAATCAATTTTATTAATAACAGGCAAAATTTCCAAGTTATTATCAATTGCAAGATAAGCATTTGCAAGAGTTTGTGCTTCAACCCCTTGAGATGCATCTACAATCAAAATAGCCCCTTCGCAAGCAGCAAGAGAGCGTGAAACTTCATAAGTAAAATCTACATGCCCAGGAGTATCAATCAAGTTTAATTCATACTCTTCACCTTCAAATTCATATAACATGCGAGTAGGTGTAAGTTTTATTGTTATTCCCTTTTCCCTTTCAAGTTCCATGCTATCTAAAAGTTGGTCTTGCATATCTCTTTTTGCCAAAGTTCCCGTCTTTTCAATAAGTCTATCTGCAAGAGTACTTTTGCCATGGTCAATATGAGCAACAATACAAAAATTTCTAATCTTATCTTTTCTATCCATGATTTAAATTATAATATAAATAAAATATAATTGCAAATTTATAACAAATAAAAAAACAAGATATTTGATATCTTGTTTAAATTTTTGGTTCAAAATCTTCAAAAATTATGTTGTCGCAATATTTAACAACTCTTAAATATTCACTTTGACTTCTAACTGTCCAAGCAAGCAAAGGCAATTTTTTGTATTTTCTTACAAATCTATTAGGCAAATATTTACCTTCATATGCGATAAAATCAGGTTTTGAAATATGTTTGTTTAAAAGCATTCTTTTTAAAGCAAATTTTTGTATAAATGGCAATTTTTCCTTTTTCAAATAACCTGCAAGTTGTCCTCTCAAAAATTCTGGTGCATGATTTGCAAAGTATTGTAGAACATATGGGTTGAATGCCTCAATAGCAAATTCACCTTTATAATTTTTTAAAATTTCAATAACTTTCTTTTCAAGTGTTCCCACCTTACCTCTGTTTTTGATTTCAATCAAAATTGGTGTTCTACCATTAATTAAATTTAATGTTTCTTCAAAAGTTGGAATTTTTTCTTTTGTTCCACAAAGATATAAAACATCAAGGTCCGATTTATTTAAAAATTTTAAATAACCATCATTATTTGTTACTCTTGACAATGACTCATCATGAAAGACAACCAGCGTGCCATCAGCAATCATTTGAACGTCAAGTTCAATAGCGTATCCATTATCAATTGCATTTTGAAATGCAGGCAAAGAATTTTCTGGTCTTTCTTTATCATGAAGACCGCGATGAGCAATAGGCATGGTTACTAGCCATGAATCAAAAATATTTTCCATATCTACCTTCCTAAATCTTTAAAGATTATATCATAACTTATAAAATAATCAAAATAAATACAATAACTTTATCTTATTTGTCAAAATGTTGCAAATAACAAAGTTTTTTTATCCCATATCTTTTTTCATCAACAATTTGAAAATTTTTAAATTCAAAATTGTCTTCTTTATTCATTTCACAAACTATTAAACCATCTTTTTTTAAAAGTCCCAATTTGCATATTTCATCTACGCAAATTTCATATAAATTGCTTTTATAAGGTGGATCTAAAATTATTATATCAAAAATTTTATTTTGGGCTTTAAAAAGTTTTAAAGCATTTATACAGTCACCTTTATAGACTTCTGCATTAATACCTAATTTTCTTAAATTTTCTTTTGTTAAAGCAACCGAACGAAAGTCTTTGTCTACAAATACAACTTCTTTTGCACCCCTACTTATTGCTTCAATACCAAGTGCACCCGTCCCACAAAAAAGATCCAACACTACTGCATCTGAAATTTGAAAAGCAAGTTTGTTAAAAAGTGCTTGCTTTACCATATCTGCTGTTGGCCTTATATGTTCATATTTATTTTCAACCAATGGTCTGCCTTTAAATAAGCCTGCTGTTACTCTCATACAAAATATTATACACAATAAATATAAAATAAAAAACTATTTTTAAAAATTTTTAAAATGGTAGTGTAGAATTAACGCAACTTTACATATATTTGAGCAATATGTTGTAAAATGCTAAAAAGGAGAGAAGTATGGATAGAAAATATCAAAGATTTACTTTAAGAACTTCTGAAGAATTACTTACAAAAATGCAATATATATCTTCTTATTATGGAAGAACTAAGAATAAAGAAATTGAGCAATTGTTAAAAAAACATATTAAAGAATTTGAGAATATATACGGCGAAATAAAACCAAATAAGATAAGTTAAATTTCAAAAAACAATTGACAATAAAAATAAATTAATGTATAATTGCACATGTAAACTTGATTGTGCAAACTTTTATTATACAATTGTAAAACGATATGGACTGCTAGCTCAGTTGGTAGAGCATTCGACTCTTAATCATACGCTCCGAAACGAGTCTAAACTATAAATATGGACCAGTAGCTCAGTTGGTAGAGCAATTGACTCTTAATCAATGGGTCCAGGGTTCGAGTCCCTGCTGGTCCACCATTTAAATCCCTTATTTTATTAGGGATTTTATTATTTTTACATAACTAATTTTTACTTAAAAGTGTCTAAAAATTTTGTAAAAAGTGTCTAAAAAATGTCATTTTTGCATGTAAAATTTTAATATTTCACATTGCATAAAAACATCTAATTTTACTTAAAAATTGCCACTGTCTAAAAAATTGTCTAAAAATTTTTGAAAAAATTGCATAAAAAAGACTGAGAATTATCATAAATTCCCAGTCATTTTTTACATCTCAAAATCTTTTTGTTTTTTCTTTTTACGCATTTCTTTTTCTTTCAGCCACTCTTTATATTCTTCATCTTCTTGTTGGGATTTCAGTTGCTCTTCTAATTTTGCAATTTTTTCTTCAAGTTCTTTTGTTTTGTCAATTTTATTTATTTGCCTCTCTTCGCTTTTTGAATTAAAATTAAAAACATTTGAAATGGTAATTGCTGAATTTTGCTTTGTCTTATAATCTAAATGACTATAAATATTTGCTGTGGTGCTAAAATCGGCGTGTCCAAGCCATTCTTGAATTTGCTTCATAGGAACTCCATTAGACAGCATAATACTAGCACAAGAATGTCGTAAGTCATGGAAACGAATATGTTTAAGATTATTCTTTCTAATTATTTTGATAAAATTATGAGTTAGTCTGTTGGGCAAAATTAATCGTCCTAAATTATCAACACAAACATACTCTAAATATCTTTTATCATAACTTTTGCCAAGCAAATTTTTGTTATTTTCAACTTTTTCTTTTTGTTTAAGAAGTAGTTCTTCTGCTTGTGGTAATAGTGGTAAAACCCTATTGCTTGTTTTGTTTTTCATCTTATCTGCTTTATGAATATATCTTTTTCCATCAATTTGCGTTTCAATAATTTTATGGCGAACATAGATAAGTTTATTGCCAAAATCTATTGCTTCCCATTTTAATCCTAAAACTTCACTTCGCCTAAAACCATACATCGCAGTAAGCATTATTGGTAGTTTACATTCGTGCTCTTTTATACACTCAAACAATTTTTGAATTTCATCTATGGTATAAAAACTTGCCTTGTATCCATCTGTTTTTGGTCTATCCACTTTGTCCGCAACATTAACATTTACAAAATCGTTTTTAAAAGCATATTGCAAACACTCACGAATTAAAATGTGAAAATGCAAAACAGTATTTCCTGACAAACCTTTTTCATATAAATTTTTATAAAACCCTTCTATGTGATAAGGTTTTAAGTTTTTAAGTTTTATTCTCATAGATTTAAAGTAAGAAGAAATTTTTTCACTTTCTTTTACATATTGAGAATATGTTATTGGTTCTACTTGTTGCTTTTTTATTTCAAGATAACTTTTTAAAAAATCAACAAAATAGAGATCTTGCGAATTCTCTCTATCTTGTCTTATCTCTTTATTTAAATCTAAATTTTTAAGAATATTTTTCATTTCTTTTTTAGCTTTTGTTTTATTGTTTCCAACTCTCAATTTAGTTGAAATCCATTTTTGTTTAGGTTTTCCAAATTCATCTTTAAAACTAACCACAACATACCAAGTTCCGTGTCTTTGTTGAAGGCTACCTTTATTCATTTGCACCTCCATTTAAAAAGTCAATAACATTTTGCTTTGGTATTAAAATCAAATTTCCAGACTTAATGCTTTTTATTTTATTTGTTGCAATAAGTTCATAGGCAGTATTTCTTCCAATCCCCAACATTTTTTGTAAATCTTTCACTTTTACAACATCTTTAAAATTAGTAAAAATATTTTGTATATTTAAATTTTGATTTAACATAATACTCTCCTTTAAATTGATTTAATTTTCATTTCGATTTCTCCTTTCTATTAAATTTTGTCATAGTTCTTTTACGCATCGAGCGAAAGACTTTAGGCAATATACTAAATAAAAAAGTGTTAGGTATCCTAACAGCTTTTAAAAAAAATGACGAGAAAATAAAAAATTGCTTGATTCTATAAAAGTCCTTTATTTTAGGGCTGTTTGTAGATATCAAAAGCAATTTGTTTCTCGCTTATCCTGTTTTCGCGTCAAAGCACTCACTTTTGCTCAAAATTGCAAATAATATTTGCAATTTGTATCGCCTTTTCGTTCGGCTTTTCCTTTCCCCAAAAACTCTAGCAAGCAAGAGTTATTCGGGGACCCCAATTTTATATTTTTACATCTCAAATTCATTTTCATATTGTTCTATCAAATTTTGATATCTTAATTCTTCTAACTTATTATAAAATTCTTGAAATGTCTTTATTATCTCATAATTAACCTTTTGACTGATATATAAACACTCTTGAATTTCGTTAAACAATTTTTTCTTTTGCTTTATTTTTTGTGCTTTGAATTTTGCATTTAGTTTTAATCTTTCATCATCTTTTGCTTTTAAATTTTTCGATTGCTCAATAACAACATTTCCAATTCTTCGGTAAAAATCTTGCATATATTTTTTCTCAAAAGTAAAAGGTTGTTTAACACTATTTCGCTTGCAATATGCTTCAAACTTTTCATCTTTCTCTTTTGCTAAATTTATAAAATCTTCCTTTAAAGTTTTTGCTTGATAGTCATTTGACAAAATGTAATTTGTAATACTATCAATCTTAGGTTTTAGTGACTTCATATTGTCACAATCATAATATGTGTGTCCGGTTTTTGGAAATTCGTTTGCAAGAGTTAAAAGTTTATTCTTTAAAATATATCCGACATTTGTCATTAAACTTTCTTTCATTTTGTCATTTAGTCTTTTTCTCGTTAGTATTTCTCTTGCTTTAAAATCTGTCGCAGACAGTTCAATATTTGCTTTTAACTCATTGATTTTATTTAATGATAACTTGCCATTAGAGTATCTCTTTCCTTTTTTATTTGGTCGTATTCTTTGTGGACTATTTTCAAAAAATGAAATGTGAATATGTCGGTTGTCTGTATTCTCGTGAAGTCCTGCAAACCAAGTTATGTTGTTGGGATTTAGTCCAACACTTTTGAAAAATTTTGGTAGTTCACTTTTAATCAAATTGTATGCTTGTTCATAACTATCACACCAAGATTTACCAAACTTTTCTTCAAAACTTATAACCATATCCCAAATAACTGATTTTGTTTTTCTTAAAGCCTGTCTTATCTCTTTTCTTTCATCACTTGTTAAAAGTCCATTTTTACCAAATACTCCAGCACTTTTATCTTTGTTATTCATATATAAAAGATAGTCAAATTTTTTCGTATCATTTATTCCAGTCAAAATGTAATTCATATAATCTTTATTTGTATTAGATGAATAAAATTGCCTTTTGTTTTGATATTCTTTACTCCCACCATGAGAGTTGTAATAATGCAAAAATATATT
>CALVNR010000006.1 GCA_944349905.1 uncultured Clostridia bacterium | reverse complement strand
CCCTGATAAGGTGGGGGTCGGTGGTTCGAGTCCACTCATCTCTACCAGATTTGAGAGCAAAATTTGCTCTCATTTTTTTATTCTAAAAATTGCTATAAGCCTTATAAACAAAGGGTTATAGCGATTTTGAATTTAAAACATAAAACATAAAAATTCAAATTTATAAACGTTAAAAAATCTATATTTTACTGTTGCAAATATACCTGAAATTTGTTGCAAATGTTTTTTGACACAAATTTTAGCAAAAAAATAGACCGAAAATAATCTAAATTTACTTTCGGTCTAAATCTTTATAAAACTATCTAAAATTGATATATTTGCAACAATTTGCAACAGTAACTTATATTGTTTAATTTGTTCTTTGAATTTTATTTTATTACTTTTAAATCATCAATTTTTACTGAAATACAATCACCAAACATCTTGCCATTTTCGTCTATGCCAGAAAAATCAACTTCAACATAATTCTGAACTGCATAATCTTCCATTACACAGCCCTTATCACCTTTATGAATTCCATACTTAGTATATTTATCATCTTCTACTAATAATTCAACCATATCGTATGCTTTTATTTTTAATGGTTCAAACAATTTTTTTGATTTACTCTTAATATTTTCAAGTTTAAGACTTAATTCGTTTATAATATTTTCTGGTAATTTTTCATTACATATTTCAACATCATACGAACTAATTGTTACAACTATAAAATCTCCTTGATTTTTAGGATTGAAGAACAACACATTTAGTGTGTCAAAAGATTTTTCTATCACAATTCCGTGCATATCTTTTTCAAGATTATATTTTTTATATAAATTTTGATTTTTTAATAATATTATATCAAATTTTTTCATTTTATCCAGCCTCCAAATGGTGTTGTATTTCTAATTTTCCCTTCTGGACACAACATCCAACCACTATAAAATTTTGTACCTTTTAAATTAATTGCTATTGCTAGTCTTTGTCCTCGTCTATCTAAATTTTTCAATTTATAATTTCCTAGTAAGTATTGTTCTAATGCTTGTCTACAATATTCGTTTTTTAGATATTCTGAATCTTTAATAGAATATCCCAAATCATAGAAAATTTTATTTTTGCCTTTAGAATTGTTATCGCTTTTAAATACATATTCTGTAAACTTTTCAATAGCACACTCGGCATTTGAATTTTTTTTAACTACTGAAAAACTAACATTATTTTTCTTGCAATGACAACGCTCATGCAATGGTTGTTTTGGACAATTACTATCTAGTAAATAACATCCATCTAAAGCAGTGCAATTAAGACAATGTCCTAATAATGCCATTAAATTTCGTAAAATTTCTCTAAACCATTCTGGCTTATTTGGTATTAAAAAATGGTCCCATTCAATCCATCCGTTATAGCTAAGATTTCCATTTTCATCAATTCGTATTAAATCATCAAATATACTCATATTATAGCAAATCTCCTTTTTAAATGCAAAAGGTTGAAGAAATAAAATACTTCTTCAACCTTTTTATCATTTTATTATAATATTTCTCAAAGTCAATACTTATGTGTCATAATTTATAGATTTACATCTCAAAATCTTTTTCTCTTTTTCGTTTTCTTCTTTCTCTTGCTTCCTTTTCTTTTAAAAGTTGTTCTATTTCCCAGTCAAGTTCATCATCGTCAAGAGAGTCATATTTATCTTCTTGTTGTTCGGTCTTGTATTGTTCATTGAAAACTTTTGTTGCTTTGTCAAAATAACTTTTGTCAACAGAGTTGTAAGTTGTGATTGTTGTTTTTACGTCTTTATGACCTAAAAGAGATTGTATCACTTTTGGGTTTTGGTCGGCTTCAAAAAGAGTATTAGAAAATGTGTGCCTAAGTGTATGAAAATGAATATGGTATTTATTTAAGTTATGACTTTTTAAAAATGTATAAAAGATTTTCTTTGTTCCGCCATAACTCCTTATCTCACCATCATTATTACAAAATACAAAACTCTCTTTATCTATAAAATCAAAATTGTATTGAGATGATTTTTCTTTTTGTAACTCATAATATTCTTTTAAAGCATTTACCAATATATCAGGCATAGGCACAACTCTTTTCGAACATATTGTTTTGGTATCGCCAATAACAGTTTTTCGAGAAATTACTTTTCCATTATTATCAAATTTAGGAACAATTGTTGTAGCACGCTCAACTTTTATATTTTTATTTTCAAAATCAATATCTTTCCACTGCAAAGCAAGAGTCTCGCCAGTTCGTAATCCAGCAAACATCATAACAAAACAAAATGGTTTTAAAAATGAGTGTTCATTTAAGCTCGTAATAAACTCATCACGCTTTTCAATAGGTATTGCTTTATATTCTGTTTTATTGTAAATTTTATGTTCTTGACTTTTAACCTTGACTTTGTTTATAGGGTTTTCAAGAATAAATTTGTTTTCAACAGCATATTCAAAAAACTGCCTTAACAAGTGTTTAGTTTTCTTTATATAATCTAAGCTTAAATCTTCATCTTGCATTTCATTAAGCATTTTTTGAATTGTTATTGATGTAATTTCGTCCAATTTCATACCACCAATTTTAGGTTCAATATGCTTTTTAAATTTTGTTATATTGTTTTCAAAGGTTCGTGGTGTAACTTGTGATTTTTTAAAAACCATAAGCCACTCTTTCATAATTGTAGAAAGTGTATTGTCTTTAACATAATCATAATTATCACTACTAATTCGATTTGTAAGTTCTGCTAATTTTTTACTTACTTCAATCTTCGTTTTACCATAAATTGCCTTTCTTTTTTGTTTGCCATTTTCATCGTAAGCAAGAGATATCATTCCAACCCATAGTCCATCTTGTCTTTGATAAATACTTCCTTCGTTATTATTTCGTCGAGTTCTTGTTTGAGTTTTCTTTTTAGCCATTTTGCACCTCGCTTCTATTATTGTTAAGTGTTAGCCAAGTTACAAAATTAAGCACACTAACAACTTGTCTTTTGCCGACTTTTGTTGTTGGGAAATCTTTACTTCTAAGTAGCGTTCTTACATTATCTCTACCAAGTCCAGTTATTTTGATTAAGTCCTCACAGTCTAAAAAATCTTTACCATATTTCAAAGAAATTCTATTCACTTCATTTTGTATTAAGTCATTTATGTTAATGTTTGTATTGTTCATTTATCCCTCCAAATAAACTAAAATTTCTTTCTATTTCTAATTAAAAGTTTTCTATTAACCTCTCTATTTCTAATCTCTATTTCTAAATTTTCAAACTGTGATTTAATCAAAAAAAAGAAGAAGTGGGCTTCACACTTGCTTAAAAATAAAGGAGTAGTTTTGAATCAAAAATGTAACACAGTAAAAAGTCTTATTTTATAAGGCTTTTTGTTACTTTTTTGCATTCAAAGCGTTTCTTCCGCTTATCCTGTATCTTAAAATCTAATAAAGCGAGTCATACAAAAATCACATTTCATACTCTTTTTGTTTTCTATATCTCTCTAACTTGTTATAGAATTGCTTAAAATTTTCCATTTCAGAAATCTCTTGATTATGATAGTATTCGAGGCAATCAAAAAGATATTGCCATTGTCTTTTTCTCTGGCGTTTTTTGTAATACCTATCTCGTTTTGTATAAGTTGTTATACTTTCAATCTTATCTCTAATATGACCAATTTCTAATGCTGTTTGAATTGTCTTATTCCCAAGTCTTCGCATAATGTCTTGCTTATAAATTTCAACATTGTATTCATCTGGAATATGACCATAATTTTCTTTTTGCCATTTGTCTAATTTACAAAGTTCATATAAAAAACTAGAAAAACTTTTTTGTAAATTTTTATTACTTGTAATCAAATTTCTAGTTATATCATCAACATAAGATTTTACACTTTCCATATTCTCACTATCATAACTTACACGACCAGATTTAGGCATCATATCATACAAATTTAAAAATTGCTTTTTAAGTCCTTTTTTTAGAGTTACAGCATCTGAAAACATTTCATATTTATCTGTTAAATCTTTTCTTGTTTTAACTATTTCAGCAGTTCTATTTGTTAATGCTTTTTCAAAAATTACTTTGCTTGATATTAAAACATTTTTAGGTATTTTGCCAGAGTGAAAAACAAGTTCATTATTGTTTTTATAAAACTTTGGTTCTTTCTCGAAAAATGATATATGGATATGTTTATTCTCAGTGTTCTCGTGAAGCCCTGCATACCAAATCATATTGTCTTTATCCAGTCCTGCACAAGTGAAAAATTTAGGTAGTTCCTTTTTTATAAAGTTATATGCTTGCTCATAATCTCTGCAATACATTTCACCAAATTCTTCTCTAAATGAAATTACCATATCCCATATACAACTTTGCGTATTTCTTAACTGTTCTCTTAACTCTCGTTTTTGCTCATCTGTCAAAAGTCCATCTTTACTAAACACTCCACAAGATTTTTCGTTATTGCTAACATACTTTGTATAATCAGTTGGAGTATTGTCTATCGAACCAGAGTCAACATAACTCTCATAGTTATAACTTGCTGTGCAACTTAAAAATTCTCGTTTTGCAATTTCTTTTTCTTGACTAGATTTGTATTTATCTTTTGGTTTGTAATACTTACACAATAAAACAATATTGTCTTTCATCTTTTCATCCTTTCATAAATAGCATTTAAGACATCTTCCATTTGGTCAAGTCGAGATAAAATTTCATCTTCTTTCATCTCTTTAAAGGCAACTTGTTTTAAACATGCATTTAAAAACTCGTTAATTGACCCGTATTGGCTGTTTTCGTAAATCTCTTGTAATTTATCTACTAAACGCTTTTCTCGCAATCTAAGCATGTTTTGGCACTTAATTTTGCTATCTCTCATAGTTCCTCCTTTTGTTTAATTTGATTTTCTAAAGTTTTAAGTTTAATTTTACATTTCACACCTCCTTTTAAAATGATTTTACTATCGTCGCTGGTTCACCATTTGAACCTGCGGGAAAAGTTTTTTAACATTTGCACATAAATATTAACAATGTCGCATGTTCACCATTTGAACACGCGGTTAAAATTTGTATAAGAAAAAACACCATTGCAATTTGCAAAGATGTTTACTCCTTCTATATTATTAACTACATGTTTTTCTAAATCGTGGGGTCATTTTTAGCATTTTTTTAAAAAAGTTTAAATATATTTCATTTATATCCTTTCACTTATATACAAATCGTAAGGCACTTTTGGATTAAAAAGTCCCTAAAATAAAGCAATTAAGACTTGTCCAAAAAAAATATTTTTTTAACCCTTATATTTACATGGACATGTTTTTAAAAATTATCAAAGACTTTACTTTTTCTTCATTAGTTGATACAAAAAAATTACTCCCTCTATATTATTAACTACATGTTCTATAAAAAATATCGTGGGTTTTTACTATTTTTAGCATAAATTCTTAAAAATATTTTTGTCCCTCTATATTATTAAGGACACGTTTTTTTAATTTGTGGGGTTATTTTTGCTATTTTTATAAAAAATTTTTTAAAATTTATTTTACCTCCCTCTATATTATTAAGGACACATTTTTTCGATTCGTGTAGTATATTTGAACATTTTTTTCAAAAAACTTTAAAGTTTTTGATTTTATCCCCTCACTTATATACAAATCGTAATACACTTTTGTGCCTAAAAGCTCCTAAAATAAAGGGTTTTGAACTTAAAAGTAAATTTTAATTTTTAATATCTTTCTATTATACATAAGGACATGTTTTTTCAAATTGTGGAGGCATTTTTACCATTTTTGAAAAAATAATTTTAAAAATTTTTATCTCTCTATTATATAAGGACATTTTTTAAATAAAAATTTAGACAGTAATTGCAATCTTTTTGAAAAAATAAAAAAATTATCACAAAAAAAGATACCAAACCTGACATCTTTCTCCCCATCATTAGACTCACATCTCTGTTACCACTGAATAAATTTGTGTATGTTTTCTGGGTATTTTTCGTAATAAATTCAATCTAATTTTGCTTTTTTCTTTTTATTTTCTTTTTGTTTTTTAAATATCCCAATAAAATAAACAATAATATTAAAACTCCAATAGTTAAACTTACAACTAAATACATAGCCAAAGTACTTACATTTTGTCCAAAAAAACTTAAGCTTGCATCAAACGATTTACTTAAATTATCAATTACACTTTGTGCTAATCCTTGCGATTGCAATTCTTTTAGCACACCACTCATCATATGACTTCTAATAAGTCCTGTTCCATAAGTACCCGGGAAAAACATCAAAACATTTCTAAGCCCTTCACTAAATTGAGATAATGGCATATATGCGCCACAGATAAAACCATAAGCTGAACTAACAAGGGTTGCAACAGCACTTATTGCACCTTGACTTTTCAAAAACATACAAACAATAGAAGATAAAGCTGTTCCGAATAAAACAAGTAAAGCAATATCTAAAACTGTTAGCATAATATCAGTAAACGAAATATAAAAACCCACAAATGAAAGATAAATTAATCCAATCCCAAAAGCTACATAGCAAACTATTGCTGTAACGAAGGCAGTGGATAAATAATAACTTAAATTTAAAGTTGATTTTTTTATAGGAGCAATTGTTAAGTCTTTATAACTTCCCGTAACTTTATCTTGAACCATTATCATATTAGCGCAAAATGCTATAGTAATACAACTAGTAGCAAAAAGTGATGAAATTAGCCAACTTCCCGCAAATCCATTAAGTAATGAAGAAGTTAATTCTGTATCCTGTGGCAATTGCATTTTAATGCTATTGATATAAACATCTTTTAAGAATGTAACAAATAAAAATAAAAGTATCAAAGGTGTGATAAGAGAAGGGAAAAAAACACCTTTATCTTTAAAATATACTTTAGTATGCCTTTTTATTAAAGCCCATAGTGTCATAGGTTATCCTCCTTTAAATTTTTACCTGTGACAGACAAAAACACATCGTCCATATTGCCTTTTATAACTTCATAATTTATAAAAAATTTTGAATTTTCTTTTATAATTTTTGTTGCAGTCGCTGTATCTGGAATAGATATTCTGTAACCTCCAACAATCTTTTTGTAAGGCAAACCAATTTTTTTTAAAACTTCTTCTTTTGTATCATATAAAAGTATAAAATCACCAGTATATTTGTTTTTTAATTCAATAGGAGTTCCTTCTCCTACAACTCTACCTTTATCTAAGATAACAACATAATCAGCTTCAGTTGTCTCTTCCATATAATGAGTGGTTAAAAACACTGTTGTATCCTTATCTTTTCTTAATTCATCAATAACTGACCATACCATCTTTCTCGTTTTTGGATCTAAGCCCGTTGTTGGTTCGTCCAAAATTAAAACCTTAGGCTCATTTAGTAATGCTCTTGCAAAATCAACCCTGCGTTTTTCTCCTCCAGAAAGTTTGCCAAATGTCCTATTTAACAAATACTTAATATCCAATAATCTATCAAGTTGATCAATCTTTTGATTAAATTGTTCTTTTTTTAATCCGTATAAACTAGCCCTTGAAAGCAAATTATCTTTTACGGTTAGTGCTTTGTCTAATGCTGAAAATTGAAAAACAACTCCGAGTTTGGCCTTCACTTTATCTAAATCTTTATCCAGATCTAATCCGTCTATAAACACTTTACCACTATCTTTTTCCAAATGTCCACACATAATAGATATTGTAGTACTTTTACCAGCACCATTTAATCCAAGAAAAGCATATAATTGCCCTTTTTTTACTTTTATGTTTAAATCATCAACTGCTTTAATATTACCAAAGTTCTTATTTAAATTTTTTATTTCTATTATGTTATTCATTAATTCCTCCAAAATGACAAACCTAATAATAGTATAACATCGTACAATTTTATATTATTGGAAGTTTATATAACTCATTATAACATATCTTTTTAAATTTTGTATAAAATTATAAAATAAAAATGTTGATTATTTCCTTTTTCTTTTGCTTGGCATATTTATAGGCAATGGTGGTGCCTGATTTTGGTTGATAATAAGTTATGTCTCGTTTTGATTGTTTTCGGGGCTGTGGTTTATAGTTCTCGTTATAGTAAAAAATACAATAGTCGCTATTATCTATCATTGCTTGATTTCTTTCTACATAACTTGCTTTACCTGATGTGTATTTTGTTTTGTGTTCAAATTCTTCATCAACACAAAGTAAATCAACTTTTTCTTTATATAAATTAAAATAAATTTGTTCCCATTTTTGTTTTTCACTTTCAAGTGTACACCCTTCACTTTTACAAGTGTATACTACTCGTTTAATATATGGGTATTTATCTTTTAAATCAGATACTATTTTATGGCAAAGACTATCAAATTCACTTTTACTACCAAACAAAAAAGTTTCGACTTCTTTATTGATAATTAAATCTTCAATAACGTTTTTAGTCTTTTCTTCCAACTCTTTTATTAAGTCAATTCTTCTGTGACCAATAAAACAACAAACTTTACTCATAAAATGTCCTAATTAGGACAATTATAAAATATTTTCAAAAATGTTGCAACCAAATTAGGTTAAATAACCGAATTAGGTCGCAGTTTAAACAACTCTTATTGGTAGAATATTCGTGTCCTAATTAGAACACAATATAAAAGGGGTTTATATGACACTAGGGGAAGCATTTACAATCAGATTAACCGAATTATTACAAGAAAGAAATATATCTTTACATAAATTTCTTAAAGATAGTTGTATTGCTAGATCAACTATTGTAAATATTATGAAAGGAAATACTAAATGTCCTACGTTAGCGATTATTTATCAAGTTTCTGATGGTTTTGGTATATCTCCATTAGAATTTTTAGATAATGAAGTTTTTAAAAGAGAAGATTTAGAGTATATGTAAACATTTAGATAGTTTTTAATAGTTTTAATCAGTTTTAATTAGTTAAAAAAGACTAAAAATAGTATATTTGCAACAAATTGCAACAGTAATTTCACGACATACTGTTGCAATTATTTTTAGATAATAAAAAAATGCTTTAATTAAAAGCACTTTAATATATAGGGTTTCCACCTAAATTGTCGGTATTCTTTACCTGATAAGGTGGGGGTCGGTGGTTCGAGTCCACTCATCTCTACCAAAACTAGAGAGCAAAAATTGCTCTCATTTTTTTATTATGAAAATTGCTATGCACATTTTATTGATAAGAGTTATAATGATTTCGCAATTTTTAAAAATATTAAAAATCCTAAAAATTTATGCTAATTAATATTATTTATCAAACGATCTTCAGTTTTTTTAAATTGTTGTTGATTTTTCTTAAATTTTTGTAATTTTAATCTATTTAATTTTTTATTTAATATTCTCATTTTTATTAATTGATTATCGAAAAATATGTTTCTATTAATTCCCAGCCACGTGCTTTTAATTATTTTTCTAATAACACTTTTAATCTCTCAGCTCTCTTATAAGCTTCTTTAAGAAAAGCTAAATTGTTTAAATTTTGATACATTTGAGGTTGAGCAAATGTTATTTTATGTATTTCTAGCATTATAATGCCTTTTTAGTTTTTTTTAATTGCATGCAAAACTTTTCAAAATTTATTTTTCCATCAAAAGGCAATCTCCTTTAAAACATATCGAATGTAATCCTCATCAGAATCTCCTACTGCCCACAAATCATTTGCACAAGTGTTGTCAATATGATAGTAGCTAATATTTAACCCTTTTTCGCGTATTATTTTTACAATATTATCAGTCTTTATTGTTTTATATGATAACATTATATTTTAAAAACCTGCTCTCTCTATATTATTTAAAATTTCAATATTATCGTTACCACATTCGTTATTTGTATTTATCCCTACCTGAAACATTTTACTCCTTCTTTTCTTAATTTAAATATTTAAAATAAAGTAATACCAAAATTTCAATTAATTGTTTTCTATTTATAAAAATTATTAATTTTCAATTCATGCCTAACGATTTTGATTTAAATTTAATGTTTTAATTTTTAAGATGTCAATATTGTATATCTTGTTGTATATATCTGTAACGTCCATAGTTGTAGATTTGTTATAATCTAACCCTAAATCTTCGCACACTTCTTTTATTATTTCCTCACTTTTCCCTTCTATTTCAAGATAAGTAGGTATTAAGGGCCAAGTATCTATATCTATTTCTGTATCTTTGTATCTGAATTGATGACGTTGATTTTCTTGATAATTTCTTGCCTTTAATCCAATCTTTGTCAAAATTGTGTTCATTTCATTGAAATTATTAACTACAACTTCAGCTTCTTTTGTTCCATCAATTTTTGCAGAATTTATTTCTTTCACTGTTAAAGTTGTAGTTTCTCCATTTGTTCTCAAGCGAAGCCAACTATTCTTTTGTGGAACAATCAGGTCAAAAGTTTTTCTTATCTGAATCCAATCACCAACCTCAACAGCTCCCAATCCTTTTAATTTTGTTAAAATTTTATCCTTATCTATCTCTAAAAATCTAACTTCATATTCTGTTTTCATTTCCCATTCTCCTTTCTTTTAAATAATATAAATATTATTAATTAATATTCTTAAAACAATCAATTTTTTTCACATAAACATCTTCAACAAATTTGCGCTTGTCATAATTCCTTATTGAATTTTTGCTATAAGAATAAATAAAACCTAGTTTTTTTGCAAGTTCAATCGAAGGTAAATTTTCGTGAAATGCAGAGTATTCAACAATTTTTATTTTATTGTTTTTGCAATAATCTAAAAGCGCAGTTAAAACTTGTTTTCCAAATCCTTTTCTAACAAATCTTTTCCCAATGCAAAGACCGATGTTATTTATTACCTCATCTCTCTCCGAAAAAGACAAAAAGCCTATTGGTTCGTTATTAGATTTTTCAAAAATAAAAAACAATTTAATGTCTGATTCTTGCCACCTTTTTAGTCTTTTGATAGTATCCTCTATTTCATTACTCGCTTCCCAAAGCATATATTTTGCAGTTTCGGTTTGGTTAAATACATTTTGATGTATTTTAAAAATATCATCTTTCGAAATATCTGGTTTTAAAATCAACTCTTTTGTTTTAATAATCATAAAAATCTCCAACCATAACAAAAAAACTTGCTTAATGTAATTGCTTTCGCTCTCAAATTCTATTTGAATACATTTTATAAAACGATTATAGCATAATTTATTAATTTTTTTTAACTAAAATGAAAAAAAATCAGACTTCCGTCTGATTTTTATTTTTCACTTTCTTCCTCTATTGGCAAGAGTTCTCTTCCATCTTGATATGCGCCATTGTCTTTTAAATTGATTTTATATTCACCTGTTTTTTCATCATAAATTTCACCAATTTCAAACTCGTGAATAAAACCACCAATTACAGCATCAAAAGTACCATTTTGTTTTTTAGGTAATGTTGCTATTTTGAAATTTCTCATTAATTCAAAAAAATACTGAGAATTATAATTAACATGCTTTTTGATTGCTAAATTGTTAGAAAACTTTTTTATAAATTCTCTTTTAAGTGGATTTTCATTTAAGTTTTTCATAATATTTTCAAAAGTCACTTTTTCGTCTTTTAAGACAAAATCCTTTTTATTAAATCTCTCTTCAAATTTTTCTTTGCCAAAATCCAAAAAAATAATTTGGTCGTTATTTTCATTTTCAGGCACAATAATCAATGTCATAATTTTTTCATTTTCCTCGTGGATTATAGCATTATTGTCTCCTTGTGTCAAGAGCAAACTAAAACTTTTACAACATTTTGTTTATAAAATTTTTCTATATATTATTTTTATATAAAGATGTTTTAATTTAAATATTATATCTTAATTAAATCTCATCAAATATAAACTCCACGATAATAAAAATCTTTAATAGCAAAACACTATAAATTATAAAACTTTTATGGTATAATTTGATTATGGATAAAAATAAGTATTTACAAAGTGAAATAAATAAGTGCTCAATTTGTGGCAATTTACCAAAACTTAAAGAAAAATCAATTCAAATAGGTAAAACGTCTTTTATTGTAATTGGTGAAAGTCCAGCCAAAGATGGCTGGATTGTTTCAAAACGAGCATTTTACAATAAAGACAATAAACTTCAAGCAAGTGGAAGAGTGCTTGAAAAATTATTAAATAATATAGGACTTTCAATAAACGATATATACTTTACTGAATGTTGCAAATGTATAATTGAAAATAGACAGCAACTTGAAAAATGTTCTAAAAACTGCTTGCCTTTTCTTTTTAAACAAATAGAAAATTTACCATGTAGAATCCTTGTTCCTATGGGACTTGCTCCAACACAAGCATTACTAGGAATAAAAATTAAAAGATATGCTGACTTTGTTGGTAAAATTTTTGAAATAAAAATAAGCAACAAAATATATAAAGTGTTGCCTATTTATCATCCAAGTCCATTAAACCCAAAAGGATATAAAGATAATATTCCTATTTTTGATGTTTTGAAAAACATGTAAACAATTTGTTTTAATCTTTCAAATTATAAATTGTTCAAGTTTTTCCTATAAAATAAAATCAAATCGCCATCTTCAAATTTACTAGTCACAAACTCTGTATAGCCAAAATGCAGATAAATCGCTAGGTTTCTGCTTTCCTTCGCTTCACTTCCTATTGTTAAATATTTTATACCCTTCTTTTTTGCATATTCTTCTGCCATTTTAACAAGTTTTGAAATATGCCCCTGATTTTCATATTTTTTTTCTATCCTAAACGCGTTCATATTTGCAATGTCAATGCCGTTGCATAAGTTTATTTGATTTTTTACAGCAGAGCACTTGGGAGAAAACAATACAGTAATTTGTCCTATTGGTTCTTCGTTGTCTAAAACAACAAAAGTTGCACATTCTTCGTTTTTATTATATTCAATATATTGTTTTTTCCATTTTATATATCGTTCATCATCTTTATTTTCTTTTATATCTTTATCCCAAATTTTTTCTAAATCAAATAAAGTAGCTTTTCTATAAGTAAACATTAATTTTTCCTCTTTAATTCAAATTTAATATCACACTTTAAAATAATTTCTTAAACTCTTTTTTTATTAATTCGCATGTATTTTTTATTTTTTCAAAATTTTCTTGTGTTTTCATATTTTTAATTGCGTATTCTTGGATTGGTTTTATATTTTTTAAAACCCTTCCAAATTTTTCTTTCATCCAGCTATGACATGGCATAAGCCACAGGTGAAAATGAGAAGATTTTTCTTCTAAAATTATATTGTATTCTTCTGCAATATTGTTTTCTTCCAATATCTTTAAAGCTTTATGCACAACAGCTGTTAATTCCATCTGCTCATCTTTTGTTAAGTCTACAAATTTTTTTACATGTCTTTTTGAAGTTATTATAATAAACCCATCAATAGGAAGTTCAAAATCTTGCGCAACTGTAAAATAACTCCCATTGTATAAAATTCCTCCAAAAACATCTATACTACCATTTACAATCTCACAGCCCATGCAATTTTTTATTTCAACTTCTTTCCCTTGCAAATTTGTCAATATCATTTTTTTCTCCTTGATAAACTTTTTAAACTCTGTAATATAAAGAAAAGTTTTAAATTTGTTATATTTTTAATAAAGTTTTTATTCTGTATAAATCAAATTGACACCTATTTACAATATCATTATTGTTTAATCTCAGTTCCTCCATTAATTTTATAGCAACATCGTAACCTTTATTAAAAGTTTCTTCATCAACCTCACCTTCTCTTTTTGCTTTTTTAAATTCAATTTCATCATCCAACCTTATGTAATATCCAGTCTCGGTTATAATTGGACTTTCCATTGTTACATCTAAATATAAATCATCATACCAAGGTATATCATTTTCAACACCTGAGCCATTATTAATATCAAAATAAAAACAAAGCGGTCTATCTAAACTGTCAAAAAATATTCTACAATTATAATTTCTACCCAAAGGTACATATTCTAGTATGCTATATCCTTTATCTAAACCAACATATTTTTTGCCATTACAGAAAAAACTTAATGGCTTTTCAATTTCTTTTATATATTTTAAAGCAATGTATGTATTAGATTTTTCATCCTTTTCAATATACCATATTTTATCTTTTACTTCTTTCATGTAAATTTTATCAATAAACTTTTTTCTCATATCTCATCCTTTATTATTTTTTTATAAATTTTACACTTTTCTTTTAAACAAGTCTCATTAGTAATATATCACGAGGATAATTAGAACCTTGTTCAACAGACATGTAATATTTAAATCCGATTTTTAATAAATTCTTTTTGCTTGGATAATTGTCGTTGTGCACTGTGCAACAAGCAAATTCGTACTTTTGAGAAATTGCAATTTCCCTAATTTTTTTTAGCATTTCATACATCAATCCTTTGCCTCTATACTTAACACCAACTATGCAAAATGAGAATTCCACCATTTTGCTTACATCGCACCAACTAGGAAAAGGATATTTTTCTGGCATTTTTCCATTTTTATAATCAAGCGAAGCAATTCCTGCTAAATTTTCACCATCAAAAGCTCCCAAAATATAAAATCTTGTTTTGTTTATCATCTCTTTTACGCTTTCAATATCGCTTTCCATAGGCAAAAACCAAGATTTGTTTGTTAAATTATCTTTCATCTCTTTTATCAACAGACTTAGTTTGCTTGCATCTTTTATGCTTATTTTTTTGTATTCCATAATTCACCTCACAAAACAATTTCAAATTTAATTTTAAAATTTTGTATTAAAAACAACTTTTAACTTTTGCACTTACTAATCTCCTTATATAATTCTAACCAACTTTTTACGTAAGGCAAGTCTTTTTTTGCATATTTGTTGTATCTTGTCAACATAAGAAATACATTAATCCCTCTGTTTTTCATTAACTTGCATTGATCAACTCTGTCATCAACCAATATATCAATTTTGTATTTTAAACACTCTGCTGTTTTGTCTGGCAATTTAGACAAAACAAGTTTTGTATAATTGATTTTTTTCTTTTTTAGCCAATCCAATGTTGTTTGCTGAGGATTCTTATAATGTGGCTGAGACCTATGACTTATCAAAAAAATTTCATGGCCATCTTTTAATAACTGATTTATTACATTGCGAGCATATTTTCTAATGTTAAGTTCAGTAGCAATTTTTTCCATATTTTTGTTATAAAATTCTTTGACTTCTTCTTCGCTCCAATCAAACATACCACAATTAATGTGGCTAGGCTTTGGATTTATAATGCCATTATTTCTTTTTAATTTGTCTTCTTTTAAAAAATATTTTAATATTGATTTGTCAAAATCTGTAATTACGTTGTCAATATCTAATCCAATGTTCATTTTTGCTCCTAATTCATTATATCATAAAAAAAATAAGAAAACAAATTACACATTATAAAATAATATTTACATTTTGATAGAAAAAGTATATACTAAACATTATAGGAGATATATATGAAAAAGCCAATTATTGGGATAGTTTCAAAAAGTGTAGATTATGATGACGGGGTAAATATTTGGTACGACCAAACTATCAGCAGTGATTTAAGATACTCCATATTATATAACAACGGGGTAGCAATTGGTATTTTGCCAACTAAAAAGTCTTTAACTTTTTCTCATACCGATAATGGAAAGGCCGTTTTAAAATTAACAAAGAAAGAAAAAGACGACCTGATTTCTCAAATAAATTTATGTGATGGAATAATTTTACAAGGTGGTCAATATAGCGATGCATTTGAAGAATGGATAGCAAAATACTGTTTTGAAATAAACAAGCCTACTCTTGGTATTTGTGCTGGTTATAACAATATGATAAGAGGACTTGGTGGAAATACTAGACCTGACAACAAAAAACAAATACATAATAGACCAGAACTTAAATATGCTCACGCGCTAAAAATAGACAGAAATTCAAAATTATATCAAATAGTAAAAAAAGAGCAAATACAAACAAATTCACTACATGAGTACATAGCAGACTCTTTAAAAAATCTTGATGCTGTTGCTTGGAGTGATGATGCTCTTATTGAGGCAGTTGAAAATAAAAACAAAACTTTCTTTTTAGGTGTAAAATTTCATCCAGAAAGATTGTTCCTTGAAGATAAAAATCACAACAAAATCATCAAAAGTTTTATAGAAACTTGTGCGAAAAATTAAAGGACATTATATGGCAAACACATTAATTTTTGACCAAAGAATTAACAAAATAAAATTATATCCTTTTGACAAAACTTTTGCAGTTGATGAAATCTTAAACTTTTCATCGCTTGAACAGCTGCAAAAATTTTTCAGTCCCACAACGGAGAATTTATCACAAGATTTAATACAAGCAACACAATATTATTTACCTTTAAAAAGAAAATATGAAAAAGATATAAAAAATCTATTTAAATTTGTATGCAATTATAAAAAGACCATGGAATATGTTTCATTAAAAAAAGAACTTTTAGGCGAAATTGAAAATGAAGAAGAATTATACAATTTGTTTTCAAAAGAAGTAGAACTCTCCTGTGAAAACATATATCACCAATTGTGCTTTTTAAATACCTTATCAAATTTCATTAAATACGCAAATAATGAATACAATAAAACAGACGCATTTTTCTCTATATCTTGTATTATTATGTTTAATAGCAATCTTGTTAATGATAATGGCAAATTAAGCAGTGACTTTGATGTTTTTTTTAAAGAAGTTGAAAGACTTTGTCAAATGTCGCCGTCAATTGAAACAAAAAATAGAATACAAAAACTCTTAAATCTTCTCAGCGACAAAAAGAAAGAACTAACAAATATTTACTACCAAAAACTTGAAAATAACAAAGATTAAAAAAACCGATATGAAATCGGTTTTTTTATTAACTTAAAATAAATCTGTCATCTTTTATTATCATATTTGCAGTTTCATCAGGAGTTAAATTGCTACTATCTATGATATAATTATCTGCAAAATTTTTATCTTTAAAATCTTTTAATAAAACCAAACATCTTTTACCCATTTGGCAATCTTCTGGTCTTAATTTATCTCTTTCAATTAAAGTCTTTTCATCTACCAACAAGCAAACAAACTTAACTTTTGCTTTTGGAAAACTATCTTTAATATCTTTTATTTGAGTCTTGTCTAAGATATAATTAAACACAACATCAAAACCTTCATTTAAAGAATTATTTATCATATCTTTACTATTTTTCCAAAACAATCCCAACTGATTTCCTTCTTTCCAAGGACTAACTCTTCCACCAACAACAATGTTGTAAACATTATCACCTTCAATCAATACACTCTTTTCTAATCTTTTTGCTACAAGTTTTGATATCGTACTCTTCCCTACTCCTGCTGGACCTGTTATTAAATATATTGTTTGCATTTTAATATCTCCTAATATTTTAATATGTCTTTTATATTATAACATTATTTTAAAATTTTTCCAATAAAACAAAACATATATTTTTTTAAGTGCCAGTGCTTTGATATTTTTTTAAACTTAAATTGAAAAATAAAAAGCATGGAATTACAAACAACATACCTAAAAGTGGAGATATTGCATAAAGCCAAGAAGGCATGCTTCCAATTTCCATTATATATGATAGTGGAAGATAATTAAAACACGCAACAGGCAAAACAAAAGTAAATAGACGCGTAAGCCATTTGTTATAAATATTTATTGGATAATTGGCAAGCTGCTTGCTACCATATGTAAATATATTGACAAACTCTAAATTCTCAATTGTATAAATACTTATTCCTGCACCTATAACAAAAACTCCAAGTACAAAACAAATACCACAAATATAAGAAGCAATCAGCACTATAACTTTTGAAATCGACCACGATATATGTAAATTTGCAATAGCAATTACACTAGAAATAATTCCTACTAAAATTCGTCCTATTTTTGACAATTCTATTTTAGAACCAAGAATTTGATAATGGATACTAACAGGTCTTACTAAAAATCTGTCAACTTCTCCTGATTTTACTAATGATGCAAATTCATCATAACCTCTAAAAAAGCACTCAACTATTGGAAAAGCTGTCATTACAATACCAAACATAAGCAAGGCCTCGTAAAATCCCCAATTCCCAACACTGTCAAATCTTTGAAACATAAGATACACAACCAATAATTCACCAATAGTAATTAAAGTTTGAGAAAATGCAATAAATAATGTATTGAGTCTATATTCAAAAGAAGATTTTATATGCATTTTTAAATATTTTCTATACAACATATTAACCTCCCTGCACAATTGTTTTTTTCAATGCTGAATGCATCACTAATTTTCCAATTAAAACTAAAAGCAAAAGCCATGCAAGAGAAAGCCCAATTTGTATAAGTGAAGTTTTTATATCCAGACTGCCCGAATAAATTCTAAATGGCAAGTCCGAAATATACCTGAATGGCAGATAATTTAAAACATTTTGAACGCTTTGTGGCATAAAAGGCAAAGGAATATAAGAACCGCCAAGCAAACCAGTAACAACATTGACAATACCTAAAGCGCCTTTTGGCATAAGTGTTTTCAATGTAAGATAAACTGCAAGCATACTTATAGCAACACTGAGAAACAAGCTTATTATCAAACTTACAAAAAATAAAAGAAAATAAATTGTTCCTGCTGGTGCTTGAAGTGCAATTGATGCAGGCATGATTGTAGCGATTATTATAAGCGGAAAGCATCTTAATATTGTTGATGCAAGTTTTTCTCCAAAATATTCAAAATACCATTGATTATACAAATTTAAAGGTTTTACAAATTTATAACAAACATCTCCTTGCACAATTTCTTTTGCAGAATTTTTTGGCAAATTTATGTACGAAACTGCAAAAAATGCTTGTCCAAGCCATATATAACTTAACATTTGAGAAATCGTAAAACCGGTTACTGTAGCTGTTGACATAAAAGCCAAATATAAATATATTTTTAAAAGTCCCCAGAAAAATTGTGTTGCAACTCCCGATATTGCTTTTCCACGATATTGTAGTTCACTTTTAAACTGCATTTTAAAAATTCCTAAATATGATTTCATCTTTTTTTCTCCTTTATAATTCATATTCTTTATAAAGTTTTGCAAGTATTTCATCTACACTTAGCGAATTGACAGAAAAATCAATAATTTCATATTTTTTACTGATTTGTTGTAAAAATTCTTGCGTATGGAAAATTGTCTGTGGAAGATTTTTAAAAATAGCAACATTTTTTTCATGCGATACAACTTGATATCCTTGTAACTGAACTTTCCTGTATTCTTTTGCAAACTCAACATTAATAGTTTTTTCGTTGCCATATTTATTTTTTAAATAATCAAAACTACCATTGTACAATATTTGACCTTTTCCAATTAAAATAACTTTGTTTGTAAGTGCATCTATATCGTTCATATCATGTGTGGTCAATATAATTGTTGTCTTCCATACTTTATTAATGTATTTAACAAATTCTCTAACAGCAAGTTTTGTTACTGCATCTAATCCTATCGTTGGCTCATCTAAAAATAAAATCTTTGGTCTGTGCAAAAGTGCCCCAGCAAGTTCACATTTCATTTTTTGTCCTAGTGATAGTTGTCTTAAAGGCCTATCTAAAAGTTCATCAATTTTTAAAGCATTGTTTAACAACTTGTAAGTTTCTTCAAATTCTTCGTTTGGTATTTTGTAAATATCTTTTAACAACTCAAAACTATCACGAACTGGAACATCCCACCATAATTGAGATCTTTGTCCAAAAACAACACCAATATTTTTCACATATTTTTTTCTTTCTTTCCATGGAGTAAATCCATTTACTTGGCATTGCCCGGATGTTGGATTCAATATCCCACTCATGATTTTTATTGTTGTGCTTTTTCCCGCTCCGTTTGGTCCTATGTAACCAACAATATCACCTTCCTCAATATTGAAACTTACATCTTGAAGAGCTTTAATTATTTTATGCTTGCGTTTAAATAATCCTTTTATCGCGCCCCATACCCCTTTTTCTTTTAAAGACAACTTAAATTCTTTGTTTACATTTTTGAATTCAATAATGTTTGACATTTTTCCTCCTTTTAAATAAAAAAATACTTTTAATAGAAAATTTAAAAGTACAAGATTTCAAGTGTTTAAATTGTCGCCATTCAAGTGAAATGTGAAGTGATTGAGTAAGTAAAAATCAAGTAAATAATTTGTAGCCATGGAAGTGTCTTTAAATAAAGATTTAGCTAGTGTTAAAATAAGCATCTTATAAGTTTCTTGTTTACAATTTTATAAATTGCAAACAAGGATAACGAGTTTATCATAATTCAAATAAAATGTCAATAGCTTTTTTATAATTATTTTAAAAAAATAAAAAGCAACTTGTTATTGGTTGCTTTTTGCAAATTCTACATTAAAATTTTTATCTTTCTAAGTCATAACCATACATACAATCTGGATACTTTTCCATTACTTTTGATATTCCATTATCAGTTACATCAAGTTGAGTTTTTCCTGTTTCTTCGTCTGTTGTTTCTTTTATATCTAACTCATGCACTGAACCCACATTGATATTTCTTGTAATGCAAATTGTGCCTCCTTTTTCCATACAATACACATTACTATTAAAAAGGTCTCTAATAATTTTATCAGTGTCGCCATCAAAAGTATCCATAACAACTTTATCTTTCATAATTTCTTTAATAAGTTTCATGTTAAATTGCTTTTTGTTCAAGTTTTTAAGTATATTTTTAAAATTTGCTTTTACATTTTCTTTTACAAAAAGTTTTTTAGGATATTTTCTCAATAACATAGTACACAAATGTTTTCCTTCTTCTTTTACCATTGGAAAGCAATCAAAATCCAAAATAACTTCTTCAATGTCTTCATTTTTAGATAAAATAATTTTCATAGTCTTTACTCCTTCAATTTTTGCAAGATGATTTTAGCATATCAATTTAGATTTGTCAATAAGTATTTTATTTGACCTTGCAATAAAAAAGAACAATATTAGTATTGTTCTTTTTTATTTATTCACTTAATATTTTTTTTAATTGTTCTATTTTTTCCTGCTCATATAAATAAGGTTGTCTTTCTTTTACAAAATTAATAGAACCGCGTTTTTCAAAATTGTATCTTGGAATTAACTGCAAATGAAAATGATTGTTTGGCCCATCACACATTGTACAAAGATAAACACTTTCGCTTTCAAAAACTTTCTTTATAGCATTCATTACATTTTTTGCAAGTACAAAAACTTTTTTGCAAGTTTCATCATCAATTTCCATCATATCTTTAAAATGCTTTATAGTAGATATAATAACATGCCCTTTTGCTCTTGGATTTGCACACATAAATACTTCTACATCATCATCTTTGAAAATTATATTTTTGGAATTGTCTCCAAACAAAACATTACCAAATTTTTTATCGTAACAAGTAGGACAAATTCCTTGGTCTGTTAAAATTGCATTGTTTAAAATTTGAAATTGTTTATCATATGCTTTTTTGATATACTCTTTTCCAACAATATCCAATTTATCCAATTGTGATAAGTCAACAAACATTGGCTCGTAATAATTGTCCTCGTTGTTTTTTTCTCTTTCTTCTCCACCAAGATGAGGCTCCCCTTTGACAATCTTTGCAACAAAATAATTTGCGCAACCGAAATCTGAAATTTCCAAACCTACAAAGTTTGTGATTTCAATATCAATATTCATTTCTTCTTTAAGTTCTCTTATAGCATTTTGTTCAAGAGTTTCATCTCCTTCCCAACCACCACCTGGCACAACAAAATATTCTTTGATTGTTCCATCTTTTTGTCTTTTTTTACGAAACATTAATAGAACCTTGTCTTCTTTAAAAATAATTGCTCTTGATGATATCCTTTTCAATTTTTTCTCCTTAAACAATAAATGATAATTGCAATTTTTAAAACATCTTTAATTTCTTTTTATGTAATGTTTTATCTTTTTTTATCTTTTCCTTTCTTTTTAATTTCATAGTGCTTTTTGTAAAACTTTTTGATTTTAAAATTTTATTTTTAAATATGCTTTGCTCTTTTAAAAAATTGCCATCGCCATAAGTTTCTGATACTGCACTTGAAAATACAAAAGCATTTGGTTCAATTTGTTTAATTAAAAATTTTAACTCTTCTGTATCAACATCAGGAATTAAACTTAAAAGCAAACTTTTTCCTTTTTTTGAAAACATTCCTTCACAATCTAAGCGAGTAACTCCACGATGATAATTTTTTAAAATCTCTTCTGCAATTTTTTCATCATTTTCACAGATAATATAAAAAGCCCTTACTTTCTTTATTTTATCTAAAACAAAATCAGTCGCAATAGAACTTATGACAGCAACAATTAGAGCATATAAACCTGTTTGCAATCCACTTGTCACAACTGTTAATACAATTACAACAATGTTTATAAATAAAATGCAAAATCCTCTTTTAAATTTAGGCAAATATTTGTTTATAACCATTGCCAATATGTCACTACCACCAGTAGAGCCACCATATCTATAAGCAACCCCGACTCCAAATCCATACAGAAAGCCACCAATTATAGAATAAAGCAAAACATCATCTGCTTGTGCAATCAAAGCTGGAATTGCCAAAAATTCCATTGACAGTGTGTAAGTAGCAAGTCCAACAAAAGTTAACACCAAAAATTTCCAACCAAACAACCTTAAAGAAATCAAAAATAAAATTGCATTTATGATTAAATACACAATAGATGTTGGTATATTGATTTGATTTGCTGAAAATAAATTATGAATAATTTGCGCCAAACCACTAAGTCCTGTTGGTATTATTTTTGCAGGTTCAAAAAAAGAACAGAAAGCAAATCCTCCAATAATTCCTGCAAATGCGACCATTATTATTTGCCATAAAAATCTTATTCTTTGGTCTTTTTTTAATTTATCTGTTAATTCTTTTTTCATAGTCAATATGATAACATATTTTTTTTATAAATAAAAATGTTTTAATATAATTTAATTTTGACTTTAAATTTTATATTTGTATATAATATAAATATGAAATGTTTATTTGTTTATAACCCTAATAGTGGCAAAGGTAAAATAAAAAAAATTCTTCCATATATTCAAAAAAAATTTGAGAATTTTTTTGACGAGTATTTTATCTTTCAAACAAAAAGTAAAGAAGACATAGCAAAATTTATTTTAGAAAATGGAGAAAAAGTAGACACGATAGTTATAAGTGGTGGAGATGGAACAATAAGTGAAAGTGTAAATGCAATTGCACATTTAAAAAACAAACCAAATCTTGCCATTTTGCCAACAGGCACAGTAAATGATGTTGCACACTCATTTTCAATTCCATGTAATTTAAAAAAAGCGATAGACAACATTTTTACAGGTCAATCTTTCCCATGTGATTGTATAAAAATAAACAATAGATATGGACTTTATGTGCTTGGTGGTGGAATATTTACTGAAACCAGTTATAATACAAGCCAAACTTTAAAAAAACATTTAGGGAAAATAGCCTATGCTTTTCACGGTATAAAAAAAGTATTTAACTTAAACAATTTGCAATTACAATTTGATATTGAAAATCATGTACATAATGTTTGCACGCCATTGTTTCTTTTTATAAATTCAAGGTATGTTGCAGGATTTAAATTAAATAAAAAAGCTCTGCCAAATGACGGCAAAGCAACTTTAATTATTTTAAAAAGCAAAAACAAAAAGCCAAAACTTTCAGATTTGATAAGAATTGCCAAACTTTTTTTAAAAGGAACTTTAAAAGTCAAAGACAAATATTTTATAAAAAAAGATTTGTCAAGATTTAAAGTTGGTTCAAATCAAACTTTGGACTTCAATCTTGATGGTGAGCTTTTGCAAGCAAATGAATTGCAAGTTTCAATAGAAAGCAATTTGATAAATATTATTATTCCAAAATAAATCATCTTACAACAATTTGAACTTCTGCTTCCATCTCAATTTCAGCATCATGCAAAAAGTCTCCAATGCCTTTACAATAAACTTGATATTTGCTATTGCAACAATAAAGTTTTTCTTCTTTTATCTTCAAAATACTTATATCTTCTTTATTTAAAAGTTTTTTTGCTTTTGCTTTTGCGTTTTCAACAGCCAGTGTTAAAAGATTGTCATATTTTTCTTGATAATCGCTTAACTTATACTCAATTGACAACACATTTGCACTTAAATTTTCAACATTTTCAATAGATGAAACAATATTTTCTAAATTGTTTAATTGATAAGACAAATTTGTATACACTCTGTAACCATCGCTTCTTATTGAACAATTATTCGAGCATGGGCTACAATAATTATAAGTTATTTTGACGTTTTCAGCACCTTGGTTGTCAAGCTCGCTTATAATCTTATCATAAATTTCTTTGTTCTTTTGATATGCAATTTTTTGATCCATATCCAATGTCTCTATTTGAATATTGATTATTGCTTGGTCAGCTTTAAACTTTTGTTTTTCCTTGTACGAGAATGAAAAAACCGTTGAAAATTTTTCACTTTCATTTATAGTTATGTTATCTGTTGCCATTTCTTCTTGTGCATAACTTTGAGATTGAAAACTAGTTATTTGATTGTAAGTGCACCCCATCAAAGCAATTATTAAAAATAAAATTGCAGGCAAAAGTTTTAAAAACACATTTAATTTTTTCATGATTTCCTCCTGCAACTATAATGTGAAAACCACAAAATTTTATTTGCATATGACAAAGAAAGACAAATTTAACAAAATATCGTATTTTTTGTTTATAAATAAAATTGAACTAACATTGTTATAATTTATTTTAATAAGTTATGTATTTTAAAAACTTTACTTTTTTACAAAATAATATTATAATCTTAGTATGAAAAAAAATAATGAAAACAAAAAATCAAAACAATTTAAAGAAAAATATTTTGATTATTATGATGACATAAAGCATCCATCACACAAAGTTGTTGATTGGTAATTTTTTTGTGAATTAAAAAAAAGATTGACATGAAGTCAATCTTTTTATTTTATAATCCTTGAACATGCAACAGCCAAAGCACCATCTCCAATATGACAAGCTACTGATAATGAAAGTGGGTCAATAATTTCAAGTGGTATATTTGGAATTTCTTTTCTTACATCTTCTGCAAATTTTTCAGCTTTATCTTTACAGTTTGTGTGTGCAACACACAATCTCATCTCATCTTTTTCTACAAAATCTTTAAATCTGGTTTCCAAGTCCTTTTTAATTGCACTTATCATTTTATTGCAGGCAACTTTTTCATTTAACACTTTTGCAAATTGGTCAAGTTTTCCACCTTGTATTTGTAAAACAGGTTTTATTTTTAAAAGTGTTCCAATTGCCGCAGCAGCAGGCGTAATTCTACCACCTTTTTTTAGATATTTCAATGTGTTAACCATGATATAAATACTAGCATTTTCTTTTTCTGATTCTAGTATTTCTTTTATTTGTTTTGCATCAAAATCTTTTTCTATCAAACGCATTGCGTTAAAAACAGATTGCTTTAAAGTTACTGATATAGCATGATTGTCTACTACTTGAACTTTTCCATTAAAATCCTTTGCAAAATTCATTGCTGTTTCGCAAGACATACTTAAAGCGCTTGACATTGGTATATGCAAAACTTCATCATAATCTTGAAGCAACTTTTCCCATAATTCTACTATGTTGCCAATAGAAGGTTGAGAAGTAGAAATATCTTCATTTGATAATAGTTTCTTATAAAATTCTTCTTGTGAAAGATTTATATCTTCAAAATATTCTTCTTCCCCTATCGTAAAAGGCATAGGTATTACATAAAGACCTTTGTAATTTTTCATCTCGTTTTGTGTTATTCCTGAATTGCTGTCTGTTACTATTGCTATCTTTTTCATGTTTAATTCCTTTTAGTTTTAATTATCGTGAAATATGAAAATAATTTTTCATTTTTACTAATTTGTTTGTTTGTTTATTAAAATAAAATTTTGTGCCTGTATTTCTATAAAATGATCTGCATTTTTTGTTTACGCAACAATAAAAAGGTGAATACCAATCTGCTGGAACTTCAACTCCAATGCAAGCACCAACTGCAAGGATACCATCTCTTATAATTAAACCAGCAAGTGGTTCTATAAATAATGAATGCTTTTTGCAATCTGGACATGCATGAGGAGGCTGAATAATAGTTGGACAATTACACATCTTTGCATTGCTTTTCCATAATTTTTTTTCTTCTTTTTCTTGTTTTTCTAAATCTTTTACTTCGTCGTCTTCATCTTCTTCGTCGTCTTCTTTATAACTTAAAGCTTCTTCGCCTTCATCCAACTCTTCATCATCTTCATTACCAAAAGGTCCATCATCGTCTTCATCTTCTTCGTCACCGAAAAATTCATCATCTTCATCATCGTTTTCGTCATCATAATAATTGTGATAATCGTCATAATTGAAATTCATAATCATACTCCAATTTTTATTATACACAAAAACAAAATATTTACAAACAAAAAAAGCACTGCATTGTGCTTTTCTTTTATTAATTCAATTAATCTATCCAGAAAACTTTTCTTGCTATCAATAAACAAATTATATCGATAAGCCACATGAAAGGTATTCCGACAATAATTAATAATACAGCAAAAATAATTCCTAATGTGCTGTGCTTGTTAATTGACCTTGCAAGACGATAAACATTCCAAACAATATCAAGTACTGGTAATGCAAGAATAATTTTTATCCATAAAGCAAGTCCATCCATACCTTTTATAAAACTTTTCATACTTCCCTCCTTATTACAAGTATTATATGCTTTAATTTATTTTTAGTCAAAGATATTTTGACTTTTTTTGTCGTAAAAGCTCTAATTTAATTATTACATATAAATAATTAGTTGAAAATCATTTGATTTAATGCTTAGGAATATTATATAATTATTAAAAGGAGAAAAAATATGAGTGTTGGCGCAATAATAGGTATAGTAATAGGTAGTGTTGTTTTGTTGAGCTTAATCATTTTTGTCGCATGGATAATATCAACATACAATAAATTTGTAAAGATGAAGAATAATATTGAAGAAGGATATTCAACAATGGATGTTTATCTTAAAAAGAGATACGATTTAATTCCTAATCTTGTTGAAACTGTAAAAGGATACGCTAAGCATGAAAAAGAAACTTTGACTAATGTCATGAACGCAAGAAATGCCGCAATGAGTTCTAGCGATCTTGAAACAAGAGCAAAAAATGAAAATGTTTTGACTGGTACATTAAAAACATTGTTTGCTGTCAGCGAAAATTATCCAGAGTTAAAAGGTGATAAACATTTTACTGATTTAATGAATCAACTTAATAGTATGGAAAATGAAATCACTTCTTCAAGAAAATATTACAATGGCTGTGTGAAAGTTTATAATACAAAAAGAGAACTCTTTCCATCTTCAATTATAGCAAAATGGTTTAACTTTGAGAAAAAACCTTTGTTTGAGGTTGACAATGAAGAAGAAAGAAAAAATGTTAAAGTTCAATTTTAAATTGGACTTTAATTTTTAATAGGAGAAAAACAATGACAAAAAAGGTTTTGGCAATTTTGTTTTTTTGCATTATAATTTTGGCATGTTTTATTGGTATGTCTGGTTGCTCAACAACAAACCAGATATATTTACCAGAAGAAAATCAAGATTATGTTATAAACAACTATAATGTAGATATAACTGTTGATGAAAACAAGACACTGCTAATAAAAGAAAGCATAACTGCAACTTTTACTGATTACTATAAAGGAATTGTAAGATACATTCCCATAGATGAAAGCGTTGGCGAAATTGACGAAAATGGCAATCTCACAAACACTAAAAATTATAAAAACACTATTAGCGATTTTGTCTTTGACCATGATAATTCAAGCAGTGGTATGAGTTTGATAAAAACCCAAACTTCAAGTGGATACAAATTTTATTATTTAGGAAGTTATTCAAATTTTATAGGAACAAAAACTTTTACTTTTTCATACAAACTAAATCCAGGTGATGATAGAGATACTAGCAAAGATTCATTTTATTTCAATATTGTAGGAACTGGCTGGGATACAAAAATTGAAAAACTGAACTGGACAATAACTTTTCCTTCTTCCACAAGTAATTTAGATTACTATATCTATCAAGGAAGAATTGGTCAAGATGCAACTGGTCAAAAAGCAACTTTAAATGGCAACACAATCTCTTCTTCTTCAACCAACCTTGATTATGGTGAAGCAGTAACACTAAAAATAGATTTTGAAGAAGGCTACTTTTCATTTAATCGCTCATATCTTTATGATATAATATTGCTTACTGGTTTCTTTGTATTGCTTGTTTTAATTTTTGTTTTATTTGCAAAATATAGAAAAAAAGAAATTGTTGTTGATGTAGTAGAATTTTCTGCACCAGAAAACCTAACTCCTACCGAAGCTGGATTTGTTTATGATGGTGCTGTTCAAGGTAAAGATTTGTCAAGTCTTCTTGTCTACTGGGCAGACAAAGGATATTTACAGATAATTGACAAAGGGAAAAATGATGCAGAATTTAAAAAGTTAAAAGATTTGCCTGAAAATGCAAAAATTCATGAAAAAATTTACTTTAATTCTTTGTTTGAAAATAGAGAAACTTTTACTCTTAAATTATTAGGACAGAAAGAAGGCAATGCTGCTTTATCTGCAAAGAAAAGTGTAGACATGACAAATAAAAATTATTTTGTAAATTCTGGAAAAAATGTATTTAATTTTCTAAATTTCATAGTCTTGGCATTTTTGTTTCTAGATGCTTTAAAATTAGGCTTTATGGCTCATCAATTTTGGTATGGAGCAAGCAGAATTATTTTTGCAATTGTCTTCTTCTTTATAATAAAGTCAAGATTAAAAAATCCTGAGATTGAAAAAACTCAAAAATTAACTTTTCGTATATTCAAATATATTTTCTTTGCATTACTCTTTATAGGATTTTATCTTTTAAATTTGTTATACACAGAAGCCTACTGCGACCCATTTTATACAAGATTGTTTTTCATTGTTTTACCAATTGCTCTTTTCTTTACAATTGCGCATTTGGAATATAGAACAAAAAAAGGAAGAGAACTTCTTGGCAAATTAAATGGTTTAAAAACTTATATAGAAGTTGCAGAAAAAGACAAATTAGAAGCTCTTGTAAAAGATGACCCTAAAATATTTTATCATATTTTACCTTATGCTTATGTTCTAGGCGTGAGTGAAGTTTATATAAATAAATTTAAAGATATTCCTATTGGCTCCCCTGATTATCTAGTAACATCAAGTCCACTATCAACAATCTTAACATTAAATTTTTTAAATAATAGCCTAAACCTAGTTTCTATTAATTTGGCAACATACTTGCCGAGTGTAACAAAAAGCATAATAAGAACAGTTGGAACAGTTGCTTCAACAGGAAGAACTTTCACTGGTGGTGGTTTCTCTGGTGGTGGCTTTGGTGGTGGCGGTGGTGGTGCATTTAAATAATGCAAAACAAATAAAACCATTGACACAATAGAGAAAAAAGAATAAAATAAGAGAGTGTTTTAAGCACTCTTTTATTTTTTGCTTATGCACAAGCAATTTTTGCGGAAGTGGCGAAATGGCAGACGCGCAGGTTTCAGGTATCTGTGGTAGCAATACCTTGTGGGTTCAACTCCCATCTTCCGCACCAAAGTAATATAAGTAGAGAAGTTTTTTAGTGACTTCTCTTTTTTTTGTTATTAGGACTTGAAAATTTTAATTTTGTGTGATATAATAATAGCATAGAGAAAAGGGAGAAAAAATACGGAAAATGCAAATATTACAGAAAGAGAAAAAGTAATAAAAGATTTAGTTTATAAAAAAGAGCAACTAAAAAGTTGCTCTTTATTCTTTTTCTTCTTCAATAACAAATTCCAAATTTTTTACTTCAATTTCTTGATTGCCTATCATTTTTATCTTTATATATAATCATATCTATTTTATCTAAGTATAGCTTAATTTCTTTTAATTTCCACCATATATGCTGTTGGCACGTTTTCAACTTTGACCTTTTCAGAGATTTCAACCCCTGCAATAGCATAAACTTCATTGCCGTCAGCAAGAACTGGAAGAATATTTCTAGTTCTTAAAGGTATTTTTTTATCAATAAGGTAAGATTTTAATTTTTTTGTTCCACCACCAAACTTTTCAAAAACATCTCCATCTTGTCTAAATCTCCAAGAAGCAGTTTTAGGAACTTTTCTGTAATCTATATACAAAACACCTTCTTGTGGAACAAATTCTTTTACTCTTTTTACAACAACCTTGCCAAGACCTTCTACATCAAATTCCCCACACTTAAAAGGTTCGTTTAAAACAACTTCTTCCTTATGTTTATTAATTATTGATATATAGTCATATTCTTTTATTGCAACAATATCAAAAGGTAAAGAAACTTTCTTTCCGTTTTCCAAATTCTTTGCCAGATCTATAATCATATCAACATGTTTTCTTTCTATATCTTTTGTTACTCCAATTGATTTAAATGCTTTGAAAATTATTCTTGATATAATAGCCTTGTCAAAGAAAAAATAACTAGTTGGTATTTTAACTTCTTCCCCTTCTATTATTACAGCGTCTGCAAAAAGATTTTTATTTATGTATTCATCGTCTTCGCTTACTGCTTGACCAAAAGATGCAATCGCTTTAATTGCATTTGGCCATCTTGTTAAAATTTCTTTCATAATTACATTTCTTATAAAATTTCTGTTGTAAGCAATGTCAAAATTTGTTTCGTCTTCACAATAGTCAAGTTGATTTACATTTAAATAATCGTATATTTCTTCTTTTGAAGTTGTAAGCATTGGTCTTACATATATATTATCTCTAATTGGTTCCATGCCTTTTGCACCAGCAATTCCACTACCTCTAAATATATGCATTAAAATTGTTTCTGCTTGGTCTTGCATGTGATGAGCAAGTGCAATTTTATCTACAACACCTTTTTTAAGTAAAGTTTTAAAAATTTCATATCTTGCATCTCTTGCAGCAGTTTCTAAACTTACATTTTTTTCTTTTGCAATTTTAGGAGCATCTACTCTAAATTTGTAAAAACGAACACCCAATTCTTTTGCTTTTTCTTTTGCAAAATCAGCATCTTTATAACTATTTTCTCTAATTCCATGGTCAACATGTATAGCCACAATTTCTATATCAAAATCTTCTTGTTTTTTTGCTAAATAATGCAGTAAAGCCATAGAGTCGCTACCACCGCTAAACCCTACACCTATTACTTCTCCACTTCTAAACATTTTAGTATTTTTTACAAATTGTTCCACACTTTCAAACATAACTATTCTCCCGTTAAGCTTTTTTATTATAACTCAAAAAAACAGTTAGTGCAATACAATTTTTTAAAAATAATGTTTTTTTTAACCTTTTTACTATAAAAATGAGTGCTTTTTTATTTATAATTTGCAATTTTTGCTAAATTTTTACTTTTATATTATTTTTACAACCAAACAACTCATATCATCAACAGCATAACCATTATTGTTTGCAAGTGCTTTGTCTAAAATTTCATCTGCATATTCTTGTGGGTTTGTTGTTTTTATTGTAAGCAAAAAATCTTTAAAATCTTTATCGCTACCAAAGGCATCAGCAATTCCATCACTTACTAAAATAATGAAATCTTTTTCTGAAAGAACAATTTTTTTGACAAGTGGCAAAGCATCTTGCAACACCCCTATTGGTAAAGCACCGCTTTCTATTATTTGGCATCCTTGTTCGTTTCTTAAAAAAGAAGATGAAGCTCCCATTTTCACAAAATCAGCGATTCCACTTTTTAAATCCACAACACAAATATCAATAGTTGAAAACATTTCATCTTTCTCTAAGTTAAGCAACTTATTTACTGATGACAAAATTATTTCATTGTCAAAACCTGCTTTATAGAAATTTTCAACCAAGCCTATTGCTGTTTCAGACTTTTCTTTTGCTTCTTCTCCACTACCCATACCGTCACAAATGGCAAACATAAATTTATCACCATCTAATCTTTCTATACTATAACAATCTCCTGATTGAGAAGAGTTTGATTTTATATGATTTGCTACACCAAAAATACAATCATACCTAGGAGCTGTTTTTAAGTTTACTGTTGTCAAACCTGCTTTTGCAGATGGATAAGTTTCAAAAATACTCATTTTGTTTCCACATATTTTGGAAACCACACCTTGAAGTCTTGTTTTTGAAACATCTTCGTCTCTAACTATCAATGAAGCAACCATGGTTCTAGCATTTTTATCGTAAACAACAGCATCTAAACATGCGATGTTGTTAAAAGCTAGTTCGTCAATAATTTTATCTTCTTTTTTACTATCAAACGAAAGTGGAACTTCTACTTCTTCTGCAAGATTTTTCATAAGACCAGCCACTCCTGATAGTTGATCAGAAATAAGCAGTTTGCTTGTATCCACATTTTCAACAAGTTGACTATAATTTCTATATTGATTTGTTAATGTGTTTATTTCACTTATCAACATATTGGCTTTGCCACATCTAGAAGATAAATAACTTGGAATATCTAATAATGTGATTTTTCCTTTTTCCAATGCAATAGTTATGAGTTCTTCAAAGACTTTTTTTGTATCATTGCTAAAAGTTCTGTGACAGTGTTTGTTTTCTGGACAATTTTTACAAATAGAACTTTTAATTTCTCCATAAAGCATTTCTTTCACTTGGTCGGGAGTCATTTGTGCTTTAATTAATTTTCTAAAAACACTGTTCATTTCAAAAAAAACTTCTGACAAATTGTCTATTCGGCGAAATAATATTTCCCTATTTCTATTTACAATATTTTTTACCGCAAGACGCTCATTTGAAGATACAAATAAAACTGAAATTTCTTTATACCATTTTTGAGGTATTAATAAAAACAAAACAGATGAAATTACAACTGGCAAAGCTTCTATAACGCCAAATGAGTAATACAATTTGAAATATAGACTGCAAATCAATTCTGCAACTAATAGTCCTATTACAGAAAATATTTTTTGCTTTGTTGTAAAAATTCCTGAAAATAACGCCCACAAAATAAAAGGGACAAAATATATAGGGTTGTTTGAAGAAAGCAAGCTACCCAACCCAAACAACGCTGAAACTGTCATTGATAATTTTATTGATGAAATGCAAGTAAAAACTAATATAAAAAAAGATGCAAAAAGTTTTAAAAAAGAAAATTGTGCTATATTGAAATTGCTTAATCCACTTGCCAATGCAACAAGGATAATGCCCGAACAAATGATTTCAAAATTAGAAAATTTAAACGCTGTTCCACGCAAAAGAAGTGGCTCAAAAAATGAAATTGCACAATACAAAAATGCTAGTCCAACTAAAACATTTGTTATAGTGAAAAAAATATTATAATTATTGAAAATTTGAAAACATATAGTTCCGACTTGACTGACTAAGCAATTTATAAAAAGTTCCCATTTTTTCATTCTCTTTTTGCACATGAGATGTATGTAATATGGCAAAGCCAAAACAAAAATTGTTACTATAAGACAAATAGCATTTGTTGTTGAAAAATTTGCACAAAGACCACCTATTAGATATGCGGGTGATAAAATCCAAATTTTTTGATTTGCCCATGCAAGAGCAAAAAGCATTGAAAATGCAAATGGATAAATTACGCCATTGATTGAACCCAAACTTAAAATGAAAAATAAAATGATAAAAGCAAGAAACTCAGCAAAATAAAAAACTTTTGTTTTCATAAATACTCCATAAAAACATTATAAATTTATATTAAAAAATGACATAGGCGAAATATTCAACTCTATGTCATAATTTGTCTAATTTCCTCATTTATTTTTGTTTTTTCTTTTTAATTTCTTTGCAAATAATATCTATTGTTTTTTCTAAATCTTTGTTTTCTATCACAAGGTCATAATTATCTTTGTGACTTCTTTCAAACTTTGCTCTTGACAATCTTTTATCAATACTTTCAATGCTTTCACCTCTTTTTATCAATCTATCCTTTAATATGTCGTCCGGTGCATCCAAAAATATAGATAAAATATCTTCTTTTGCAAAATGTTTTCTTAATTTTAAATTTCCATTAACATCAATATCTCTAATATAATTAAATTGCTTGTTTTTGCAAACCAAATCAAGTTGAACTTTTAATATACCATAAAAATTGTCATGTACTTTTTCAAATTCAAAAAATTCATTATTTTCAATTTTCTTTTCAAATTCTTCTTTTGTCATAAAAAGGTAAATACCTTTCTTATTTTCGTTTTCTCTTGCTTTTCTTGTAGTTGCAGACTTAAATACTTTAAAATTTTTGTCTTTTTCCATCAACTTTTCTATAACTGTATTTTTCCCACTGCCAGAAACTCCTGATACCACTATAAGCATTGCTTTCTCCTTTGTAAAAGATTAGCAAAACTATAAAAAAAAGTAAAGCAAATATTTACTTTACATTTCAAAATAATTTATGATTCCTACAAGTATTGAATAACAAAAATTTTGTCTATAATCTTTTTCTTGTAAAAGACTTTCTTCTGTTGGATTTGAAAGAAAACCACATTCAATTAAAACCGAAGGTATATTAGAATAATTTAAAACAAAATAATCTCCAACAGTAACATAATCTCTTGCATTTTCAAAGTTTTTGCAAATTGCTGTTTGAATTCCCTTAGCAAGTGTCATACCTTGCCCTGAACCTTTCGCATAAAATACTTGTGCACCTTGCGCAGAACTTAATGGAAATGAATTCATGTGCAAGCTAACCATTATATCTGCACCACTGTTGTTTATTATACTTTTTCTTTTTTCCATTTCACTTTTCTTTTTGTTTGAAGCATTTTCATCATATAATCCATCCATCGTGCTTCTTGTAAGGATAACATCAAATCCAAACTCCTCACACATATCTTTTAGTGTTAATGCGTAATCAAGATTTAATTGACTTTCAGTTATACCTGTCTCTTTGCCGATAGCTCCTCCATCTCTACCGCCGTGCCCTGCATCAATGACAATGGTGTATAATGCCTTTGGCGAACTTGCCGCCTTAACCACATAGCAAACGCCAACCACCGAACAAATAAAAATCACACCCGCCAAAATAACACACAATGTGTGCTTCTTTATTGTTAAAAATTTCATATTGTATTTTATTAAACAAGAATATTTTATATAACAAAATTAAAAAAGATGTCACAAAACATTGAAAACTAAAAATTTCAATGTTATTCTCTTTTTGTTTTAAAAAATAAAAGGAGAATTAATATGATAAATAACGAACAACTTGATTCGCTTTTTTCTAATACTGAAAATACGACTGATTATGAAGAAGAAAAGCGAAAAAAGAAACAAAAACTTGTGAGAAATGAATTTGTAAAAAGTGGAAAATATGGAATGCCACTAATCAAGAAACAAAATATAGATTTAAATAAGATTGAGTTATTAAGTTATTTAAAAACAAAAAATGATGATGAAGAAAACAAAAATAAAACAATTCACTTCTTCACTTATGATTGGAATTTCGAAACAGTCTATGAAAAACCTGAACAATCACTTGAAAAACTAGACCAATATTATGCTTTGCTTACTCCTGAATTTAGCACATATAAAGATATGCCACTTGCTAGACAAATTGATAGCACTTTCAAAAATCGTTGGTGTGGTGCATTTTGGCAAAAACAAGGTATGCTTGTAATCCCAACAATTTCATGGGGCTCATATGATTGCTTTGAATTCTTTTGCGATGGTGTTGAAGAAGGTTCAGTTGTGGCGGTATCAACCTACACAAGAGAAGATAACAAAAAAGGTTTTATGGAAGGCTATGAAATTATGATGGAAAAAATTAAGCCAAGTGCAATTATTTGCTATGGAACACCTTTTGAAGAAATGACTGGAAATGTTAAAGCAATCGACCCATTTAATCGAGAAGAACTTATCAAAAAAATTGGTCTAAGTGAGTTTACTAGAAAATATTTTGCTGGCGAACTTTATCCGGAAATATAGGAGCAAATTATGGAAGATTTAAAACTAACTATCAATATGCTCCCAAAAGGCGCTTGGAACAACGATTTTAGCAATACACTATCTAAAAAAGATTGGGACAAACTTCGCGAATTTGCACTTAAAAGAGCAAATGGAAAATGTGAAATTTGTGGTTATGAAACAAGCAATCTTGATGCTCACGAAGAATGGGCATTTGATATTGAAAAGAAAACACAAACTTTAAAACAAATTATTGCAATTTGCTCAAAGTGTCATGGAGTTAAACATTTTAAAAACTCTGTTAGACTTGGCTACGGCGAACAAGCGCAGGAACATTTTATGACAATAAACAATGCTTCAGAAATGCAGTTTGCGGGACATCTTAATAAGTCTTTACTTGAATATAACGAAAGAAACAAAGTTTTGCGCTGGAAAATAATTGCGGATTTAGAAAAATTTGGTGGGAGCGGAATTGAAGTAAATCAAAGCAATATCCCTTTAATAAAAAATCTATATGAAAGTGTTGAATGGGACAAACTGTCATTTGATGACATGAAAAATTTGTTTGAAATAAAAAGAAATGAAAACTTGATAGGCTCTCCCAAAATTGTCTCTATTGGTGTAGATAACTATCAAGGAATTATCCAAATCAAAGCACTATTTGCTGATAGAATTGAATGGTGTTTAGATGAGAAAAAAATTAAAACAAAATATAACACCGCTGGACTATTCACAACAGAACTAAAAGTAAAAAACTTAATCGGTAAATACTTAAAATTCAAACTTATCGGCATAGGCGGAGAAACAATCTCAAAATGCTTTGAAATTTTGCCTCAGGAGGTGATATAATGGGAATGTGTAAACCAAGTGGCGGAATAAATGAACCGATATATGGAAAAGTTGGACAAAATATACCAGGTTCGTTTGGTCCTCCAAATACGAGAACGGATTTGTATAACATCGACAATCCAAAAGAACTGTTACAACAAAGATGGTATGGCCCAGATGGCAGAAATTTATGGGATAGAGATTGGAAACACAACGATTCTCATCATAATCACACCTTTCCACATGACCATTATTGGGATTGGACTAAGCCACCAGGAAAGCAAAGACCTCCATACAAAGGTCCAAATGGCGAAGATACAAACAATTCATATTGTTAAAAGGAGTAAAAATGAAAAATAAAAATATATATGATAAAATATTTGAAAAAAAGTGTGCAGTTTGCGATCATAAATATATGGCTGATGTTTACGACCAGGGCGAATGCTCAAATTGTGGTTGGTATAATGGCAAAATATATAGTGAATTCCCTGACAATGTTATATTTTCAAACTTAATTCCATTAAATAAAGCAATAAAATTATACAAGGAAAACAAACCTATGAAACCCGATTTAGATGATTTTCTTGAAGCATTTGAGTTTTATGGAGAAACAGGATTTGAATATAACAACCTAATGTTTTGCCTATATAGATATGGCGACAACGGAATTGAAATGGGCTGGGGACCAAAAGATGATGAAGTTGCCTATTTTAAAAACAAAGAAGACTTTATTCAAAACGCAAAGATAGACAATGAATATGTTCGAGATATTTGGGAGAAAGTTGAAAATCCTTGCTACTTATAAAAACTAAAAATGTTTGTTTGTGCGGAAAAAATATGATATAATATAAACTATGTGATGATAAAATTTAAGCAAGTTAAATTTTAATTTTGCTAAACGCAAAAACACAACAAATTGTGTTCATCACATAGTATGTAAAACCATCAGTCTCACTCTTGCAAGCAAGTTCAACTTCCGATAATATAAACTATGAGAAAAACAGTTAAAAATTTAAACAAATTATACGCGTCTGCATTTGAAAAAATGGAGAATATGTCAAAATTCCTTGGCAAGGATTGTGTTGACCACGCGTTAGATTTTCATTATGGACATAGGATAAAAATAAATAAAAAATTTACAAATGAATTGTATCCTATTCCTCTTTTTCGCTTTAAACTGCAAGGAATAAAAACTGAGACTTTTTTTGATGTTTATACAAACAAAAACTATATCGGTTATATCAAACTCTATCCAAACAAAGAAGAAATTTTATCTCTTGATTTGGAAGCTTTTGCAAACCTCAAATATCTTATTTATGGATATCATTATCAGCAAGAACTTTATAACTCTGAAGATTTAAAAGAAACAAAAAACAACATCGAAAAATCAAAAGATACAAAATTTATTATCTATGTGGACTTTGAAAATCTCGAACAAATTTACAATGTAGTGGAAAAATTTATAATAAAGCCATCTCAAAGATTTTCAATGGCAAACTATAAATGCGAGTGCGGACATTATGTAACAATTGAATCATACAAAGGCACATGTCTAGTTTGTGGAAGGGACGGCCCATTTAAAAGAAAATATAAAACAAAATGTCCTGTGTGTGAAACAAAATGTTTAAAAGACCAATATGGAAATGGAGAATGCCAAAACTGTGGTTGGAATTTTGATAAACTTGGGAATCAAATGAAAAATAGGGTAATCTATCCAAACTTAATTTCCGTAAATAAAGCAAAAAAATTATATCAACAAGGCAAAAAATTTAAACCAACATTTGAAGATTTTCTTGAAGCGTTTGAACATTATAGTGAAACAGGATTTAACTATAAAAATGTTGGTTTTTCCTTATTTAGAAATGGCGAGAATGGCATTGAATTTAGTTGGGGTCCTGAGCCATGTGGCACAATATATTTCAAAGACAAGGAAGATTTTATTAAAAACGCAAAGATAGACAATGAATATGTTCGAGATATTTGGGAGAAAGTTGAAAATCCTTGTTATCTATAAGATAAAAAAATTAAGCATATCAACCGATATGCTTTTTTCTTTACACTTATAAAATATGTGTCTTTTTTCTATTAAAATTTTAAAATATACTGTCCTAACTTGACATCTACTCCTCCATGTCCAGCATCAATAACAATTGTAAATTCTGCTTTCGGCATGCTGGATATTGATGTGATAGAAAAAGGAATAGCGATTGCAAAACATAAAATAATTGCAAATATGACTAAAATAGTTTTCATTTTTATTGTTAAAAATTTCATGTAATATTTTACTTAACAAAAACAAAACATAGAACAAATTTCAAAACAAAATAAAAATAATAAAAAAGAAAATTTATTAAAGGTTAAGTTTTTTTACTTTAAAATTGAAAAAAATTATAAATTATTAAATTAATTTCTAAAAAAAACTAGTTTTTCCACAGAGTTATCCACATTTTATCCACATTTTAAAATAGAAATGTGGATAACTTTTTTGTATATCTCTTGACAATTTTATTGTTTTGTTAAATAATATTTATATGAATTTTTTACTTGCTGTTTTGGGATTGCTTTCTTGTTTTGCAATCTCACCAGTAAATGTTACTGTTAATGCTAATAGTTGTTATCTTTATCAAGAACCGTCTTTTGAAAGTGAAAAGGTCTATGTTGATGAAGAAGCTTTTGTTTTAAATCACGGTGATACTCTCACAATTATTGAAGAGAAAGACAATTTTGCGCTTGTTCAAACCATTGATAATACTATTGGTTATGTATACAAATTTTATCTAGCTTATCCTGATGATTATCAAATATACCCAACTTTCAATGCTTCTGTAAGGAATAACAATTCTATAATCTATAATCTTGAAAAAGAAAAAACCACTTACACAGCAAACGCTGGAGACAAAATATTTTTATTTGAAGGTTATGATGCAGACAGCGAGTTTACAGCAATTCAAATTGTTTTAGAAAACGGGTCTTTATATAATGGTTATATGCTTACAAAAGATGTATCTCCGAATGGAATAAGTGCATCATTGATTGTTGGAATAACTATAATATGTGCTGTTGCAACCATAATCTTATCCTTACTGTTTATCAAAAAGAAAAAAACTGGCAGTAAACATTGAGTTTAACAAATCTCCTTTTTAAAATTACAAAAAGGAGATTTTATTATGAACATAGAAGATTTATATAATGAACTTGAAAATTTGAAAAAAGAAGTTTGGTATTTAATAAAAAAAACCATACCTAAAATAGAAGAATTAATAACAGGTGGAAATAAAGAAGAAGTTGAAAATATAAAATTACAATTGCAAACAGCTTTGCAAGAAATAGACATATTAAAAAACCAACTATCTCAGGCAACATCAAATATAGAAAATGTAACAACTTCTATTACTGTAATAGAAAACAATCTTCAATCACTTTCAGAAACTGTAAATACTATATCTGCAAATATAGCGAATATATCTCTCTCTGTTGAGACCAATTCAAATAGTATTTCTTTGATTGAAAATAAAGTTGGGAATTTGGAAACTATAACAAATGAAAACTCTTCTTCTATTTCTTCACTGTCTAATTCTATTTCTTATTTGAGCGATTCAATTTCTGCCTTACAAACAGAAATAGAAAGTGCAAAAAAAGAAAAAATGGAAGTTATTTATGATATGTCAAGTGAAGACCCTGAAGTAAACTGGGGATATACAACAGGCGCAACTGGAAATTGTTATTTCATCATGGATTTTTCAAAATATCATACTTTGAGAGTCTTTGCTAGATTGTATATCGGAGGTGCGATAACGGAAATAAAAGTTGCTGATAGAAAAGTGGCTGATGTAACAATGACTGCTGCAAGTGCAATGCCAACAAGTATTTATTATTTAAAGTTAATGCTGGCTTTGGGACCAAATTATAATAAACTTCAAATCTCTGGTTATGGAAAATATGATTTTAGCACTAATGGTACATTTACTATGGAAGCAGGTTTTAAAAATGATATGTTTTATGTGTATAGGATAGAAGGTATAATAAAATAAACGCAATTTATTTTGCGTTTATTTTGTGTTTATTTCATTGTTAAAAAGCCTGCGGTGAAACCATAAGCTATCAAAAATATTGATGTTGCAAAAAACAAAAGTCCAAGTATTCCGTTTATAATAGGAAGTGGTGCTCCATGTTTTATTTCTTGAACGCTTGTATTTAACAAAAACAGCATACCTATTAGATATGACTCTATAATAAGAGCATACCAAGAATTTATTAATTTTGTAAAATACAAAACAACACTAGCTATAATAGCAAGTGAAATAAAAAGACATCTAATTCTGTTTCTGTTTAAAATTGATTTCAAAGATTTTTCTCTTGAAGAAGCCATTTTTTACCTTCCTTGATATAATTTTAATTCAAATTTGTATTTCTGTCAAACAATCTGCTTGTTTTTTAAAAATTTGGAATAAAACTATTATTTGCACTTGTGTATTCTTGCAAATAGCCATTTTCCAATTTCAATTTTTTCGCATAATTTAATATTATTTTGTATTCTAACGATAAAATAGTTCTTGAAAAATGTTTGTCTTGTTTTATGGGAACAAATTGACTCATTAAACTTATAAATGGTTCATTAATTTCTTTCTTAATTTTATTTAAAACATTTTTGCTATTTTCTATTTGCCCGGGTAATACCAAGTGTCTTATCAAAATTCCATTTATTAATAATCCATTTTTAAAAACATTTTTACCTTTTTCTTTTCGCATCTTTTTTATTGCGTTAGTTGCTATTTCAAAATAATTTGGTGCACAAGAAAGTTTTGTTGCCAAATCATTGTCGCTATATTTAAAATCAGGAAGAAAAACATCAACAAATTTTGATATTTGACTTATAGTCTTTTCATTTTCATAACCACTGCTATTCCATACAACAGGAATTGGGGATTTGAAAATTTGAAAAACTTTGATTAATAAAGAAGAAAAATGTGTTGGTGTTATTAATTCAAGTGCACTATACTTTTTCATGTTAAAAGTTGTTAAAAAACTTGCAAACTCCTCAACCGAAAATTCATCACCTTTTATCTCATGAGAAATTTTATAATTTTGACAATAAGAACATTTTAAATTACATCCAGCAAAAAATAAAGCAAGAGTGCCTTTCTTTCCCGAAATGCATGGCTCTTCCCACATAAAATTTTCAATGACTTTTGCAAGAACAATTTTATCTTTGGCGCCACAAAAGCCTTTTCTTTTTTTTCTGTCAATTTTACAAAATCTTGGACAGTCATTACATTGCATAAATGTATTATAATAAAAAAAATTCTTTTATGCAAATTTTATAGCACAAAAGAATTTATAATACTACTATTGTTATACCTGGGTTGTTTTTGTTTAAATCTTCATCGTCTGCTAGGCTTTTATCTTTTTGTAACAATTTTTTTGTTTTATCATCAAAAACATTCCATTTGTCGCCGAAAAGATAATCTTTTATTTTTCTTTCTTTTTTCATTTGTGAAAGCAACTCTCTTGCCTTTATAAGTATAATCCCACCTTTACCATGCGAACCATATCCATGCAATATTTTTACTGCAATTTCTTGTGAAAAGATTGCTTTTTCTAACTCAATTTCTATGATTGCCAAAGCAACATCTAATGGTGGATTTTCTTTTTTTAAATTTATTGTCCACATATTTTTTCTCCAAACTTATTATAAAAAAATATGTCTGTTTTTCAAAATAAATTTAATAAATTATCCCTCCATTATCATTTTGTCTGCAATTAGAGCTATCAGCTCTCCATTTGTAGGTTTTTCATTACTACTGTAAATTTTTAATCCAAAAAGTGTATTTATATTTTCAATTTTACCTCTATTCCAAGCAACTTCAATAGCATGTCTCATGCCCCTTTCTACTTTAGAAGAGCTTGTCTCAAATTTTTCAGCTATTGTTGGATAAAGTCTTTTTGTTATGGAACCTATTATCTCTGGTTCTTCAACAGCAAGTTTTACTGCTTCTCTTAAAAATTGATAGCCCTTTATATGAGCAGGAATTCCAATACTAATGAAAATGTTTGAAATTTTTTCATCAAGTTGTTTTTGTTCTTTGCTTTCGCTTTTTACCTCTAAAAGGTTTTCAATTCTTTCTGCCAAATTTTCAGGCAAAACAGGTTTTACCATAAAATAACTAGCACCTTCCTTTATAGCTTTTGAGACAAACCCGCTATGTGATAGATTTGAAATAAATATAACTTTTGGCATATCATTTTTTAATTTTGATTTTAATTCTTCTAAAACCATAAATCCATCCATACCAGAAAGCATAATTTCCATAACTAATACATCAGGTTTTGATTGTAACACCTCTTTTATTACTTCTTGCCCCACAACATTTACACCTACAAGATTGAATCTATCATTTTCATGAAAATATTTTTCCAAGTTTTTATCTTCTGAATTGTCTGCCAAATAAAGTGAAATTTTCTTTGTATTATTTTCCATAACTTACTCCTTAAAACAACTTTTTGTTGCGACAAATAAAAGATAACACAATTTTTTGTAAAAAAAAATCATAACTCTATATTGTTAATCGCGAGTTATGATTAATTTTGTTGAAACATGTCGAAATCTCTATTTTCTTAATATTTGACTTTTTTGCTTATTTTGTTTTACCCAAAAGTTGATAATTCATAGTTCCATCAACTGTTGCTCTATATAAGTAATAGTTTTCATCAGTCGTTGTTTCAGAACTTTCTTCATCTTCTGTTTCAGTAGTTTGTATTTTTGCGAAGAAGTATATATAACCATCGCTATAACCACATTGACCTGAAACAATATCTGCCATTGAAACAACATTAGTTACGCTACCATCAAATATTGAAACTCTACTTATCTCTGATGTTGTAGAATAATATATCCAGCCACTATCTTCAAATAAAACATCAAAAGTTATATCATTTTTTATAAGAGTCTTTACATTTCCATTTAATGTTTTAAACATTAAAGCACCATTTGAAGATGTAAAAATATATCCGTCTTCAGATTTTGTAACATTAGAAATTGAATCTGCTGAATAAAATCTGTTTGATCCATCAAAGTTGTTGTCAAAATTAGAAACATCTTTATAATAAACTTCTACATCTGCGTTTGGTTTGTCAACTGTATAAAATACAATATCGCCGCATCTATCAAGCAATGAAACAGTATAATTTGTTGGATACATACATTCTGTTTTTTCACCACTAGCAAAGTCTACTCTTTCTATCTTTTTTTCTTCATCATCATTTGTATAAATGTATACTACATCTTTTTGAACTGATGAATCATCTGCAATAGCATAACTTTCTATATTTTTTGCAAGAACAACTCTTTCTCCAATTTTTTCTCCAATTTTTATAGAAGAAAGTTCATATTTTTCTTCTCCATTTTGAGCACATATAACATAATAATAATTTCCATCACTGCCTTTTACAACTTCTATTGATGATTTTTCATCATATCTAGTTGTATAAATTTCTTGCAAGTTATCACCATTAAATGAAATTCTAAACAAACTTATTTGAGAGTAGTCGTTTTCAAGAGAGTTAGATTTGTGTGTGTTTGTAGAAGAAAAGTAAAGATAAGAACCTAATGCAAACATATTTTGGTTTTGATATCCTACAAATCTATCATTTACTTTTTCTATATTAAGTGGACTTGTATTTGCTTTATCTTGTTCATTTACTTCTTCATCAAATTCAAAACGCTTTGAGAGATTTATTCTGGATAAATATCCTGTTTGTTTTGCATCTTCATAACTAAATCCATCTACACTAGCATCTGTATAGCCATTTGCATAATAAAGATAGTCTCCAATCTTTGCAACTTGTCCACCAAAAGAAACAAGTTGTTCAAAATATATTAAATTGCCATTTTTATCATATACATCACTAACAGTAGCACAACCTGTAAAAACTAGTGCTACCATAAAAATCATTGCAAAAATCTTCCAAATTTTTTTTCTCATATCTACTCCAAGTTAAAGAATTTTACTATAAAAGGCTCTAAAAGTCAATTATTTTTTGCCTTTTCTTCGTCAAATTAAACCTCTTCAATCAAAACCAATTTTTGGTTTAATAAATCACAAGAAGTTAAAAAGTATTCTATTCCATTTTTTTCAAAAAACAATTCAACGTTTCTCTTTGCATGAATATGTCCAAAAACAACTTTTTCAACATTATATTTTTCAAACAAATCAGTAAACTTTGTGTTTTCTTTTGCATTATTTGTCGGTGGATAATGCATCAAACATATTATCTTGTCTCCATCTTTCTTTAAAGCTTGTGCACTTTGCAGTGTCATTTCAAGTCTTATTACTTCTCTATCAAAAATTTTTTGATTTTCTTGTGAAAAGTTTTCATCTGGAAGCAACCACCCCCTAGTCCCACAAAATATGACATTTTTTATTTTTATAGCATCGTTTTGAATAGCAAAAAAATCTTTTGGTAGTGCTTTTCTTACTGCACTAATTGTGTTCCACCAATAATCATGATTTCCCCTTATCATGATTTTTTTGCCTGGTAAATTTTTAAACAATTCTAAATCTTTTTTTGTATCTTCAAGTTTCATTGCCCACGAAAAATCTCCGGCCATAACAACAACGTCATCGTCAGAGACTTTTTCTTTCCAATCTGAAAAAACTTTTTCAACGTAATTATCCCAAGCTGGTCCAAAAATATCCATGGGCTTTGGGTTGTTTACAGACAAATGTAAGTCACTTATTGCAAAAACTCTCATTAAATTTCCTTTAAAACTTCTTGAACAGTTCTCATATCACATTTGCCGTTAAAATTTGCTTTAAAGTGTTTCATAACAGCAGGGATTGTCTTGTCTGGCAAAGACATAATTTCTTGCTTAATTTCTTCTTTTGTCATCATTTTTGGAAGATAGCTCTGTGCAATTTCAATTTGTCTTGATATCATTTGCACTTGATTTTCATTTCCAACTTTCAAATAATTTTCTTTTTCTTCATTTAATTCTTTTATTGTTTTTTGAAGAATATTTGAAATGTCGGCATCATCAACTTCTCCACCTTTTTCTCTTTTCTTTATGTTTTCAACCATGATTTTATTTAAAATAACACTATAAATGCTTCTAGCATCACTATCTTTGTCTTTCATTGCTTGAATATTTGCTTGTTTAATTTTTTCGTATAACATATTTCACCTCTTCTATATTATATAAAATTTAAGAAAAAAATCAAAGTATTTGTCCTAGTAAACAAAAATAATTTGCTGAAATACAAAAGAAATACAAAATTTTTATTGACATTTTTTTTATTAACGATTATAATAGGCAATGTATCCAGATATGGATATCCCTCTTTGTGGCAGCATAGCTCAGCTGGCTAGAGCGCAAGATTCATACTCTTGAGGTCACTGGTTCGATCCCAGTTGCTGCTACCAAAAAAAACAAAAAACGAAGATTTGTCCTTCGTTTTTTTATTTACTTTTGTATAACAACAATTCAAGTTCTTTACACCTTTTTTCATCCATTTCTTCAACACCTTCAAGACGATAAGTAATATTTAATTTTTTATATTTTACTACCCCCATTGTCTTGTATGGTAATAATTCTATTTTTTCAATATTTCTTAACTTGCTTGCAAATTGTTTTAGTTTTAAAACATGTTTTTCATCATCATTTAAACCTGGAACAATAACTTGTCTTAGCCAAATCTTGTTACCATTTTCTTGCACCTGTTTTAAAAATTCATAAAAATATTTTATAGGTTGTCCTGTCAATTCTATATATTCATTTTCGTCAACTGCTTTTACATCTAAAATAACAAGGTCAGTATACTTTAAAATTTCTCTATAATCTCCAAACCCAACTCCTGCTGTGTCAATTGCTGTATTTATCCCTTTTTGTTTACATAATTTTAAACATTCTGCCAAAAATTCTGGTTGTAAAAGTGGTTCTCCACCAGAAAAGGTTGCTCCACCATCATCTCCATAATAATTTTTGTATCTTTCAATTTTTTCTACAAGTTGTTCTGGTGTTATTTTTTTTGCTATTTTATCATTTGCCCAAGTTTCAGGATTATGACAATATTTGCATCTAAGTTTACAACCTTGCAAAAAGGTTACGAACCTTATACCAGGTCCATCAACAAGTCCCATAGTTTCTATACTATTTATAAATCCAAATATTTTTCCCATTTTATTCTATTTCTGCTTTATTGTCATAGTTTAAATTTTCATTAATAACTTTTAAAATATCTTCAAGTTGTTTATCTGATATATCTTGAAAATTTTTTACTTTTATTTTTTCACCTGACAAAAATTCTTTTATAAAACTATTTTTAGAGTTTTTATCAATTCCAATGTGTATGATATATTCTTGGTCTTTCATTTGAAAGCAAATATAAAGAATAATTTAAACAGCAACCATATTTGTTTTCTTCTTGCTTTTCAAATTTTTCTTTTTGCCTATCGCAAAATTCTTTTATACTTTTGCCAAAATACAACCCATTTTCTGCACCTATAATTTTATTTTCGTAATCATATTTTGCTTGTTTTATAAAATTGGTATAATCGTTTTTATTTATTTTCATTTTTACCTTTTATATATATCTTTTAAAATTAAACTTTTTCATGGAATGTTCTTGCAATAACTTCTTCTTGATGAGCACGAGAAAGTTTGTTGAAGTTTACAGCATATCCTGAAACTCTTATTGTAAGTGTTGGATATTTTTCTGGATGTTCCATTGCATCAATAAGTTTTTCTCTGTTTAAAACATTAACATTGATGTGTTGTGCACCTTGTTTGAAATATCCATCAAGGATACCAACAAGATTTTTAATTCTTCCTTCATCACTGTGACCAAGAACATTTGGAACTATTGAGAAAGTGTTTGATACTCCATCTTGACAGCAATCGCAATATGGTATTTTTGCAACAGAGTTTAATGAAGCAAGAGCGCCTGAACTATCTCTTCCATGCATTGGATTTGCTCCTGGTGCAAAAGGACAACCTGCTTTTCTTCCGTCTGGTGTGTTTCCTGTTTTCTTTCCATACATAACATTTGAAGTAATAGTAAGTGCACTCAAAGTATGGTGAGCATTTCTATAAAGTTTGTTTTTCTTTAAACAAGAGATAAAATGTTTTACTATTTCAACAGCAATTTGGTCAACATTATCATCGTCATTACCATATTTTGGATAGTCGCCGTCAATTTTGAAATCTACTGCAATACCCTGTTCATTTCTTATAGGAGTTACTTTTGCATATTTAATAGCAGAAAGAGAATCTGTTGCAACAGAAAGACCTGCAATACCAAATGCCATAAGTCTGTCAACTGTTGTGTCATGCAATGCCATTTGTCCTGCTTCATAAGCATATTTATCGTGCATAAAGTGAATTATATTCATCGCATCAACATAAGTTTTTGCAACTTTTTCAAGAGTTTCAAAATAAGATTTTTTAACTTTATCATAAGATAAAACTTTGTCTTTGATTGGTTTTATTCCATCAACAACAGTTTTTCCGCTTTTTTCGTCCTTTCCTTCGTTTATTGAATAAAGTAACGATTTTGCTAAATTGCATCTTGCACCAAAGAATTGCATTTGTTTTCCTATTTTCATTGCAGAGACGCAACAAGCAATTGCATAGTCATGTCCATAAATAGGTTTCATAACATCATCACTTTCATATTGAATACTGTCTGTAAGAATAGAAATTTTTGCACAGAACTTTTTAAAGTTTGTAGGCAATTTTGTTGACCATAAAACTGTTAAGTTTGGTTCTGGACTTGGGTCAAGATTTATAAGACTATGCAAAAATCTAAAACTGTTTTTTGTAACCAAGCTCTTTTTGTCATCAAGCATACCACCAATACTTTCGGTAACCCAAGTTGGGTCTCCTGCGAAAATTTCATCATATTCAGGTGTTCTTAAATGACGAACAAGTCTTAATTTTATAGTAAATTGGTCAACAAGTTCTTGTGCTTGTTCTTCGTTTAAAAGACCATTTTTCATATCTCTTTCAATATAAACATCAAGGAAAGTTGAAACTCTGCCAAGACTCATAGCTGCACCATTATTTTCTTTTACAGAAGCAAGATAACCAAAGTAAGTCCATTGAAAAGCTTCATGTGCATTTTTTGCAGGAAGAGAAATATCATAGCCATATCTTTTTGCCATGCTTTTGATTTTTTCAAGAGCCTTTATTTGTTCGTTAACTTCCTCTCTTAAACGAATAATTTCTTCGCTATCAATATTTAAAAGTTTTTCGCTAAGCAAATCTTTTTTCTTTTCTTCAATAAGTCTGTCAATTCCATAAAGAGCAACTCTTCTATAATCTCCAATAATTCTACCTCTTCCATAGGCATCTGGAAGACCAGTAATAAGACCAGCACTTCTTGCTTTTCTTATGTCAGGAGTGTAAGCATCAAAAACACCATCATTATGAGTTTTTCTAATTCCATTTAAAAAATAACTTTCAAGATTTTTATCAAATTTTCTATTGTAAGCTTTTAAAGACTGTTCAACCATTCTAAATCCACCAAAAGGATTTACAATTCTTTTAAGTGGTGCATCTGTTTGAAGTCCAACTATTACTTCATTTTTCTTATCAATATAACCAGCATCAAAATTATCAATACCAGAAACATGTTTAGTATCTACATCTAAACATCCTTCTTTTAATTCTTTAAGTAAAAGTTTTTCACATTTTGCCCAAACTTTTGTAGTTTTTTTGCTCTTTCCTTGCAAGAAAGAATCATCACCTTTATATTCTTTATAGTTGTTGTCAATAAAGTCAGAAACATTAATTTCTTTTTGCCATGTTTCTCCTTTAAATCCTTTCCAAGGGTCAACTTTTTCTAAATTTACTATTGTTTTCATTTTATCCTCCATGTTCACCAAAATTATACATTTTTGATTTTTTTAAGTCAAACATTTATATTTACATTTTGTTTTTATTTTAATAAAAATTATTATTGACAACAACTATTATATGTGATTTAATATTTATAGGAGCAAGTATGTCAAAAAATATTTTAACAAAAGAAAAAAGTTTAATAAATGCAATTATTTTATCTACAAACCGTTCATTTTCTTTAAGCAAGATAGTTTTATTAACTCAAAAAATTTTCAAAAAGAGAAAAATCTCTTTATCAAATGAAAATATAGAAAAACTTGTTTCTTCTGTTATAGAAGAATTTAAAAATACAAGTATCATTGACGGCGACAATAAGTCTGGATATTGTTTAACTTTTAACAATCATTTTTCAAACAAAGACTTTGAAAACAACATTGAGGATCTTTACAATAGAAATTTACAAATGTAAACTGCATAAAAAAATCTCTTTTCTACAAAATAATGAAAAGAGGTTTTTATGTTTAGATTTATTTTCTTATTTTTAACTTTGCCAATTTTGTTTTGTTCTCAATCTAATGTTGTGTTAGACTTATTTAGCGAGGCAACTATGATAGAATTTTATAAAGACGGCAATCAAATTGAAATTTCTTCATCTCAACTAGATGAAATTGATTCATTATTTTATGAATCTATAAGTGAAGCATTATCTATGCCTGCTTTTGGAGTAAGTATAGATTCTCTAACCAAAGAAGCAATGAAAACTGGTCTTTGGCTTAAATTTGTTTATGATGAAACAATCATAATAAATGAAATGCCCTTTGACAGTCTTTTAATTGAAATAAAAGAAGATTGCTACGGCGTAAATATCATAAGAGGCAATGATGGAACTTATAATGGAAGATGTTTCTATCTAGACTTAAACGGAAACAACTTTGATAAATTATATCAATATCTAGTAAATTTAACAGAAAACGATGATTTAGAAATAGAACTTGAAAGTCAAGAAATAGAACAAACTGAGATAAAAGAAAATATAAATGAAAATCAAAATAACAACGAAAATGAAAATGAAAAAGAAAAAAGTTTATTAAAAAGCAAAAAAAGTCTACTAGAAAAATTAAATTAATCCTTGCAACCAAGGATTTTTTTATTGATTAAATAAATTATTTGTATTATAATATTTGAGTAAAATGAGGTATTATGGAATTTTTTGATGCAGTAGTTATAGGTGCTGGTCATGCTGGTTGTGAAGCTGGACTTGCACTTGCAAGAACAGGTAATAAAACACTTTTGTTGTCATTGAATTTGGATTCAGTGGCATTTTTGGCATGCAATCCTTCTATTGGCGGGACAGCAAAAGGTCAACTGGTATGTGAAATTGATGCTCTTGGTGGAGAAATGGGTGTAAACACTGATAAAACACTTATACAACTTCGTATGCTTAATCGTGGTAAAGGTCCAGCAGTTCAAAGTTTAAGAGCACAAGCAGATAAAATTGAATATCACAACCAAATGAAGAAAACTTTGGAAAAAACAGAAAATCTGTTTTTAAGACAAGGTGAAGCTGTTTGTATAAAAGAAAATGAAGACGGAACAAAAATTGTTGAAACTGCTGTTGGTAAAAAATACTTGTGCAGAGCAATTGTTTTTGCAACAGGTGTTTATCTTAAAAGTAGAATAATTATTGGTTCTTATACAAAAGATGTTGGTCCAAATGGTTTTGCAAATGCTCAAAAACTTTCAGATTCTTTAAAAGAACTTGGAATAAAATTGTTGCGTTTTAAAACAGGAACTCCTGCAAGAATAAATGGCAGAAGTGTAGATTTTTCAAAACTTGAAATTCAAAATGGGGAAGACAATATACAAAATTTTTCATTTATAACTAAAACAAAACCAAATAATAAAGCGGTTTGTTATTTAACTTACACAAATGAAAAAACGCATGAAATAATAAAAGAAAATCTTGATAAAGCTCCTGTTTTTTCAGGACTTATAAAAGGTATTGGCCCAAGATATTGCCCTTCTATTGAAACAAAAATTGTAAGATTTGCAGATAAAGACCGTCATCAACTTTTTCTAGAACCAGAAAGTTTGTCAACAGATGAAATTTATATTCAAGGTTTTTCAACTTCAATGCCTGTTGATGTTCAAGAAAAAATGGTTCATTCTGTTGCAGGTCTTGAAAATGCTGAAATTATGAGAGATAGTTACGCAATTGAGTATGACTGTATAGAACCTACTCAACTTTTACCAACACTTGAACTAAAAAATCATAAAGGTTTGTTTTTTGCTGGTCAAATAAATGGAACAAGTGGATACGAAGAAGCTGGTGCGCAGGGTATAATTGCTGGTATAAACGCAAATTTATACTTAAAAGGAAAAGAACAAATTATCTTAAAAAGAAGTGATGGATATATTGGAGTTTTAATTGATGATATAGTCACAAAAGGAACAAATGAACCTTATAGAATGATGACATCAAGAGCAGAATATAGACTGTTTTTGCGTTCTGATAATGCAGATTTAAGACTTACTGAAATTGGAAGAAAAGTAGGTCTAGTAGACGATAACAGGTGGAAAATTTTTGAAGATAAAAAAGAAAAACTATCAAATATATTTTCTCTTTTAAGCAAAAAATATAAAGTTGAACAAATTAAAGATTTTTATTCGGAAAATAATGAAAGTTTGCCAAAAGAAAGCGTAACAATAAAAGATATGCTTAAAAGAAGCAATATTGATGCTTTCAAAATAAATAATTATTTTCATGTTTTTGATGATTTTGAATTTGATATTATAAATGAAATGAACATAATGGTTAAATATGAAGGATATTTAAAACAACAAGAAGAAGAAATTGAAAAATTCAAGAAAAACGAAAAAATAATAATACCTGATAATTTTGATTATAGAAAATACCATGGCTTAAGACTAGAATCAATTGAAAAACTTGAACAAATAAAACCATTAAATATAGGACAAGCATCAAGAATTTCTGGTGTTTCTCCTGCAGATATAGCTGTTTTAAGTGTTTTGGTTAAAAAATTCTCAAAGGAAAATGTATAGATGCAGGATAAAAAACAATTTATAAAAGATGTTTTTAATACTTATCAAATCAATTTAAATGAAAATCAAATTGATATGTTTTTGTCTTACTTTAATTTTTTAGTAGAAGAAAATGAAAAGTACAATTTAACAGCTATCACCAACTTTGAAGATGTAGTTTACAAACATTTTTTAGATAGTGTATTACCTTATAAAGAATTAAAAACAAATTCAACAATCGTTGATGTCGGTTCTGGAGCTGGATTTCCAGGTATTCCTTTAAAAATATTAAGACCAGATTTGAATATTACACTAATAGATAGTTTACAAAAAAGAGTTAATTTTTTAAATGAAATAATATCTTTGTTAAAACTAAAAAATATAAAAGCAATTCATACAAGAGTTGAAGATTTTTGTTTGCAAAACAGAGAAAAATTTGACTATGCAGTTTCTCGTGCAGTAGCACAAATTCCAACTTTAGCTGAATATCTTTTGCCTCTTTTAAAAATTGAAGGAAATGTTTTTATGTATAAGTCTCAAAAACTTGAAGAAGAAATAAATATTGGACAAAATGCAATTAAAATTTTAGGTGGAAAAATTTGTGATATAAAATCTTTTTATATAAAAGAAATAGATGCTGAAAGAAAAATTCTTATAATAAACAAAATAAAATTTACCCCAAAAATTTATCCTAGGGGTAAAAATTTACCAAAAACAAAACCTTTAATTTAAGTCACTCTAAGTTGACAAAACATATTTTAAATTTTATAATCATTATGTTATACTTAAAAATAAAAGCAAGAGGTAAAATTATGCATGATTTATATTCTTTATGGAAAGCAGTACTTGATAAACTTGAACTAAATGTTTCAAATGTTTCTTTTGTTATGTGGTTTAAACCTTTAAAGGTTTTGGATTATTCAGAAGAAAACAAAAAACTTATTTTGGCAACAAATTCAACTTCTGCAAAAAATCAAATTTTGAGAAACTATTTTGAAAAACTTTCTTCATCTATCAAAGATATTTTTGGTGAAGGTATTGAAATTGAAATTTTGGACCCTAATGAAGAAATTGAATTTATAAAGAAAAATGGTGAAAAAACTGTTGAAAAAGAAATTGAAGTTAATAAAAACCCTTTTAATTCAAAATACACTTTTGATAATTTTGTTGTTGGAAAAAGCAATCAATTTGTTTATGCTGCATCTAGAGCTGTTGCAGAACATCCTGGTGAAAAATTTAATCCTTTGTTTATTTATGGTGGTGTTGGACTTGGTAAAACTCACCTTTTACACGCAATAGGAAATTACATAAATGAATATAATCCAAATTTAAAAGTAATGTATGTAACTTGCGAACAATTTGCAAATGATTACATTGAAAGTTTAGGCTCAAACACTAAAAACAAAGCAATACTAGAATTTAGAAACAAATATAGAAATCTTGATGTTTTAATGGTAGATGATATTCAATTTATTTCTAAAAAAACTTCAACACAAGAAGAATTTTTCCATACTTTCAACGAACTTTATCAAAACAACAAACAAATTATTATATCATCTGATAGACCTCCAAAAGATATTGAAACTCTTGCAGACAGACTTCGTTCTCGCTTTACTTGTGGCCTTATTCAAGATATACAACAACCTGATTTGGAAACAAGAATTGCTATTTTAAGAAAAAAATGTCAACTTGAAAAATATATTATTGATGATGATGTTATAGATTTTATAGCAGAAAAAATTAACACAAATATAAGAGAACTTGAAGGCATGCTTTCAAAAGTTTATTTCCTTGCAACTTTAATAGGAAAGCATTCAGCAACAATGGAAGAAGCAAGAGAAGCATTTAATGGACAGATTGAAGAAGAAAAAAATGAGGGATTGACACCTGAACAAATTATAGAAACTGTATGTAAATATTTTGATATAACAAAGCAAGATATTATAGGAAAAAAGAAAAGTAAAGACGTTGTAGAACCAAGAATGATAGCTATATATCTTATAAGTGAAATACTTGAAATACCACTTGTTTCTATTGGAAAAATATTTGGAGGAAGAGACCATACAACAATAATGCACTCTCGCGATAAAATTTCTGACCAATTAAAAACATCACATAAAATTCAATCATTTGTAAGTGAAATAAAAAAGATGTTAACAAGTGGATAACTTGAAAAAATAATCCACAACTTGTCCACAAATTAGCAATACAATATGTAGTAAATTTTCATAAAAAATAATAAAAAAAATCTATATATAGTATAACAAAAAAGTTATCCACATTTAAACATTGCTTATTAAAATTATTATTATTTTATCAAAAATTATAATATAAATAATTTAAAAAACGCGCGCAAAAAACAATAAAAAAATATTTTTTAAAAACTTAAAAAATGTTGATAAAAATAAAAAAATGTGTTAATATTGTTCTTGATAAGGAGAACAAAAAAATGTTAGTAAATTGTCAAGGACTTGACCTATCAGAAGCTTTTTTGAGAGTTAGTAAAGCTATTTCAAACAAAATTACAAATCCTATTTTGGAAGGTATAAAAATTGTTGCAGAAGATGGAACTTTAATTATGAGTGCAACTGATAGTGAGCTTTCTATTGAAAAAAGAATTAAGGCAGATGTTAAGATTGAAGGTGAAACTGTTGTTCCGGGAAGATTTATTACAGAGTTTGTAAAAAAACTTACAAATTCAGAAATCCAACTTTCTGTTAACGAAAAAAATCAAATGCTTATAAAATATGAAGATAGCGAAAGTATGATTCAATGCTACAACCCTGTTGAGTATCCTGGCTTTAAAAATATTGAAACAAATGAATATTTTGGAATATCAAAAAAAGATTTTAAAACTTGCATAAACAAATCAATTTTTTCAGTTGCTATTGATGATTCTAGACCAATTTTAAAAGGTGTTTTATTTGATATAGACAAAAACGAAGTAAATGCAGTTGCACTTGATGGTTATAGACTTGCAAGAGTAAAGAAAAATGTTGTTTCAAACATAAAGAAATCAATTGTTGTGCCTGCAAGAAGTTTAAGTGAACTTTCCAAATTAATTGACGATAGCGATGAAACTATAAATATCTATATAGACACATACACAATAATGGTAGACCTTGGAGATACAAAAGTAACATCAAGATTATTGGAAGGAGATTATATAAATTACAAACAAATAATTCCTATGAACTATGAAACATTTGTAATTATAAATAAGGAACAATTTGAACAATCACTTGAAAGAGCAACACTTCTTTCAAAAACATCTCAAAATAATTTTGTTAAATTTGATATAAAAGAAAACAATTTGTGTATAACATCAAATAGCGATTTAGGAAATATAAAAGAAAACATACCAGCTAATGTTTCTGGGAAAGATTTGGTAATTTCTTTTAATCCAAGATATTTTCTTGAAAGTTTAAGAGTTAATACAAACGAATTTGTAAAAATTTGTTTTAACAAACCTTCAACACCATGTGTTATTGTTCCAACAGAAGAAGATGAATTTTTATATTTAATTTTACCTGTAAGAGTTATTGGATAAAACTGTCAAAAATGACAGTTTTTATTTTTAAAATATAAAAATAATTTTGAGAGTTTTAAATTTTTAGTTATAATATTCTTAGTAATTAAGGAGAAAAATTATGGATTATTTTAAAAATGAAAAAAATGTTTATTTTGCAAAAATGAAAGAAAATGCAATTATTCCAAACAAAGAAAAAGAAAATGCTGGATATGATATTTATGCATGTTTTGATGAAGATTATATTTTGGTTGAACCACACAAAACAAAGTTAATTCCAACTGCAATAGCATGGGCATGTAGTCCAGAATTTTATATGCAAATTGAAGAAAGGTCTTCAACAGGAAGCAAAGGAATAAAAAGAAGTGCAGGTATAATTGACAGTGGTTATCGTGGAGAAATAAAAATTGCAATAACCAATTCAAATAATTATAATTTAATATTTTCAAATTTAACTGAAGAAGAACTTAGAAAAAAATATAAAAAGATAATAAAAAAAGATACTCTTATATATAGCACTAAAAAGGCAATTGCACAAGGTGTTATACATAGAGTAGAAGACATGAATATAAAAGAAATAGACTTAGAAAAGCTTTTAAAAATTCCTTCAAAAAGAGGAGATAAAGGTTGGGGAAGCACCAATAAAAAATAAAAAGTGATTTAATCACTTTTTTTGTTTAAAAATAATTTTCATTTTTGGTATTGTTGTTATAAAAATCTTCATATTCTTTAAAAACTTTTTGAATTTCCTTATTTCTTTTTGCTATCATTTGCAGTTTTTTTATATCTAATTTAAATTCATGTATTGATTCTGTTTCGTTTTTTCTAGTCAATTCTATGACAGTATCAGTAGAAATATATTTAGAAATTTCATTTTCTTCTGCCATAAATATAAACAAAAGGAAATAATTTTCTTCTTTTAAATATTTTGTTATATTTTTATTATTATGAAATAACTTTAAAATTTTGTTTTTTAAATTTTCGTCCATCTTTATCACCTATATATTATATATTAATAAAATTGAATTATGATGATAGATAGTTAAATATTAATAATGGAAAAAGTTAAAATTATAATTGACAAAATATAATTTATTCTTTATAATAAAGTAGTTACAACAAAAAAGGAGGCAATTATGAAAAGAACATATCAACCTAAGAAAAGACAAAGAAGTAAAGTTCATGGTTTTAGAAAAAGAATGCAATCTAAAAGCGGTAGAAATGTTTTAAAAAGAAGAAGAAATCGTGGAAGAAAAAAACTCTCTGCATAACACAAAAGTAAGGACTGACCATAGACTTAAAAAAGATAAACAATTTTCATACATTTATAAAAAAGGCAAAAAAAAATCTACAAACAATTTTACTTTATTTTATATTGCAAGTAAATTTGAAAATTACAAAATAGGTTATTCTATTTCAAAAAAACAAGGAAAAGCTTGTAAAAGAAACAAACTTAAAAGAAGATTAAAAGAAATTGTAAGAATTAATAATTTGGCAAAAAATCATTATAATTATGTTTTGCTTGCCAGAGAAAATTCTTCAAAGTTAGAATATAAAGAAATATTTGAAGAATTAAATCTTCTTTTTAAAAAGTTTTATAAAGAGGAAAATTTAGTGTGAAAAAATTTTTTATATTTTTCTTTAAAATTCCTATTTATTTTTATAAATATTGTATATCACCTATTCTTCCTCATACTTGTAGATTTACCCCAACCTGTTCCTCATATTTTTTGCAAAGTTTAGAAAATTTTGGTTGTTTTAAAGGTAGCATTTTAGGTTTTAAAAGAATATTTAAATGCGTTCCTTGGAATAAGAATTGTGGTTATGACCCTGTCCCTATAAATATTAAAGGAGAACAAAAATGGCTATTGTAAGTTTTTTATTGTCCGTAGCAGAGCCATCGGGTTTTTGGATAACAATTATTAAAGCGTTTGAAAATGTAACAAATAATTATGTTTTGGCAATCATTTTTTTAACTGTTATAATAAAACTTATTTGGACACCTATTGACATGTTTAACAAAAGAAGTCAACAAAAGATGTCAATGGTTCAAGCTCAAATGCAACCAGAGCTTGATATAATAAACAAAAAATATGCAAAAGACCCAAATCTTTTAAAACAAAAGCAAAACGAAGTTTATAAGAAATATAACGGAAAAAGCATGGGTGGTTGTTTCTTAATGCTCGTGTTTATGATACTAAACTTAACTATATTTTTCAGCTTGTTTTCTGGATTAAATGTAATGGGTTCTTATAAAATAAGTGAAAGTTATGATACTTTAAAATATGCTTATGCAAATTGTTTGAATGTTGCAAATAATTATTTAATAGAAAACCCAGAAAAACAAGATATATTTTTAAATTATGAAAATATCAGTTTTGAAATTGATTATGAAAACAATGAAATAGTTATGTATCAAACAACTGATGAAGAAAAAGTAAAACTTGACAGTGAACCTTTCAAAAATGATTTTTCATTTGAAGTTAAGGAAGATGTAGACGGAACTATACAAACTGTAAAAAAATCTTCTAATGTTTATATTGTAAACTTAATAAATGGATTAAATGAAAAAATATTAAATGAAAAAATATTAAAAGAAGATGCTGTTGAAGGAAGTGAGGAAAAAATAAAATTTACTGTGGAAGATGCAGTTAAAAAATCTTCATTTAGTTTAATAAAAGAAAAATATTTAGAAACAAAAGAATCTTTTTTATGGATAGACAACATTTGGATTTCAGATTCTCCATTTAATCAGTCAATTGTAGATTATAATGGTTATGTTTCACAAGTTGGAAAAAATAACGTAGAAGAAAACGAAGAAATTATTTATAATTCTTTTATGTTACAACTTAAATCTTCTCAAAGCAAAACAAATGGTTATTTTATACTTCCAATTTTGTGTATTTTAGCAAGCGTGTTAACAATGCTTTTAACATCAAAAGTTGGAAATAAAAATAATCAAACAAAACAAAACAAATTGTTGTTAATTATATTACCTATAATATTTGGTATCTTTGCTTTGCTTTATAATAGTGTTTTCGCTATATACATGTTGATAAGTCAAATAATGGCAGCAATCACATTACCACTTCAAAATTTAATTTTGAATAGTATTGATAAAAGAAAGAGTAAAAAAGTAGAAGAAAAGGTTGAAATTGATTATACAAGAAAGTTTTAAAGATGGAGGGAAAAATGTTTAGCGTTGAAGGAACTGGAAAAACAATTGAAAAGGCAATAGAAAATGCTCTTTTAGAATTAAAAGCACCAAGAGAAGATGTAGATATAAAAATAATAAGTGAAGGTGGAATTTTTAAAAAAGCAAAAGTTGTAGTTTCAATAAGCGAAGATGCTTTACCTAAATATGAAAAACATAAAAAATTTCTTGAAGAAGAAAAGAAAGAAGAAATATTAAAAGAACAAAAAGAAGTTTTAAAAGAAGTTTTAAAAGAAGATAAAAAAGAAGAAAAAGAAATTAATAAAGAATTTAAAGAAACTGTAAAAGAAGAAAAAACAGAAAACAAAGAAATTGATATTGATAAAGAAGTTAAATCAAAAAGTTGTGATCCAATTAAATTCTTAACAGATTTGTTTAAAGTTTTAGAAAAAGAAGTTGAAATAAACACTCTTGAAGATGAAAAATACATTACTTATATAGTAAAAGGTGAAAATTTAGGTGATGTTATTGGTCATAGAGGAGAAGGTTTTTATGCTTTAAATACTCTTTTAAAACAAATATGTTCAAAAGAAGGAAAAAAGATTTTGCTTGATGTTGGTTCTTTTAGAGAAAAAAGAGTGGAAAGTCTTACAGAGACAGCAAAAAGACTTGCAAATAAAGTAGCAAAAACAGGTAGATTTATAAAACTTGACCCTATGAATCCAAGCGATAGAAGAATTATTCACACAGCATTGCAAGATGACAATAGAGTTACAACTTTAAGCAAAGGAAGCGAACCTAATAGACAAGTAATTATATTTCCAAAAGGCGATGAATAAAAAAAGCTTATCTTATTGATAAGCTTTTTTATTTACCTAAACAAAATTTTGAAAATATTAAATCAATAATAGATTCATTTTCACATTCGCCAGTAATTTTTCCAAGACAATTCCATAATTTTTTTATAAGCATTGAAATAATATCCATGCTTTCTTCTTTATTATTTAATATTTCAATTGTTATTTCTTCTGCACTTTTTAATATTTCGCTTTGTCTTTGATTTACCACCATCATTTTGTTGAAATCTATACTTGAATCTATAACCATATTATATATTTTTTCTTTAAGTAATTCTATATTTATTTCGTCTTTTGCAGAAATTTCTATTTCATCATCAAATTTTTGAGATTTTCTCTCACAATCAATTTTGTTTACAACTATTATATGTTTTTTGTCTTTAACCAGATTTATAATTTTCTCATCATATTCATCAATTTTTCTACTTCCATCTATTAAGCATAAAACTATATCAGCTAATAGAATACTTTTTTGACTTTTTTCAATACCTATTTTTTCTACAGTGTCATTGGAATCTCTTATGCCTGCTGTGTCAATAAAATTAAATTTTATTCCTTTATAGTAGGAATATTCATTTACAATATCTCTTGTTGTTCCAGCAATATCGGTTACTATTGCTTTTTCTTCCCCTATTAAAGCATTTAACAATGAAGATTTGCCCACATTAGGAGAACCTACAATTGACACATTAACACCATGATTAATGTATTTAAGATTGTTTGATTGTTCAATAAAAAAAGATAATTGTTTTTTTATGTCATTTATAGAATTAAATATACTTTCTTTTACTGATTTTTCAAAATCTTCTTCTGGATAATCTAATGTAGCTTCTATTTGAGCAATTTGTGATGTTAATTCGTTTTGTAAATCAATTATTTTTTGTTTTAATTTACCATCAGCTAAATTTAGGTTAGCTTTTAACTCGCTTTCACTTTCAGCATTAATTTCACCAATAATGGCTTCTGCTTCATCTAGACTAATTTTACCATTTTCAAAAGCAATTTGAGAAAATTCCCCTTGTTGAGCAAGTGATGCACCATTGTTTATTAAAGAATCTACTATTTTTTGTGTAAGTATAGTTCCACCGTGAACTTGGAATTCTACCATATCATCACCTGTATATGAAAATGGAGATTTAAAATAAACCATGAAACATTTTTCACTACATTTATCATTAAAATTAAAATGTCCTAAATATAAATAATTTGGTTGAATTTTGTCATAGTCAAGTTTTTTAGATGAAAAAAAAGATTGAGCAATTTTCAAAGAATTATCACCACTCATTCTTACTATGCTTATGGCTCCTTTACCTAAAGGAGTAGATATTGAAACAATTGTTTTATTCATGCTGACATTATATCACATATAAAAAATTTTTGAAACAATTTTAAAAACTTTTTACAACAAAGTTTCAATATTTATATACAAACTATTTTATAATTTAGAAAAACCTTTTAAACAAAATACAAAAGTTATCAAAATATAACAAAAACATTTGTGAAAAAAAATTAACAGATGCTGTTTTCTCTTTCAATTATATTTTTAATTCTGTTATATTTATCAATGGTTTCAAACAAATATTTTTCTTTTCCGAGTGAATCAAGCTTCATTAATTTATTTTCATCCATTAAAAATTTCATTGGGTTTAATGAATATGTATCGCTGTTTAATAAGTTTTTAACCTTTTGATAAAATACTTGATCGTTTTCATCAATAACTTTTACAGTTGCCATATCTTGACGATTTTTATTGTTTTTGTTTATAAGTCTGTTTTTTGCTTTTAAAGCTAATGCTTTTAATAAATCTGATTTCATTTTATTTCTCCTTTTATGCATATACATTTTACAATATATAAGAAATATATCCTAATAGTATTTTGACTAAATTAAAGTTATATTGTCGATTTATGTATGTTATTATGGTCTTTTTGTTATTTTTTAAATTTATATAATAAAAACATTTAATCTAATATTAAAGGTCAACAAGAAATAATCTACAAAATTATACATAATTCTTTTTTATGTATTTTATTTGTTGCACTATTTATAATTTAAAGCAAATTAAATAAAAATAAAACAAAAAAAGCACAACATTTAGTTGTGCTTTTTTATTTATAAATTTTAAAATTCTTCATTTAAAATTTGGAAATAAGATTGTGGATGATTGCAAACAGGACAAACTTTAGGTGGTTCTTTGCCCACATATACATGTCCGCAATTCCTACAAATCCACACTTTTTCTTCTGTCTTTTTAAATACAGTATTATTTTTTACATTTTCAAGTAATTCATTATATCTTTCTTCATGTCTTTTTTCAATAGCAGCAACACCTTCAAATTTCTTTGCAATTTCTTCAAATCCTTCTTCACGAGCTTCTTCTGCCATTCTTTTATACATTTCAGTCCATTCACCATTTTCACCTTTTGCAGCGTCTAATAAATTTTCAGCTGTACTTGGAACTGAACCACCATGTAATTCCTTAAACCACATTTTTGCATGTTCTTTTTCATTGTTTGCTGTTTCTTCAAATATAGCAGCAATTTGTTCATAACCTTCTTTCTTTGCAACTGATGCATAATAAGTGTATTTGTTTCTTGCTTGGCTCTCACCTGCGAAAGCTTCCATAAGATTTTTCTCTGTTTTTGTTCCTTTTAAGTTTTTCATTTTTACCTCCGTATATATTATAACACAATTTCATTATAAAACAAAATAATTTAAATATACTATTTTAATTAAAATTGTCCATCTTACAAATGCAACTTTTTATTAAATTCAATCTTACAAATGGAGCTTTTTATTAAATTCATTATTATCAATTTTAGTTTACACATTCAATATTCTTATTAATTTCATGCGCTATTACATTTTTGATAAAAACAATCAATAAATTATAAAAAAATGTTTCACGTGAAACATTTTTTAGCTCTGTTTGAAATGTTCTCGTATTTAAAAGAGCTATATAATTAATATTTATAATAAAAAGTAAAAAATCTGTATACAATTTGTTTTGTAATCAAAATTGTTTCACGTGAAACATTTTTCAATGTGATTATATATCGTTTTGTTTATAGATGAATTAAATATATTATAGTGTTTATTGTAAAAATATTATATAAATTTATAAAAAAATACAAGCACTGCTTGTATTTTAGTTGTTTGGGTGTCTTTTATTATAATTTCTTAAATCTCCGAGAGTAATTTCTTTTTTCTTTAATAATTCTATTAAGTCTGATATTCTGTCTAAATCATCTCTTGAATAATAATCTAAATATATTCTGCCTTTATTATCATTTCCTATTGCTGAAACTTTTGTTGCAAATACCCTTTGCATATCCATTATTAATTCTTTTAATTCCAAAGATTGTTCAGAAACTTTTGTAGGTTTTGGTTTGTTTGGGTTTAAATAATTTCTAACTGCTTTTTCCAAATTTCTAACAGACATTTTTCCGTCAGCAGCTTGTTTTGCAAGTTTTATTTGAGTAGTAGTATCATCTATCGAAACTAATGTTTTTGCGTGACCACTAGAAAGTCTTCCTTCTTCAACCATTTTTATTACATCTGGATATAATGATAAAAGTCTTAATGTGTTTGCAATATTTGAACGACTTTTTCCAATTCTTTCAGAAACAACTTCTTGTGTAAGATTGTATTCTTCCATTAATTGTTTTATAGCGCGTGCTGCTTCAATTGGGTTTAAATCTTCGCGCTGTAAGTTTTCAATAATAGATATTTCTTTAATTTGTTTGTCAGTATAATTTTTAATGACAACAGGAACTTTTTCAAGTCCTGCAATTTTGGAAGCTCTCCACCTTCTTTCACCAGCTATTATCATATATTTATCGTCGTCAATTTTATTTACTACTAGTGGTTGAATGACGCCATGAACACTTATTGAGTTTGCGAGCTCTTGCAAAGCATTTTCATCAAAATGCTTTCTAGGTTGATTTGGGTTTGGTGTTATTTTATTAATATCAATTTCATCTACACCTTTTACCGTTTCTTTGATTTGTTTCTTTACAGCAACTTCTTCAACTTTTTCGTTATCATAGAAAGCAAATAATGATTCTAGTCCCCTTCCTAAACCTTTTTTCTTATCCATTGTTTTCATCTCCTCTTAATTTTATTTTTGTATCTTTTGAAATAGGTGTATATTTTACTTTGTTTCTATCAAGAAATTCTTCTGCCAAAGACAAATATGCTTCAGCACCTTTTGAACTTGGTTCGTAAATCATAATAGGTTCACCATGACTTGGTGCTTCTGCTAGACGAATATTTCTTGGAATATATGTAAAGAAAACTTTTTTTCCAAAGAATTTAATAATTTCATCGCTCACTTGATTAGTTAAATTTGAACGCTTGTCTTTCATTGTCATTACAACGCCTTCAACATCTATATTTGGATTAAGATGGAATTTTATAAGACGTATAGTATTCATAAGTTGAGTTATACCCATAAGTGGATAAAATTCACATTGGATAGGAATTATCACAGAATCACAAGCAGTTAATGCGTTTACTGTAATTAATCCTAATGATGGTGGACAGTCAATCATTATGAAATCATAACTATCCCTTAGATTATCAAGTATCTGTTTAATTATTTTTTCTCTTTGTGGCATTTGAACCATCTCTATTTCTGCCCCTGCTAAATCCACTGTTGATGGCAATACATCTAAATTTTCCATTAATGAATGTTGTATAACTTCTTCTGGTTGACAATCACCTGAAATTAAGTCATAAACAGTTTTCATATCACTTTCTTTGTCTATGCCTAATCCACTTGTTGCATTGCCTTGTGGGTCTAAATCTACAACTAAACATTTTTTGCCCATTGCACAAACATAAGCAGAAAGGTTTATGCAAGTTGTTGTTTTTCCTACACCACCTTTTTGATTTGCAAACGCTATAATTTTTCCCATAGTGCACTTCCTTTTACTTTGTGTTTTAAAAATTATTATATTGAAACACAATACTTAATAATATAATATCACAAATAAAATATAATTTAAAGAGAAAAATAATAAAATATAAATTTTTTTTATATAATTTAACTTATTTTACAAAAAAATATAAATATGGTATAATAAAAACAATGAAAATTAAAAATTTGCATTTATCAAATTTTAGGTCTTATGAAAACCAATTTTTTGAATTTGATGATAAATTAAATATATTAGTCGGGGCTAATGCGCAAGGAAAAACAAATGTTCTTGAAGCTATTTTTTTTGCTGTTATAGGAAAAAGTTTTAGAACAAATAAAGAAAAAGAAGTTATAAATTTTGGTAAAGATAGTTCTAAAATTGAAGCGTTGTTTGAAAATGATTATAGAGAAATAAAAATAGATATTGTTTTTAATAAAATTCATAAAAAAGCTATTATGGTTGATGGTATAGGTTTAAAAAAAGTTGGCGAACTTTTAGGAAGAACAAATGCAGTATTTTTTTCACCAAGTGAGTTAAAGCTCGTAAAGGAAAGTCCAGATGATAGGCGAAAGTTTTTAAATATTGCAATATCACAAACAAATAAAAGATATTTTTATTTGCTTTCAAGATATGAAAAAGTGCTTGCAAATAGAAATAAACTATTGAAAACTTGTCAAGACTTTGATGTGCTAAAACAAACTATTGATATTTGGGATAGAGCTTTATCTGAAATTGCAGAAAAAATTTTTATTGAAAGGAAAAAGTTTGTAGAAGAAATTTCTGTTTATGCACAAAAAGCACACGAGTATCTTTCTAATGGAAAAGAAAATTTAAAAGTAGAGTATTTGAGTGATTTTAGCGAAAATTATAAAATCAATATGATTAAATCATTACAGAAAAATCTAACAAAAGATTTTAAACTGGGTTATACAACTATCGGGATTCATAGAGATGATTTGAATTTGTTTGTTAACGATAGCGAAGTAAAAAATTTTGGCTCGCAAGGTCAACAAAGAACAGTAGCATTATCATTGAAACTTGCCGAACTTGAATGTAACAAAATAAGAACAGGGCATTATCCTATATTATTGCTTGATGATGTTTTTAGTGAACTTGATAATGATAGAAGACAAAGACTTCTTAATTTTACAAAAAAAACACAAACTATAATAACATGCACAGAATTTGATGAAAAAATAAATGCAAAAATAATTAATATTAAAAAAAATAATTAATATTTTTTAAAAAATAAAAAAATCAAAAAAAATAACTAAAAATAAAAAATAAAACAAAATAAATAGTTTGATTTTTTTCTAATAAATTGAATAATAAAAAATTATTTCCTTTTAAAATAAAGGGAAAGAAATTTTTATAAATATATTTTTTATAATTATTAATAATATTTAAATCATTTTTTAATAATTTTTTATTTTTTTAATAATTTTTACATTTTTTTTAATAATTTTTAATATTTTTTTATTAATTAATTAATTTTTTAAAAATTTTTTGTAATTTATTCCAATTACATCTTTCATTTTTTCAATAGTTTTTTTAGCTTCTTCTCTTGCTTCTTCGCTACCTTTGAATAAAATTTCGTATACCTTGTCTATATTTTTTTCAAGTTCTGCTCTTTTTTGGCGAATAGGAGTTAAAAGCTCTTGAATAATATTGTTTAAAAAAAGTTTTACTTTAACATCACCTAAACCACCCTTTTTGTAATGTGCTTTTAATTCATCTAAGTTTTTATAATCAGGAAGATATTTTTCAAAGTGATAATCTTGACAAAATGCATCTAGGTAAGAAAAGACAATATTTCCTTCAATTTGTCCTGGGTCGCTTACTTTTATGTGATTAGGATCAGTATATGCAGACATTATTTTTTCTTTTACTGTTTTTTCATCATCACGAAGATAAATACAATTTCCTGCAGATTTTGACATTTTTATTTTACCATCTAGTCCAGGAAGTCTTGCGCAAATTTTTTTCTTTGGCAAAAGTGGTTGAATATCATTAAAGATTTCTCCATACGTATTATTAAACGAATGAATAATTTCTCTTGTTTGTTCAAGAACTGGAAGTTGGTCTTCGCCAACAGGAATTATATTTGCATTAAATGCTAAGATATCGGCAGCTTGTGAAACTGGATAGTTTAAAAATCCAATTGGTAAGGATTTTTCAAAATTTCTTTGTTTTATTTCATCTTTAATTGTAGGATTTCTTTGAAGTCTTGAAACAGATACAAGGTTCATAAAGTAACCAGTAATTTCAAAAAGTTCTGGAACCATTGATTGTATAAAGATGCACACTTTGTTAGGGTCAAGTCCGACAGACAGATAATCAATTGCAACTTGAATTAAGTTGTTTTTGACTTTGTCTACATTTTTTGAATTGTCAGTCAAAGCTTGTGTGTCTGCAATCATGATATAATATTTTTTATAGTTGCCTTCATTTTGTAGTTCAACTCTGTTTATTAAACTGCCGACATAGTGGCCTAAGTGTAAATTTCCTGTTGGTCTGTCTCCTGTCATAATTATGTTTTCCATATTTATGTTCTCCTTACAATTTTTGGTAAATAAAATTACTTTTTATTATAAATTTTGCATTAAAAAAGTCAAGCATTTTGATTTTTTTCTTTTTTATAAATAAAAATTAAAAAAAATACAAAGATAATTTATAGAAAGGCTTGGAATATATTTTAAAAATCATTTTTATCTTAAAAATATAAATAAAAATTTGTTAATATTTTGTCGTAAAAGGACTTATTTTATTTGCTTTTGGAAATGAATAAATATATAATATCAATGTATTATAATAATAAAACTCTATACAATAATCTTGTAAAGTTAGGGAGAAGCATTTATGGTAAAAAAGATTTCAAAAACCTTATCGTTTTTAGCTTTAATAATTTTAAGTTTAGGAGCTATATTTTTTGTTCCTTCTTTTTTTAAGCAAACAAAAACTAGTGCTAATGAAAAAGAATTGGAAGTAATTGACTTTGCCTCTGCTTCTATTGAAACGGACATATTTCATTTTGGCAAACAATGTATGATTTTGGATAGTGCAGAAGACTTGGCAAAAGTTTCTTATGAAGTTTCACAAGGCACTCGAGATTTTGTTAATGGGTATTTTTACTTAAACGCTGATATAAATTTACAATCTAAAGCTTGGGTTCCTATTGGAACTACTACATATCCTTTTAACGGTTATTTCTTTGGAAATGGACACAAGGTTTCAAATATCATGATAGCTCAAGCATCACAAATTGCAGGTTCTGATGTAGGATTATTTGGAAATGTTACAGGCTCTATTTGCGATTTAACTGTTGACGGAACATTTATGCTTTCTCAAGTTATTGACACAAATGTTGTAAAAGTTGGTAATATCGTCGGCTCTCTTGAAGGAGAAGGTGAAGTTTTGAATTGTTATGACGAAGTTTTGAAATCTGATATTGTTGACTCATACAATTCAATAGGAAATGCAACTTCAACAAGTAAAGTAGTTTATGGCGGAAGCAAAAATGGTTTAACAAGTTTGTATTCAACAAAGGAAGAGATAGATAAAACTATTACATATAGTGGAAGCCCTGTTGTTGGTTATACTGCGTTTTTCAACACAAATGTTGAAATTGACAATAAAGATGAAGGAGAGGGAGTCGGTTTTTATAGTCAAGGAAAATTTGTTTATAGTGCCACAAATGGTGACGAAGAGGTTGTAAATCAACTTGAATCACAACAGATTAGGGTTGCTTATAATAATAGCGATTTTTCTGATTCTGTTTTACAAACAATAAAAAATCCACTTTATTTTAAAAATGTTCCTGTTTTAAGAGAAAATGCTTCTAGTGACAATGTTTACATTTTGAGAAGTGGTTATAGAGCGACAGTAGGTCAACCTGTAATAGCAGATTCTGGAATTGTTAATGTTGATTGGGAAGTTAAAACTATAAATATTTCTTACAATTATGGTTATGGTAACACAAGTGAGTATGGAACAAGAACATATTCTTTTACTGTTGGATATGATACTCCTTGGAAAACTGTTATTGCAAACAAACCTATTGTTAGGCTTGGATATAATGGAACAACAGAATTATTCTTAGACTCAGCTAAAATGATTACTTTAAATCAAACAGACAAATCACAATACTCTACATATTATCCAGCAGAAGGTAGCACTGTTTATATGAACTGGAATAGTGCTAAAACAGATATAAACGGGAAAATTTATTTTGCTGCCTCACAAGGAGAAGGTGGTGCATTTACAAATGTTAATGCAAGTGATGCTATAAGCAATTTAAATATTCAAGGTGCAACAGTTGTTGCAAATGATTTTTCAAATTTGGTTGCAGGTAATGCTATTACTATAACTTTCACTTTAAATAGTGGGTATGCTTTCCAGGGTGCAGGTGTAGGTCAAAATTTACTTTCAAAATATGAGTGGGACCAAAACAATATTACATCATTAAGTAATGGTGCATACACATATTATCCAAATCAAACCAATACAGGTGACTCTTACACAGCCGGAACTGGTGGATATTATGATACTTATTTGCCAATAGAAATCACTGTTTTAAATTCAGATGATAATTATACTATAACGATAGAAAATATATTGGATAAAGGTGGTGAAATTGCATTAATTTTTGGAAGAGAACAAAAAACAATTTCATTTACTGGGGAAAATTTAGATTATATTAAAGTTGCAAATATTAGTGAAAATTCACCACAAACTACTTTTAATTGGACAGCAAAAACAGTTACAACAAAAATAGGGGAAAAATTCAACTTAACTTTCTCAACAGAAACAGATACAGAAATCTCTGATTATTACATTTTGGAACATAATGTAACAGGCTTTACAGCTGTTGTAAGTGAGACAAATGAAACAGAAATCAATGGTGTTAAATTTTACAAAGAAAAATCTTTTGCAATTTCTTCATTTATGCCAGAAGCAAATGAAGATGGACAAGAAGAAAAATATGAAATAGAGTTGAATATTAACAGACTTTTAACTTATATCGTTGTTCAAATTGGAGAAAATGGTAACTTCTACGAAAATATACCTGTTAATCAACAAAACAAAGCAACAATTTCAGCTAGTGGAATTGCATCACAAGAAACCAAAGGAAAAATTACAGTTCAAGTTCCAATGACAGTGGATACAACTATAACATTTGAAAATAATGGTTTCTTCCATTTAAAAAATGCTGATATAAAATCAACATTGGAAGGAGATTCAACATTAAATCCTATAAATAATGCTATTACAAAGAGATTTGCTCAATTTTCTAACAATCCTGATGCTCCGGCATATATAGTTACTTTAAATCCTGAAAAGAAAAGTTATAATGTGACTATAAATTATACAATTGACGGACAAGCAGTAGATCAAGATATTATAGACAAATATTTAACTTTTGATGGAGTAATTTCAGATTTGGATTTTGGAGCAACAGATCCATATTTATACACTTTGACACTTACAGAGCAAGGAAAAATTTGGCTTGACTATAACTTTGAAATTGTTGGTGAAAATTTAGGAAATAGCAATACTGGTTATCAAGCTGCTGAAATTGTAGGTGCAGTAAATGGCAAATTAAGTAGCAGTTTTGGTGAAAATGGTATAAATCAATTCCAATTCAAAGCAGGTACTTTTGATTCTAAAATTACAATAAATCTTGCTCGTAAAAATATTGTTGTTAAATTTGAAAATGCAAAATTAAATAATGATAAGCACGATGTGGTTGAAACATTGTTATATAATACCCTTAATATAAAATATTCAATAAATGGTGATGGCTCTTTGGGAGTTACAAATGGAAGCCTTACATCTATAACTATTGAAAATGGGTACTATTTAGTTGCATGGTATTTGTCAAATGGTGCAATTGTAAATGTTTTCTCAGCTGAGGAAATTATAAAAAATGACGACTTTATGAATTTGGTTGCATCATCTGCATCTGGCAACAAAAGTAGTGTGGAAATCTCTATTTCTCCACTTGTTGAAAAAAGAACAATTCAACTTGAATATCATGCCACTGAAGATGAAGGACTTTCAAGTGATGACGGAATAACAGCTCATATTTATTCTTATAAAGATAGTGAAGTTTCTTTAAGCACAGAAAAATATAAAAAGATTGGTTATACCTTTGCAAACTGGACAACAGAAAATGGAACAATCTCAAATGGTAAATATTCTTTGACAGGAACTGCATGGAATATTTATTGGGAAGGAAGCTCTACTTCTTCAACTCACACTTGGACTAATTTTGCCGTAGCAGAAGAAAAACAAAAAATAGTTGTTTTGGAAGCTCAATTTGAAGAAGTGGTATATAAAGTTGCTATTGACAGTCAAGGAACTATTGATTTGATTATTGGGCAAACAATTACATTTAATCCTTCTGTAAACAAAGATTATGCAATTTACAAAAACCAAGAAACATTGGCTGAACTTAATGGAAATGTTGTTGCAGGTTACAGTGTAACATCATTTGCTATTCAAGGAAATATTGTCCCTGTTGTTAGTCAGCAAGGTTTGAATACCTTTACTTTAACTTTGGATAATATTAAAAAATTCATAGCAGAAACAGATTATTACACAACAAATGAAAATGCAGTTTTAACTATAAGCACTGAAAGAACTGTCAATGAATACAAAATTTATATAAAAGATAATCAATATTATCAAATTACATTTAATGGTAATGAAGAGCAAGGTGGAACTGACGAAAATGGAACTTATGTTTTTGTAACATACGAACAAAAACCAACAAATTTAAGTTTTATAACTGTTGCTAGAAATGGATATACTCCTGCTGGATACGAAAATTTTAATACCGAAGAAAATTATACAACAGTAGGCAACACAACTATAACACCTAGATTTGAAAGAAATTTATTAAGTAATTATGTTAAAGATAAAATTACTGTAACTGAAACAGAAACATTTAAAAAAGAAAATCTAGTTACTACTAATCAATATGAATTTTACATTGATTGGCTTGGTTTTAAAAACGGGGAATATGAAAGTTTGATTACAACAAACTTTGCTACCGAGATTTATGACAATGGTGACCAAGCTGTTTCAGCACAATTCATTGCAGGAGTTGATGAGGTTGACAATTCAACAGCATTGACTTTTGAAGATGTTTACAATATTTTTAAACTTAGAAAAAATTATAATTTTGAATTTGAATATGTTGTAACAATAAAAGACACTTTAACAAACAATATATACACAATTTCATATGATATTACTTCATTTGCGTTTATAAAAAATGAAATTGCGTTTAACGACACTGCTTTAAAATCATATTATACAGGAACAAGTGATTTTGTAATCGCTCCAAATTCAAGTTATGGAACCGTTTTAGATTTAAGATATAAAGCAGACGGAACTGAATATCAACCAGAAAAAGACGGCGATATATTCCAAAACGCAGTTGAAAACAGCACAATAACAATTATTGATAGCAAATCAAAATATGTTTTGGGTAATTATGATGCTAGCATTTTGTTTGGCAAAGCAAGTTTAAATTTGACTGATGAAGAATATGGCCTTATCAATTTTGTTTACTCAAACTTATCTACTTCTGATTTAGGTGCAAATGTAACAGTTACAAATGCAGTAGAAGTTGTTGTAACTCCTGCTATTGTAACATTTGAATCTTCTATTGGTATGTATGTAGAGAATATGGTTCAAATTATTGCTCAAAATGTTTCGAATCAAACATTTAATGTTGCAAACAATCCTAAATATCAGTTTGCATATTCATTTAGCAAATTGACTTTAAAAAACAATAACGTAGGTATCTACACCGGAAAAGAAAACCATGAAGAAGATGCATTAATATTCAATATCGATGACTTTGTTGTTATGAAAGGAACGGAAAATGTTACATCAAATTTTGAATGGGTTATATCAACATCTTCAACTTATCAAGTGGTATCTGATTTTAATTCTACAAATTATTCTTATTCTTCAAAATACTTTACAGCACAAAACGGAAGTTTGACTTCTATGTCTGATTTCTGGGAAGAATCAAGAAGAAACACTTTCTCAATTTCAAATTTAATTGTAGATGACAAATCAATTCAACCAAACAACAATGGTGAGTTTTCTACACAATACAATTACTTGATTGGAAATCAAATCTTATTTACTATAATTGGAAACAACACAAACAATTTAATAATAAAATTTAACAATGATTTAATTGGTGACCACGAAGTAACATTTAATATCACTGTAAGCGAAAAATTGGCAGAGAGCCTTGTTCTTTTCAATTGGCAAAACGGAACAAATATTGATACTGATTTGTTTGGAAATGTAAATGCATCTAGAACAATTGCTTTTTCAAATAAAACTACTTTGCAAGGCGAAAGCTACGCTGTATTTACAGATGCTTCACAAGTTGTTGTGGATTATAACAATGCTTATAGTTCTACTGCAAGCGAGATAGAAACTTTGTATGTTTCTACAAGTGGCGGTGAATTAACTATTGCTGACAAAACAGACTCATTAAATGAAGTGATTTTTGCAGGATTTGAATTGACTGGAAGTGGAGTTAGCGCTACTGATAATGATGGAAACTATACTATCACAAATGAAACAAGTGGAAGTAAAACTACTCTTAAAGCTAAATGGAATTTAAGTCAAGAAAAAATTGAAGCAAAAGTAAACCAATTAAAAACAACATATTCAAACTCTCCACTTTTTGGAGATGAAGTAATAGATATAAACAAAATCTTAACTTTATCTATTGAAAGAGCTCAAATATCATTACCACCAGTTGTTGTATTTGAGGAAAATAGCCCTGTAAGTGTTAAAGCAATAAACGGCTCTAATTATGGAATAGTTCTTGAACTTGACCAAACACTAGGTTATATCAAAATGGAAAATGCTGGTGATTATATCATAACATTTACCATCAGATACAGCGATGGAATCCAATCACTTCAAGAAATTGCAATTTCTAGAACATTTACTCTAAATATGGTTAAAAATGTTTTTGAAATTAAAGATTCAACAGCATTAAACGATTTGAAATTTGCAAATAAAGATTTGTCAAGCGAAATAAAAATTGCAAGTTCTGTTTCTTATTATTCAAATGATACTATTGTTGCTGATGAACAGACAATTACAATTGGAGGAAGTGGATTGCCTTCTAGCAATGTTTTCTATAATGATGATGTAATAACTACTCCAGAACTTAACAATTCTACAAATCCACTATATTTGCAAGTAACTACACCAGAAAGTCAAAAAGATTTCTATTATGCAGGTGATTATTCAATAGTTGTGGGAATGTTTAGCGACTTTAGTTCATACTTCACATTGCAAGGACAGACAAGTCTTTCAATAAATATAGAAAAAGATACAATAAGACTTGCTGATTATAATGATAAAATTTCAGTTGGAAAATTGGTTGGAACACTTGACCCAAATCCAATAGTTGACGATATTACAATTATTGAAAATAATAACGACATCGTAACAATAGAATTTACTAGAACAGGCGATGATTCTCTTGGAAAACATGATTTGTTCTATAAGTCTATTTCAGATGAAGACAAGAAAAATTATATTATTGATGATGTTGGATTTAATGCAAAATTTGTAATAGCAGAAAACACAGAAGGTATTGTTTCTGTTTCTATTCCAAATGGTATTCATAGCACATACAATGGAAAAACAATCAATTCTTTTGATGTAGTTTATCAAGGCGGAAAATTCTTGTTAAAAGCTTATAGCGATGGTCAAGAAATTGCTAGCAAAGAAATTTCTGTTAAACTCATGGTTGAAGGCAATGAATATGAAATTGCAGATACTTCTAAAGGTTTGGTGGCTGGCTTAATAGAAGTTAACTTTAAAGATACGGTTGGTGCAAAAGATTTTGTAGAAGGCGGATATGCATTAAACATTACATTGAATTCTAGCGAAGAATTTAAAGATATTGTTACTACAAACAGCGACGACACTTTGTATATAGACAAAGCAAACTTAACAATAACAAGCATTACAAAAGAGTTTGATAGAACCAACACTTTTGAAAATAATAATGTTGAATTTACAGGAGCTGTTGCAGGTGAAACTCTTAGTATTTCTGGAACATTTGCAAGTGAAAAAGCAGGTAGTCAGACAATAGAAAATATTGTTATAAATGGAGACGCTTCAAATAACTATCAAATAGCAAATCCTGATTTTGTTGGAACAATTACTCAAAAAACAGTAGAAAGCGTTTCTGCTACTTCTGCAAACAATCAATTTGTTTATGGTTCTATTTCACAAATCACTACTCTTGACGGAATAAAAGACCTTCTTGGAAATATCATTATTACTCTTGACGGATTTAATGATGTTATTGAAAAAGGATATGCAACTATTTCTGACTTTGAAATAGAAAACGCAAGTTATTCTACTTCAAATAATCTTGTTGTAAAGACTTATACATTAAATTTAATTATTACTTCTAGCGATTATCAAATAGCAAATAATAAAGCCGCTATTTCAATTGAAATTACAAAATTTGAACTTGATTTATCAAGTACAATCATTTCAAAAGCATATGACGGCGGATATGCTTTGCCTAGTCAAGTAGATTGGAAAGGACTTGATAGAGTATTTTTAGGTGACAATGTAAGTGTTGATGGAGAAGCTACATTATACAAAGAAAATATAAGAAAAAACGGCATTGTTATTTCTGTTGTTTTGCAAGGAACTGATAGAGCAAACTATTCAGTAAAAAACAATGTAGTTGGAAATATTACTGCATTGCAAATCAAACTTAATATAGAATTAACAGAAAATCACCCAGTTTGGCCAGATGACAATCAGAATATAGTTTTGGACAATAAGACTGTTACTATAAATTATCCTTTTGATGATGGACAAAATGCTCAATCAATTCTTAATGCAATGCAAAAGCCATCAAGAGTGGGATATAATTTTACAGGATATTCTATAAAAACAGCAGAAGGAATGTTTGAATTATTAGATGCAGACAAACTTTCTAGTCTTCTTGAAAGCATTGCAGTTGACGTAGGCAATACAGAAAAAACAGGAACAATTTATCCAAATTGGAAAATTCAAAAATTTACTGTAACTATTACAGGCAACAACCTTGCTTCTATTGAAAGTGTGTCTGACACTTTAATAGGTTCAAACGGCAACTACACAATTGAATATTATCAAGATATGTATTTCAGTGTTAAGACTGAAAATGGCTACAAGATAAGTCAATTTGAAATTTCTGGAAATTATACTTCTAAAACAGAGGGTG
>CALVNR010000005.1 GCA_944349905.1 uncultured Clostridia bacterium | reverse complement strand
CTTATCAGGGTGGTGCTCTAACCGGCTGAGCTACATCTCTATATGGTTTGTTTTAACGAGTTTAGCAACTCTCGTTGGCTTGCTCAAAGTGGTCAAATACACCTTATCAGGGTGGTGCTCTAACCGGCTGAGCTACATCTCTATATATAAATTACGACATATTTTTTCATATGTTGCAAAGTCATTATAATCATTTTTTTAGTTGTTGTCAACTATTTTTGAAAAAATATTGTTTTTATATTTTAAATTTTATAATTCTTTTTGATTTAATAGCTAAATTTATTGACAAAAAGTCAATAATATGCTATATTTTAATCACGATGTTTGGGGAGATACTCAAGAGGTCGAAGAGGCGGCCCTGCTAAGGCTGTAGGTCGGGCAACCGGCGCGAGGGTTCGAATCCCTCTCTTCCCGCCAGGTTAAATTGATAAAAATATTTTTGTTTTTATCAATTTTTTTTGTATAATAAATTGTGCGATAATTATTTTGGGGGGGGAGTGAAATATATGAACATATTATGTTATGGAGATTCTAATACTTGGGGATATATTCCAAATATAAATGGTTATTCAAAAAACGCTATTCCTATGCAATATGATAAGCATGATTGCTGGTGGTATAGTTTAATAAAGCACAATTTGTATATAGATGGATTGTGCGGAAGATGTGTAGCGCACGAAAATAAATGGCTTGAAAATAGAAATGCATTTTTGACAATACATGATGATTTAAAAAAATATAAAAATTTAGATATTGTAATTATTCAATTGGGAACAAATGACTGCAAGAGTGAATATAATGACTCTTCAATAAAAATAGCAAATAATATTATAAAATTAGTTTTAGAAATAAAAAAAATAACAAACTCTCAAGTTATTATAATTAGTCCACCACAAATTATTGAAAATACCATTATCACAAAAAAATATTACAAAGGAGCAAATGAAAAAACATTGCAATTGAATAAACTTTTAGAAGAAGCTACAAAAAAGCATGGTTTATTTTTTATTTCTGGTATAGATTTAAATATAGGTGAAGATGGAGAACATTTAACATTGTATGGACATAAACAGTTGGCTAGTAAAGTTTCAGCTTTTATTAAAAGATTGGAAGAAAACAATGAAATTTATAAAAACTAAGACAAATGTTTTGATGAATAGATATAAGATTTTCTGATCGTAAGCAATTAAATCATAGGGGGAAAAAATGTTAGGAGCTATTATTGGGGATTTGGCTGGTTCAATATATGAATTTAATCAGACAAAATTTGTAAAAAAAATTAAAATAAAAAATATTATTGAAAATAATTCTTTTTTTAGTGATGATACAATATTGACTATTGCTATTGCAGATGCAATTTTAAATAATTGTAAATATGAAGAAAAATTGAAAGAGTACGCTTTAAATTATGAGAATTTGACAAGCAACTTGAAGCCATATTTTGAAAAAATGTTTTCTCCCAGTTTTTTGAAGTGGGCAAAAGGTAATTTTGAAGGATACAGCTCTGAAAATGGTGCAATGATGAGAATTTCTCCTGTTGGTTATCTTTTTAATTCAGAAAAAGAAGTTTTAAACAATGCATATCTTGCAACTATACCTTCACATAATTCAGAAGAAGCAATAAAATGTGCACAAATAGTCGCATCAATAATTTTTTATGCAAGACAAGGATTAACTAAAAAAGAAATTGTAACAAAATTAAATTTAAAAATAAAAAAGCCTGTTGTTAAAAAGTTTAATTATACATGTGCTACAACTATAGATTTATGTTTATTTTCATTATTTAAAGCAAAAAGTTTTGAAGATAGTATAAAAAAAGCAATCTCTTTTGGAGGTGATACTGATACAAATGCTTGTATTGTTGGAAGTATGGCGGAGGCGATGTATGGTATTGATGAAAAGTTAAAAGAGCAAGCATTACAGAAACTTCCGGTTGAGTTTGTTGACATTTTGAATAGATGTTATAGTGAGATTGATAAAAATATTGATGAAGTGAAAAATTAAAAAATAAAAAGCAAAACATTTCTAGTTTTGCTTTTTTGTTTTCTTTTCCCGTTTTTTTGCTGTTGTTATGTTTTCTTCAACCATATTGTTTAAAATGCTTTCCTCAGTTGTTTCTTTTTTCATTGTGGAATATTCATAAGATGTTACAATCAACTGATATGTGTCTACACCTATAATTAATGTGCAAGGAAGAACTACTAGTACAACAACGCCCCAAGTAGAAGTTATGAAAGTTATTAACTTAGTCCAAAAGTTCTCTTCTTCAACATACCTTCCTACAACATATCTCTCATGTATTTCAATAGCATCAGGTTCTGCATTGTCAGGTCCTTTTGTTGTAAACCATTTCTCACCATTCATATCTGTTGTAATATCTATTATTTCATGGAAAACTATTCTAGAGGTATCAGGTTTTGCATCAGGTCTGTTTTTGATGGTAACCTGCGCATGAGAAGAGCAGTCAGGATCAGCAAATTGAAAAAACGCAATATAATCTCCTTTTTGCAATTCGTCAGGATTTGTAGATTTAACAAAACATTTGTCACCAACATTAAAACCTGCACTTACCATTGAACCTGAAACAACTTGGATTTGAGTATATCCAAAAACAGAAGGCACACCAGTGTTGATTTTTGAAAATACAACTGAAAGAGTAAATATTGATGCAAATATGATAAATGGAACAAAAATAATATTAAAAATTATATTTAATATTTTTGTGACTCTCTGTGCTTTTATTTTTGTTTCTATATTACTCATAGTTTTATTATAATCAATTAAGAAGTTTTTACAAAGAAAAAAAGGCTATTTAATAGCCTTTTATTTTTAAAATATTTTTGTTTTATTATGCTTCTTGGTCAATAGTAATTGTAATGTTAAATGGAGTTGAAGCCATTTCTTCCAAATCTTTAAGAGCAGCATTTGAAGCTACAATGATGTAGAAATCTTTTCCAGTGCCATTTTCTAGCTCAATTGTAATGTCGTTAATAGCAGTGCTACTTGCTTTTGTCATACCAGCCATTAAAGTTTCTCCATAATAAATATCAAGTTGACTGTTTGAAACTTCTGTTGCAGTAATGTGAGCATAGCTTTTTAAGCTATCGCCTAAATCAGAGTTGTCAGTGAATGTGAATTTGTAAGCATAGTAGTTTACGCCTGTTTGCAAATCAAAATTGATGGGACTTAATTTATTTTTAATTTCTCCACCAACTTCTGTGTCATTATTCATAGAAACACTGTTTGTTGAATCTGCTTTATTAATTAGTTGAACCCAATCAGATATTGATGCAGGTGAGTCTGAAACAGCAGTCTTTGCTTTGTTTAAGTATTCAGAAACTGTAACAGCAACCTTTGTTTGTCCTGATGTTGTGATAGTGATGTTGTTGTTAATTGTTAATGTTTGAGTTAAAGCAGCATAAACTGAAACACCAATCAACAAGAAACATATAACTATGCTGGCAACAAGTGACATGATTTTAACTTTCATTGATTTTTGTTTTTCTTTATCCATTTTTTTCTCCTTTTCTTTGATAAATATAGCATACAAAGTTTATTTTTCAAAACAAATTTTATACTTTTTTATTATTTTTCAAATTTTTTATTTTATGCATACTTTATAACAATATTTTAATTTTTTTATCAAATTTTTTTCAAAAAAGTTGATAAATACTTAATAATTATATATAATAATCATTAGAATTATGGAAAATAGGACTGGTGTTAAAAATTTAAAATTAAAAATTACTGCACTTGCTATTTCTTTGACAATTATGGCATGTTTTTTTGGTGTTGTAGTTTATTCTTTACTTACACAAACATTGCAAATTAATAATCAAATCATCGTGACTGACAAAGGGCAAGCTAAATCAATTGTAAAAATTTATGAGTATTTAGGTCCCAATGATAATACTACTTATCAACAACTAGCCGATGAACCAAGCATGACCTTGGTTTTTGAGAAGAATCGAGATGAAGATTTTAAGGAAGGAAATTTTTTAAATCAACCAGTTTTTGGAGGAATAAATAGTTATAGATATTTTTTATTAAAAATTGAAATTGAAAATCAATCTACAGTTGATATAAGTTACTCTTTCAATTTACTAAATAATTTAAGTGAGCAATTTATTATTTCATCACAAATGGAATATAAATATTTGGAAAATCAAAGTTTAAATTTTTCTTTAAGTGAATGCGACAATTTTGGAACTCTTTCAACAGGTGAAAGTATTTCTAAATATTTAGTTATCACAATAAAAGATGGAATTGAGTTTGATCAACTTATAGATACTAAAGCTCATGACTTTTATCTGTCAGTGGAGGTTAATGCAATTGCAAACTAAAAAAAGTTTAATATTTTTGATAGTTTGGCTTATAGTTTCGGCAGTTATGTGTTTTGCCGGGCTGGGTTTGTTATTGCAAGTTTCTGCTCTTTTAAAACAAAGCGCTAATGTAGGGTCAAATGTAACAATAAATGGAGTCCCTTTTTCTGGCGGAGATGGCTCAGAGAGCAATCCTTATCTTGTTTCAAATGCAGAAGATTTAAATTATGTGCGTTATTTTCTATATCAAAAAGATGAAAATGGAGATTTTGATTTATCAAAACCAAATAACTTTTTGCAAGTAAATGATATAAATTTATCTTTGTTTGACTTTAACAATGCAATGAGTGGTAATTTTGAGGCAATAGGTTCACAAACAAACCCACTTGCGGGAATGTATGATGGGAATGGTTACACTATCTCAGGAATGTATATTGACTCTTCAGAAAGCAGTGTGGGATTGTTTTCATATATAAGTGAAAGTGGAAAAGTTTACAATCTCTCTATTTCTAGCACTGAGATTAAAGGGAAAAATATAGTTGGGGCTATTGCAGGAACAAGTGCTGGAGAAATTAAATATTGTTTTAATGACAGCGTGGTAAATGGTTCTAATTCTGCAGGGCTTGTAGGACAAAATGATGGAATAATTGAGGATTGTTATAACAACGGGCAAGTGTTAGGCAGTTTGTCTGCTGGCATTGCTAGTATAAACAATGGGATAATCTCTCGAGTTTATAATTCAGGTAATATAACATCAAGCGGAGCAGGTATTGCTTACCAAAACAACGGCACTGTTGAAAATGCTGTTTATTTAAATAATGTTTCAGTCGGAGTAAAAAGCGGGGCTAATGACACAACGCAAATTGTTTTAGCAACCGAAGAACAAATAAAAGGACAGCAAAAAATAAGTGTAAATGGACAAAATTATTATGTTAATGAGTTTATCAACTCAACAGCGACGGAAATGCCTGCTTTTTACTATGACTTTTCTTCTTCTTATCTTAATCCACAAATTTGGCTTAATCCTCATGATCAATCTTTAAGGATAGACGGAGAAGGAACTGCAAACGATCCTTATATAATTTCTTCGCCACAGGCATTGTCATTAATTGGAAAAACTTTTTCTATTAATAGTAATAAAACTTTAAATTTTGGTTTAAGTGATTTTTATATGCAAAATACAGATATTTCCTTTATAGGCGTTGATACAAATGGCAATGCCGAAGGTAATTTTGATCCAATAGGCTATATAAATTCTACAGTTCAAGCATTCAATGGTTCTTATGTTGGAGAAAGTAAAAGTGCTAAAAGGTTAAAAATTAGCGATTTTAAAATAAATTCAGGTTTGACAAAAGTTGGGTTTATCATTGAACTCGGCAACGGTGGTAATATCGAAAACATAAGTTTTAGAAATAATGAATATGTATTGACCACAACTATGAATTTTGATTTAGGCACGATCGTCGCAGCAAATAATGGTAAAATTATTAATTGTGATAATTACAGCGATATTGATTTCCGTTTGCTTGAAAGTCAGTTCGCTAGCAGTTCTTCTAACATAGGAGGTTTGGTTTCTTCTAACAATGGAACAATTTCCTTATCGGCTAATTTGGGAAAGATTGAGGTTTATTATAATGGTGAAGTTGGGCCTACGACAGCGACTTCATTTGTAGGCGGGATATCAGCCAACAACAATGGGGTTATTGAAAAATGTTACAATGCAGGATACATTAAAGGCGGGCAAGCCGGAGGAATAACATGTGTGACTGCCAATCAAATTAATCATTGTTTTAATTATGGAGATATAGAAGCTACACTTTCTGCAGGAGGCAATGTTTACTGGGCTTGTGGAATTTCATGTAATGATTCAGGTTCAACAAGTTTTACTTTCAATCTTGGCAAGGCTGATTTTGGAATTTCTGGGGTTATATCTGGCAACTTAAACAATGTTTTTTATGTTGAGGGATTGTCTACAAGTGGTTCCGCACAGGGAACAGGATATAGCACAATAAATGTAAATCAGCTTGCAGGCGTAACTCAATACAATGGGCAAAATATTTTAGATATTTTTAATTCTCAAGGACAGATCTGGATGATAGATAGAAGCCGTGTTTGTGAAGATGGCAACAACTATCAATTTATTCAAATAATTGGTAACTATGCAGAAAAAACACACTCAAGGGCAATGAAAATGACTGTCGATGGCTACAATATTGTGGAAAATCCTGAAATGTTCATCGGGGTTGCTACAAATGCATATAATTCAATTTATTATTCTGGTGATGGGAAATATATTCTTGCTAGCGACATTGATTGCAATGGTTATACATATATCCAAAAAGATTCTTTTAGTGGCGAATTTAATGGTGCAGGGCATACAATTTCAAATGTAAACTTTACAAGTGGAAGTTTTGATAACTTAGGACTATTCTCAACCATAGAGGGTAATGCTAAAATTTTGGATTTTGTTCTACTAGACTCTAATTTTAGAAATACAAACGACTCTGGTAATAGCGGGGCTCTAGCAGGTGCAGTGAACATAGGTAGTATTATTAGAAGAGTTAATGTTCTTAATTGTATTATAGAGGGGACAAATTATGTAGGAGGCTTTGTAGGTTGCTTAACTAATTTAAATTCTCAAATTGGGGGTATTATAGAAAATTGCGCCGTAATTAATAGTAATGCTAAATGTGATGGAAATGATGCGGGGACTCCAAATGGCGGTTTTATCGGGTTAATGAATGGCGGTCAAATTAATTGTTGTTATGCAGTCAACGAAAACATTAGCGGAGGAGAGAACAATGTTTTAATTTGGGGATGGACTCATATAGGTGGTTTTGTGGGAGAAACAAGGAATGATGCATTTATTGAAAATTCTTTCGCTTATGGTTCATTGTGGATTGAGAGAACCATCTGGACAATTTCTGCAGACTTAGATACAAATGGAGGATTTGTAGGTTATAATTCATCAGCCAATGCAATAATAAAAAACTGTTATTCAAATGTAATATTAACTCTAAATAAAGATGGGGGATTTACTAATTCAAAAAGAAGAAGCTTTGGAAGAGGCGCTAATAATAATTGGATGAACAATTATTGCTTAAGTGGGCAATCAGATAAGTCTGCTGGAGCCGTAGAACTTTCATCTGCCCAAATGCATCAACAATCTAGTTATGCTGGATTTGATTTTGATAATATTTGGCAAATGGACGGAACTTGGAATATTCCTGTTCCAACCAAAAATTCTTCTACAGTTACTGCACAAGGGATTTTTAAATTAAACACAGATGGTGGGGCAACTGTTCAATTGTTTAAAGACGGCGCTCTTGTTCAAACAAAGACGGCAGGTTTATTTGGTGGTGTTGAATTTACAAATTTAGTTTACGGACAATATACTGCAAAAATATTTAGATATGGTCAAAGCGTAAATACTTTAAATAATATTGAAGAAATTTCGTTCGAAATAAGTCAATCAAATTCTAACGTTTCATTAAATTCTAATAAATGGTTTGATAGTGGAAATGGTAGCGAGCAAAATCCGTATGTAATAAATTCTTATGAGCAATTTGTAAGATTAGACAACTTTGCTGGAGAAGGAGACAATACATACTTCAAACTTGGAAAAGATTTGGATTTGAGAAAACAAGAATTGACGGCGATAAACAATTTTAAAGGTTCATTTGACGGAAACAATAAAGAAATTTACAATTTCGTTATAAATTCAAGTTCTGGAAATATTGGTTTATTTAAAACAATAGACAACGCAGAAATTAAAAATCTGGGCCTTTCTGTATTTGAAATAAGCACATCATCAACTGAAAATATAGGAGTGCTTGTAGGAGAGGCAATCTCTTCTATAATTACAAATTGTTTTGTTGAAAATGGATACATAATTTGCAAAGGAACAGTTGGTGGAATAGTGGGCTTATTAGATCAGTCATCTATTTCAAATAGTTATTCAAATGTTAACATTACTGCTTCTTTTGAGCAAAACGGTTATTTTGCAGGTGGGTTTGCAGGTAGAGTAATTAATGGTTCAAATATTGAAGAATGCTATAGTAGTGGAAATCTGAACGGGCAAAACAATCTTGGTGGTTTTGTTGGCAGCGTTGAAAACTCAAATATTTCAAATTCATTTACAACAACTTATACAACTTCAAATTACAACAATGCGATTGATAGCTCGATAGGTGGTTTTGCAGGAAATGTTGACGAGTTTTCTTCAATAACATTATCTTTTATGCATGGGAATATTGGTTCTTCAATAAGTCTTAGCAATTTAGGTTCTTTTATAGGGAAGAGTCAATCAAACAGTTTAAGTTACAATTATGTATGGAATATAAACAACTTTAGGACTGTTTATAATGGAGAAGCTTCCAATCAAATAGTTTTATTATCAACAGATCAATTTCTATCTGCTTCTAATTTTGCTGGTTTTGACTTTATTTCAGTTTGGGGAATGAGCGAATATAGTTATCCAATTTTAAGAAATGTTGCAAATGCTGGAGAAATAACAGAAGTAATAATGGGAAGCGGAACAGAAAATGACCCATATTTAGTTTTCGATGCAGAAACATTAAAAGATATTGAAAGTTACACCCTTTCACGAAGTCAAGAAACGACTTATTTTAGACTTATGAAAGATATAGATTTAAGCGAAGAAAGCTGGGAAGGGATGTTTGACAGCACAACTACTTTTGCAGGAGTTTTTGATGGAAATGGCTTCTCAATTTCAAATATTTCTTTATCTCAAAATAATAGTTATGGTATTTTTAATTATGCTACAAATGCAACATTTAAAAATTTAAATATAGTCTCCCCAAAAATTCAAACAACTTCTGCAATGGCAAGCGCATTGGTTGGAAATGCACAAAACTGCACCTTTGAGAATATTGTCATTTCAGGCGGAGTTATTTCAGGCGGAGATTATGCTGGGGGGCTTGTTGCAGACGGACAAAGTAATTCATTTAACAATATAGAAATTTTAAACCTTTCATTAATATCAAATAATATTGCTGGTGGAATTATTGGCAATTCATCAGGAGACAATTTTGTAAATGTTTTGGTCAGATCGAATCAAATTACAGCACAAGAAGGTGGTGCTGTCGCGGGCAAATCATCAAATTCAGATTTTGGAAACACAGAAACTATTGAAAACATATTAAGTGGAGTTAATGTTGGCGGAATTGTTGGCAGTATGCAAAGTGGAAATATTATATTGTCAAATTCATCGCTAAATAATTTAAGTGGAGCAAACGCTGGAGGATTTGTTGGCAGCGCAAATGGAATAAAGGTTACAAGTTGTTATATAAACAATCTTTTATTAAATGGTGTTGAAAATGGTGGTGGAGTTTCAGGAATATTGCAAAATGCAACTGTTATAGGAGTTAATGCAGATATATCTAACTCTTTGGAGACTTCCCTTGCTTTAGGTCTTATTGCAGGAAATACTTCTAGTTCTACAATACAAAACTGCACAGTAAACTCTATGTGGTCAAACAGTTTAACAAATTTAACATCTCTATATGTAGGTGTAATTGCAGGACAGATTTCAGACATGATTTCTGTAGCAGAAAATAGAATAACAAAAGTTGCTTTAACCGTTAAATCAGGTGGAGGAATTGGACAATTTTATGGTCAATTAAGCGGAAAAGGAAATTTAAGCAACAATCTTTATAGGGAAATTACTTTAAATACCTCTTCTGCAAGCGTAGTAAACAATTTAACAGGCACAAAAGTTACTGATAGTTATAATACGGCGTCAGGATTGCAAACATACGAATGGGTGCTTGTTGCATAAGGAGAAAAAATGAAAACAAAGTCAATTAAAAATTTAATTTTGATTTCATTTCCTATTATCATATTTGTGGTAGGAATAGTTTTGTGCTCGGTTTTAATTCCTGCTTATGCCAAAAATTGGAATGAAAATCTCACTCTTGCACAAACTGTTACTCCTTATTGGAAAAACGAAAACAATGGCGAAATAACTGTATATGATGAAATTGTTATGCCTATTAGATATGGATCTTCAAACGAGGCAATATGCTATTTGGCTTACACTCCTAAAACAATTGTTTCTGTTAAAAATTATTCTGGTGAAATCACTTATTCATCAAGTCAATATTCAGTTGAAGGGAATAAAATATCATTTGCTTACAACAACGGAATGCCTTATGTTCAAGATGAGTGGCTTGATAACAAAAATGTTCCTTCGCAATATCAAGAAGGTCTTATAAATTCTACTTATAATGATGGCGGTGGAACAAACTCTGGTAATCATGTTATTGCAGAAAATGCATTGACAAGAACAAATCATTTAATTGTTACTTATACATATGATAGCAGTCAAGATTTAGGTTTTGAAGTTCCTTCATTTCAACCTGAAAACTACCCTAACTTATTAAAAAAATTAAATAACAAAGAGCCTGTAAAAATTTTAATTTTTGGCGATAGTATAAGCGTTGGGGCAAGTGCATCGTCTATGATGGGATTTGCTCCATATCTTCCAACATGGTTTGAACTTATTAAAAATTATTTAGTAGAAAAATATTACAATGGTGATAATTCAAAAGTTACCATAGTTAACGAAAGTGAGGGTGGACAAGCAAGTTCTTATGGAGTTGAACAATTATACAATAATACATTTAACAAAACAGGTTTTGACTTGATTATTATCGGTTTTGGAATGAATGATGCATCACTACAATTAAATGGGAATATTTTTAAATCAAATATTTCTACTATATTAAATCATTTGCGAGCATTTTCGCCAAACGCTGATTATATTTTGTTAGGCTCTTTCACTGCAAATCCAAAATCTACGTTCTTTGGTCCTCATGCAGAATATATGCCTTTACTTGCAGATCTAGCAAATAAATTTAATTTAATTGGTGACATGGGCTCTCAATCTGGTTGCACATTTGTAAATATGTATGAAATTTCGGTTGGGATTTTATCAAAAAAACAAGCAAATAACACAAACGACAGAAGATATCAATATTTAGATATTTCGGCAAATTATACAAACCACCCAAATGACTATATGATAAGGTTATATGCAGGTGCGATTTTATCAACATTTATTGACTTTTAGAATACAGAAAAAATTTTGGAGCGCAAAAAAAGATTTGACTCTTGTCAAATCTTTTTTATTTTCTTTTTTTATTGTATGGGCTTAAAACTATATTACCTGTTTCCAAACTTTTTTGAACATCAATTATTCTTTGATTTGCAGACCCTTTAAATCTTAAAGTTATATCCTTTAATTCTTCAACAAACTCACCATCAACTAAAACATCAATATATTTTAAAAGTTCATTTGTCCAGTCGGCATAAACTTTCCCATCTTTTTGTAAATCTTTATCAAATAAATAACCTGTATAGCACCAAATTGTTTTTTCTGGATATTTTTCTTTTACTTGTTTAACTAGGGGGAGTAAAGCTTTTTGATTTGCAAGTTCCATAGGTTCTCCACCCAATAATGTTAAACCATTTATATGAGGATATTTCAAAGATTCTAGTATATTGTCTATTGTGGTTTGAGTGAATTCGTTTCCATAGCGAAAATCCCATGTTTCAGGATTAAAACAGTTTTTGCAATGATGAGTGCATCCACTTACAAACAAACTTGTTCTTACTCCTTCGCCATTTGCAATGTCGTTATATTTAATATTTCCGTAAAACATATAACTTACCTTACAAGTGTAATACTCTGTCCCTTATTTCTTGTGTTCTTCCTTGATTCCAGAATTGACTTCCTATATATCCACATGTTCTACGAGCCACGTTCATTTTTGTTTGGTCACGGTTTTTGCAATTTGGGCATTCCCAAATCAATTTGCCATCTTTATCTTCAACAATCTGAATCTCACCATCATAACCACATACTTGGCAATAATCAGATTTTGTGTTAAGCTCTGCATACATTATATTGTCGTATATAAATTTTATAACTTGCAGTACTGCTTCTATATTGTCTTGCATGTTTGGAACTTCTACATAGCTGATTGCACCTCCTGATGATAAAGCTTGGAATTGACTTTCAAATTTAAGCTTGTCAAATGCATTTATTTGCTCGCAAACATGGACATGATAAGAATTTGTTATGTAGTTTTTATCTGTTACTCCTTCAATTATGCCAAATCTTTTTTGTAAGCATTTTGCAAACTTGTAAGTCGTGCTTTCAAGAGGAGTGCCATATGTACTAAATCCTATATTTGTTTCTTTTTTCCATTTTTCACATGCATCGTTCATATACTTCATAACTTGCAATGCAAAAGGTGTTGCTTCTGGGTCTGTATGAGATTTTCCAGTCATATACTTAACGCATTCATATAGTCCAGCATATCCTAATGAAATTGTTGAGTAGCCCCCAAACAAGAGTTTGTCAATTTTTTCACCCGGTTTCAATCTTGATATTGCGCCATGTTGCCAAAGAATTGGAGCAACATCTGAAAGAGTTCCCTTCAAACGGTTGTGTCTTGCCATAAGTCCATCGAAACACAATGCAAGTCTTTCGTCAAATATCTTCCAAAATTTATCCATATCTTTGCCACTAGATAAAGCAACATCAACAAGATTTATAGTTACAACACCTTGGTTAAACCTGCCATAAAATTTATAATTTCCATTTTCATCTTTCCAAGGAGAAAGTGCACTACGGCAACCCATTACAGGGAAGCAGTTGCCTTCTTTAAGTTCTTTCATCTTTTTTTCTGAAATATAATCAGGAACAAGTCTTTTTGCTGTACATTTTGCAGCAAGTTCTGTTAAATAATAATATTTGCTGTCAGGGTGGATATTGTCTTCTTCAAGAACATAGATGATTTTTGGAAATGCTGGTGTAACGGAAACACCTTTTTCATTTTTTACACCATTATAACGCTGTTTTAAAGTCTCTTCTATAATAAGAGCAAGGTCATCTTTTTCTCTTTGATTTTTAGCTTCGCCTAAATACAAAAATTCTGTTACGAAAGGAGCTTGGCCGTTTGTTGTCATAAGAGTTATTACTTGATATTGTATAGTTTGAACACCTTTATCAATTTCAGCTCTTACTCTTTTTTCTGTCAATTTGTCAACAAGTTCAGGATTTGGTTCTGTGCCAATTTCTTCAAGTTCTTTTATCACATCTTTTCTTATTTTTTGTCTGCTTACATCAACAAAAGGTGCAAGGTGAGCAAGGCTTATACTTTGACCACCATATTGACTTGATGCAACTTGTGCAACAATTTGTGTTGCAATATTACAAGCAGTTGAAAAAGAATGAGGCTTTTCTATTAGGACATTTGAAATAACTGTGCCGTTTTGCAACATGTCTTCAAGGTTTACAAGGTCGCAATTATGCATTCTTTGTGCAAAATAATCAGCATCATGGAAGTGTATGAGGCCTTCTTCGTGAGCTTTCCAAACATGCTCTGGCAATAAAAATCTCTTTGTAAGGTCTTTGCTTACTTCACCAGCCATATAATCTCTTTGTACGCTATTTATAGTAGGGTTTTTATTGCTATTTTCTTGCTTTATTACTTCATTTTCTCCATCAATAAGAGCAAAGATTTTCTTGTCAGTGCTGTTGATTTGTCTTGCAAGTTGTCTCTTATATCTATATGTAATATAATTTTTTGCAACTTCGTAAGCACCATTTGCCATTATTTCCATTTCAACAAGGTCCTGAATTTCTTCGACACCTACTGATCTAGAAAAAGTTTTGCATTTTTCTGTAACTTCTTTTACAATCTTTTCAATTTGATTCTCAGTCAATTTTATTTGGTTTTCATCAACAGAGTTGTTGGCCTTAGAAATGGCGTTTTTTATTTTGTTTTCATCAAAAGTCATTTCTTGTCCATTTCTTTTAATAATCTTCATTTGTCGTCCTCCCTTCCTTTTCATAAAGATTAGATTTTTATTAAATCTAATTGACTTTACAATAACAATTATACTATACTTTTTGTAGATAATATGTTGTTTTTGCAACATTTGGGGGCAAAAATGGAAATTTTAAAAGAACTCAAAAAAAATCCTATTTTCAAAGGCTTTGGAGAAAAAGAATTGTATTCAATGCTTAATTGTTTTTGTTTTGAGATGAAAGATTTTGAAAAAAATCAGCCTATTTTGCAACAAAATCAACCAATAGAAAAGATTGCTTTGATTTTAAAGGGAGAGGCAAATGTAGAACACGTAGATATATTTGACAATCAATCTATTATTTTAAATCTAAAAGCAGGTGATTTTTTTGGACTTGAAGAAACTTATGCTGAAAGAACTATATTTATTAATAGTTTGATATCTTGCGAAAAAAGTACAGTGGCATTTTTTGATAAAACAAAATTTATTTTTCCCTGCCAAAACAATTGCAAACACCACAATATATTGCTTAAAAGAATTATAAATTACATTTCATCTAGGAATTTAATGCTTATTGACAAAATAAAACATTTATCACAAAAAGGCATAAAGGAAAAGGTTTTGTCATATCTCCAATCTCAAAGCAAATTGGCTCAAAGTCCTTACTTTGATATTCCTTTTAATAAAACAGAGCTTGCAAATTACTTGTCTGTTGAAAGAAGCGCTTTGTCTACGGTGCTTGGAAAACTAAAAAAAGATGGTATAATAGATTTTGAGAAAAAGAGATATCATATAAAACAAACAAAATAATTTTTTTTAAAGTAAATCATGATAGAGAAAAAAGAAAGATATTTACATCTAAACAAATGGCTGAAAGACAAGTTTGGAGAAAGAGTTTTAAAAATTTGCGTTGATGCTGGCTTTTCTTGTCCTAATAGAGATGGAACTTGCGGGAAAGGTGGTTGTATTTTTTGTAGCGAAAGGGGAAGTGGTGAGCACATAAAAATTCATGATGTTAAACAACAAGTATTAAATCATCTTTCAAGTTATAGAGGTCAAAGGGCGAATAAATTTATTGTTTATTTTCAAAATTTTTCAAACACGTATGACAATGTGGAAAATTTGAAAAAGAAATATGACAGTGCTTTTGTTAGTGAAAAAATTGTAGGATTGGCAATAGCTACAAGACCAGATTGCATAAATGAAGAAATAGCAAAATTATTAAAAAGTTATACAGAAAAGTATTTTGTTTATGTGGAACTTGGTTTGCAAACTGTAAATGAAAACATTGCTTTATTAATAAACCGCGGTTACAAAAACGATGTTTTTACAAAGGCTGTTGAAATTTTAAACAAATACAATATTCCTGTTGTTGTGCATATTATGGTTGGTCTTCCAAATGAAAATAAAAAAGACATTAAAAACACAATTAATTTTATCAATTTACATAAGGTGCAAGGAATAAAAATTCATTCAACATATATAGTAGAAAATACAAAGCTTAATGAGCTTTATTTAAATGGTTCATACATACCATTAAAATTAGAGGAATATATAGAAAATGTAGGTTTTATAATTGCAAGTTTGAGGCAAGATATAGTTATCCATAGACTTAGTGGAGACGCGCCAAAAGAGTACCTTGTAGCGCCAGAGTGGAATAAACACAAGAAGTGGATAATAAATGGTATAGAAAAATATTTGCTAGACAATGACATATGGCAAGGAAAATATTATAAGAAAAAAAGTGTATCATGTTGATACACTTTTTTTGGCGCCCCAAGTAGGATTCGAACCTACGACCTATCGGTTAACAGCCGAGCGCTCCACCACTGAGCTATTGGGGCATATTAAGTTTTTGCTTGCGCTCGGCAGTTAACCTTCTATCGGTTTAATTCCGCTTGCGCTCCATACGCAGAACTTTTCAAGTTCTTGGCGTCCAGCCACCCGCACTCCACCACTGAGCTATTGGGGCATATGACATAAATTTTTAACAAAGAAGAGGGATGGAACAAGTGCTTGATTTATTCAAACACTTGACAATCATTTTTGATTGCATTGCTATAATATCAAATTTAAACAATAAAGTCAACAAAAATTTTAAAAAAAATTATAAAATTTTTACAATTTCTGTTTTTGGTATAGATTCATTTGCATCTTGCAGATCTTTTAACTTTTTAGATTGATAATTTATTACAATGCTTGTAATCACAACAATGGCAAACAAAATGGCAATGCCAAGGTAAAGCCAAAAAGATTTATTTATTTTTTTCTTTTTTATGTTTTTTTCTTCCATCTCTCAAATTATAACACTTTTTATATAATAATGTCCATATTTTTTCAAAAAATATTTGTTCAATTATTATTCCAATTATAGTTGAAAAGAAAACATAAAATCTAAATTGACCATAATTTGAAAGTAAATTAGTTGCTATAAACAATAAAAAACTAGCAACTATATATATTAAATAGTTGATTTGTTTTATGATATTGTGTTTGCCAAGCTTTTTTCCAAAATATTTGGACATAGATAATATCAAACCACATATTACTCCGATACATAGCATTACAATAAATACTTGTGGTTGGGTCAAAGAAGAATATAACATTTTCTACCTATTATTTAAATATTCTTTTTAAAAGAGAAGGTTTTTTACCGCTAGCCAAATTAAATTTTAATGCTGTAATTGTCCCAGACAGACTTACAATGTTGTTTTCAAGGTCTAATTTTGTAACTTCTAAATTGTTTCCACAAAGAATGATTGTTTTTGTTTCGGTTTCAATTACTGCTTGGGTTGCTGTTGCGGACACAACCTTCTTAGCACCTTTAATTTCAACTTTTTCATAATTTTCTAGTAATATTGATTCATTCATATAAATCTCCTTTATATCAATCTTATCAATATTTTATTTTCAATATAACAAAAAAATGCTAGCAATTTTTTGTTATTTGTTGTAATATCAAACTATGGAAAAAATGAGTTTTGTCAGTCAGAAAAGTGATAAATTGTTAAATATTTTGCTTAACAAGGGTTTTTCATATAATGAAGCAAACAAGATATTAAGAAATAAAGATGTAAAAATAAATGGAAAAAGAGTTTGTCAGAATGTTAATGTTGACGGCGAAAATCAAATTGAAGTATATTATAATCCTAAAAGTGATATTGAAGAAGAAATTGTATATCAAGATGAAAATGTTGTAATAGTAAACAAAAAGCAAGGAATTGAAATAGAAGGTGAAGAGGGACTAGCTAAAAAAATGGGAGCAATTGCTGTTCATAGACTTGATAGAAATACAACAGGACTTGTTATATTTGCTAAAAATAAGCAGAGCGAAAAAGAACTTTTGCAAGCTTTTAAAAATCATAGTATCATAAAAAAGTATCTTTGTATAGTTGTTGGAAATCCAAAGTTTCAAGACTGCGCGTATAGTGCTTTCTTAAAAAAAGATAGCAAAAAAAGTAAAGTTGAAATATTTTCAAACAGAGTAAAAGGTTCAGTTTTGATAAAATCAAAATTTAAAACTATTTCTACAAACGGACAAACAAGTTTGGTAGAGTGTCAGTTGCTTACAGGTAAAACACACCAAATAAGAGCGCATTTATCATATTTAGGTTTTCCTATTGTTGGAGATGGAAAATATGGAAAAAATATTGATAATAAAAAATTAAAAGAAAAATACCAAAAATTACACTGTTATTATTTAAAATTTAATAATTTTAATGAAAAATTAAAATATTTAAACAATAAAGAATTTATAAAATATCCAAATTTTAATTTATAATTAATTGCTATGCTTCCCATATTTAAAGGGAAATAAATAATTTCAATATTTTAATAAATATCTTGATAAAATATTTCAATATTTTCAATTAATTTTTAATTAATTTTTAATTAATTTTAATATTTTTTAGTATTTTTTAAATATTTTTTAAATATTTTTTAGTATTTTTCATAACTCAAAAAGATATTGCTTTAAAATACATTTTTAAAAATTTAATAATCATTTGCTTTTTAGTTGTAAAAAGTGATAATATGTAAATATTAAATAATATAATTATTTAATTTTGAGGGGTTATGTTAAAAAAAGTTTTACTCTTTATTATGTTTGCATTTTGTTCTGTGCTTACTTTATCATCATGTAGTGAGCCAGCTTCTATCTATGGAAAATTTTCACAAGAAAAAATAGTTTTAGATATTGGAGAGCAAATCAACATAAAATCAAAACTTAGTTTGACAGGAGTAGACTTTCAAGATATAGAAATATCATTTTCAAATCCAAACATTTTACATAAAGAAGGGGACAACTACATTGCAAAAGAAAGCGGAACAACTTTTGTTTTTGCAAATTACAATGACACAACACTTGCACAAACACAAGTAATTGTAAATTATGTTTTTTCAACTCCTAACATAATAAAGATTTCAAAGCAAGGTGTTTTACAATGGCAAGAAAGTTCTGCTATTGTTGATGGTAAAGTTGTAAACGCCAAAGAGTATATAGTAAAAATAGACGACAATAGACAATTTATTGTAGATGAAAACAAACTTGATTTTGCTGAGTATGGTTTTGGGTATGGCAGATACAAAGTTCAAATTATTGCTCTTGATGATGAAACAAATTACATAACTCAATCCCAAGCAACCCAAAGTGTTACCGTTGTATATGATTACATGAGCACAATTTCTAGATTGTATGTTGATGTTCCAGAAGAATACCAAGGTTTGGAAACTACTATTTCCTGGGACGAAATTGAAGATGCAGTCTACGATATTTTTATTGATGGGTATAAAATAAACAAAGATAAATTGAAAACTTCTTCTTTTACATATGATTTTGGAAGATTTGCAAGTGGGCAAATAAATCTTAATATAATTGCGTATGATGTTAATAATGAAAAAATAGAACTTTCTACTCCATATATTTTAGTAAAACATGATATAGCAAGCGCAGATTTTATGTTTGATGGAGTAGATGGCTATTTATATATAAACGATAGCCAGCAAGCTAATGGATATATTGTTCATTATTCTGACAATAATGGTGTAAGTGGACAAAAAATAATTCAAGCAAATCAAGAAGAATTTTTAAATGAACTTGAAAATGGAATTTACAACATATCAGTTCAAGTTTTAGGCGGAGAGAAAGATGGGCAATATTATTTAAACAGCAATGCCAGTCAATCTATTAAATTTGCCAAATTGTCTATGCCTAATCCAACAATAACTGTTGAAGGACAAATCGTAGAAATAAAATTTGAAGAAGATTATGATGAATATGTGGAATCTTATCTAGTAAAAGTTGGAAGCTATGAAATTGTTCACAATATAAAAGATGGATATACATTTACATTGCCTGAGATTTTTATTGAAGGTGAAAATACTATTGAAGTTTATGCTTTGCCAGTAAGCGATAGTAGTTCTTCAAGTGGAGTAAAATCATACACAATAGATGACAATTCATCAAATAATGTTTTAACTTCAAAACCTTTTGTTTACAATATTTATAAACTTTCACAAATAAGTGATATTACGCATCAATTTGCTGATGAACAAAACACAGACTCTCAATTAATTTTTAAAAATGTAGAATTTGCTAATTCATTTAATGTATATATAAACGATAATCTTGTTTCTGATGTTTCAATTCAAATAGGAGAAAATTACACAACATTAAGTTTTAAAAATTTAAAAAATTATTTATCAAGAGAAAATAAACAAAATCAAATAAAAATAGAGTGTTTTAGAAATAATGGCGATAGTATTAATTCATTTGGCTATAAAACTCTTACAATCTTAGACGCTGTTCAAAGTACAGAAAGCGAAAATGGACAATATCGTTGGCAAGCAGTAGAAGGAGAAGTAGAATATAAATACACCATTTATAAAACTGACGAAAACTATTTAAACGAAAAAGAATTTACATCTGCAACAACAAGCAATCTGATGTTAAATGAAAAGTTGCCTTTTGGTTATTATAAAATAGAAATTGTTTCATTATCTACAAACGAGAATTTATACTTAGATAGTAATTTCGTAGATGAACAAGAAATTTTGGTAGATCAATTTTTTGTTGAAGAGCAAATAAGCACGCCAGAAATTGAATTGTTAGAAATAAATGAACAAAATAATGTTGTATACAAAATTAAAATTAAAGATGTTGAATATGCAGGTTATATTTCAATAATAATAGACGGTGTTGAAGTTGATGGCTTTAAGGTAGATAAAAATGCAGAAGGTTATACAGGAGAATTTACAAGAACATTAATTAAATCTGGCAGTAGCGAGTTTGAAACTTTTGACCAAGAAAAAACTTATGTGTTAGAAGTAGTTGCAAAGGCGGGTAGTTATTTTGACAACAACTTACACCCTGATTCTGAGCCTGCAACAATTAACATTACAAGAATTGCAAAACCAACTATAAATGTTGATGAAGTATATTCTAATACATTGTTTGGAGTAGAAGGTGAGAAGGGCAAAAAGATTGAAGAAAATATTATTCCACAAAACCAAGAAGATTGTGTAGACCATTATGAGATTTATATTAATGGGGAAAAGGTTAATACAGACAATCAAGGTAGTTATAACATAATCAATCGTCCAGAATATTTTCAAATGAAAGTGGTTGCAATTGCAAAAGACAAAGAAGGAAACAATTATTATTTGGATAGTAGTCCTAAGGAGTTTACAGTTCAAAGGTTGGCTTCTCCAACTGGATTTAATTATCAAAACGGAACTATTTCATACAGTAACTTGGAATTGCAAAACATTGAAAACTATTTTGTGGAAATAGAATTGTTTGTAGAAAGTGGTAATAGAACTATTAATTTCTTTACAAATTCATTAGAACAGGAATTTGATTTGCAAGAAAAGATTAATGAATTTATTACAAATGCCGAATTTTATAATGAATTTAGACAAGCAAGCAAATTGGGTGTTAAAGTTTGGGCATACACAGAACCTAAATTTTTAAGCGAGAATAATTTGATTTTGCAATCTTTACCAGCAACCACAACAGGTGGGGCAACACAAATATTTGTAGAGGAAATGTCAGCGCCAATACTTTCTTTTGATGCAAATGGCACACAAGATATTTTAAGTTGGAATTCGGTAGGAGAAAATACCGTTTACGATATTTATAAAAACAATGTTGTTGTAAAGGAAAATTATTCTGGAACAAGCATAAATCTTTCAAGTATAATAGAAGACACAAATCTGACAGTAGAAAATGCAGAGTTCAAAGTTGTTGCAAAAAATCCAAAATACTTGAATTCTACTAATTCAAACATAATTACTATTGGAAAAATCAAGACTGTTGATAATGTAGTTATTTCTAAAAACGAAAATTCTTCTTGGGTTGCTGTGTTAAATTTAAGCGACAATGCACAAATTGGACGAATTGAAAAAGTGCTAGTAAACGATGAAGAAATTAATTACATGACAGGACAAAGCAAAATTTATATTGACTTGTCAAACTATTTGGAAGAAAGTTATAAATTAAGTATTCAGTTTGTAGCAAAAAACAACACTACTGAGCAAATATACTATTTAAATTCAGATAAATTTGAAATTAATTTAACAAACATAAAAAACAAATCACTTGATGCGAAAATAGCAAATGACAAAATATCTTGGACGAGCCCATATCAACAATGGCAAGAAGAATTAGGTATTGTTTCTTATAAAATTTCCATTCAAGCAAACGATACTATGTTTGCAATTAACAATTACACAAAAACAGAAATTTTGCTTTCAGAGCTGGAAAGTTTAGTAAATACAAGTTTTAATTCTGACAATAAAATAAATATTTCAATTTATTCTCAACTTGCCGATTTTAGTTCATTGATTTCTCAAACTATTTATTATGGTGAAATTGAGCAAACTAATTTGCAAGTTAATAAAATGGCAAGCGTCAATCAAGCACAAGTTTCAATTGTTCTTTCAGGTTCATCTGACAAATTGACTCAATACAAAGATAGTCAAATTGCTTTAAAATTTGAAAATATTTGGGATGGCGACATTTCTTTTGATATTGTTATTAACGATTCAGATTATTCATTTGAAGGTTTAACTCTTACGGGAGCTTATATTGGTTGTAATTTAACTCTTGAAGACAATTATTATACTATATTTATAAACAACAGCTTGTTTGAGTTGGAAGGTGAAAACAAAATTTATTTAAAAGTTAATAAACAAAATCTTATAAGTTCAGATGTAAAAGAATATTCAATTACACGCAATAGCAATATTGAAAATGCAGTTGTTGATAATCATGGTTTATTAACTGTAACCTATGGCGAAATTGCAACAAATAGTTTGCTTTTGAAATTGACAATTGGTTCTGAAGTAATTTATCAGCAATACTCACCATTACAAACAGAAATAGATTTACAAGAATTGTTATCTTCAAAAAGTGGAAACATTACAATTGAACTTTTAGTTGTTGATTCAAATTTAAATGTTTTATCAAATCTTTCTACATATGCAATTTTTAATTCAAAATTGGCAAAAGTAGAAAGCATTGAAATTTTTAATGATGGTCAAATGTATTTTAATCTTGCTAGTGCAAGTTTTGTTGGCGAAGAAAATAATATTGAATTTATAATAAAGAAAGACGGCGGAGAAGAAATTCAATTTTATCCTACAATGGTAGAAGGAAATGCGTTTAAGTATGAATATTCTCTTGACCAACTTGCAAATATTTTCAATTTTAAACAAGCAGGAAATTATACATTAAGCATTGCAAATAGAGAAAGAGGTTATATCAATTCTGATTTTGTTGACTTTAAATTTGGTTTTGCTGTTGAAAAGATTGACAGTGTTTTAAGACAAAGAGAAGCATTAAATAAAGATTTTGTTATATTTAAAACTTTGGATACAGAAAATGATGGATTGACAACAGTTGGATTCAGGTTTGTTATCAAAAACCATTTAAACGAAATAGTTGCGAATAAAAATATTAAATTAAGTGATGATAATTCAATAATTGGATATTGGGATGGAAATACAAACAAATTCCTTTTGTCGCAGCCTTCTTATAGCGAAGAAGAGCAACAAGCAAAAGTTTACAAATGTTTTGCCTTCTCTATTAATGACTTGTTTAATGAATTAGGACATGGTGTATATTCTTTGGAAGTTGCAAGAGTTGCGAAAGAAGCTGATGTTTATACTTTGTTTGATACCAAAGTTTTTGAAATTGTAAAATTAAATAATGTTATAGAAGATGCAATGTCCACATTAAATGTTAGAATATATCAAAACGTGTTATACTGGACTTGGCAAAAGCCAGAAGAAGAGTGGTTGCCAAATAATTTCTTCCCAAGTGTATACTATATTACCATTTGGGCAAAGGACAATGAAATTCAAAAACAATATATTACATCTTCAAGTAATAAACTTGATTTAACTACTTTAAAACTTTCAAGTGGTGATAATTTCATTACAATTCAAGCTGTTTCTGATAATAAAGATATTCTTGCATCATCTACATTAGAAAATGCTTTGTCATTCTACAAATATGGAGTATCAAAATCGCTATCGCTTGATAGTGGAAAAATTGTGTTTGATTTAAGTAATAATGGACAATTAGACAAAACTATTGATTTTGTAAGTGTATTTGACACATCAGTAACAGGAGAAAATTTAGCAAATAATCTTGCTTCTATTGGAGCAGACGGTTTTAAAGATATTTATGATTTCCAAAGTGGAACAGTCAACCAGCAAACTATAAAGTTAAAGTTTGTTGCAACTGATTCAAATGGTTCAAACGAAAATGGCAAAGTTTATTATTCTACGGTAAATGCAATGAATTTATTGCCAAAATTCTCTGTAAACAGCATAGATTTTATTACACAACTTCAAAATTATATTGAAGAAAATGACGGAACAGACAACACTATGAATTTTGAAGCTCTAAAATCATTTGCAAAATTAATTGAAAAATCTTCATTCGGAATAACTGATGGTGAAATTTTGTTTGATGATTTTGGACAACAAATTCCAAGTGGATATTACAATGTAAGCACTATTCAAACAACTTCAAATCCAGAAAGCAGTTTTGTGGATTCAGACCCTTCTAAATCCTTGCTTATTTATGTTGCAAGCGCTCCAACAATGACTATTGGAAATTCTTATGATTCTGAAACAGGCGAAGAACTTTATCAAGCGACTTACAATTGTGTCAATACAGTGGACGATTTCGCTTCTATGGTCAAAGCAACAAGTTATACAATGAATTTTAGAGCAAAAACAGAAAACGGCGAAAGCAGTTTGTATAAGTTTGATATAAGCAATGTTTCAAATTGGACTATTGAATATAATGGACAAATGTTGAACGGAGTTATAGAAGGCAACGAAAATTCTTTCACTATAAACTTTACTGCACTTGGAGATTATATTCTTGACGGAGTTTACCTGATAGACAAAGCATACGAATATAATGTGTATGTTTACGCAAATGGTGGAGCAAATTCATGTTTTGGAAAAAATTCAAAATTAAATTTAGTTTTCTTAAATTTGGAAAGTAAAAACATATCTGTTGTAGATGGATTTGTAACAATAACAACTTCAAGCAATGAAGTAGGAAGTGATATTTTAGTAAAATACAAACGAAAATATGCAGTTGGGACATCTGTTTCAGAAGAAATTAAAATAGTTGAAACCGATGACTATGGTAAAGTAATTTTAAATGATATCTTGAAAGATTACGGCGAATACGAGTATGTAATTTTCAATGTTATGGGGCAACTCAATCAAGCGACAAAAACAATGAAATTGCCTAGTGTGTCTTATGGAATTTTAAATTTATACAAGCTTAATACACCTATTTTAAGTACTGAAAATAATCAGTTGTTAGTTACTGCACAAGCAGAAGATAGCAATTATGGACCTTTCAAATTTATGGTTTCTTCATTGGACGGTTACACAAAATCTGAAAACGATTATTTTAACGACGAAACTGGCAATTTAGGTCAACTTGCTTATAATCATGAAACGCTAGAACAATTGCCTGAAATAACAGATGTTTATTTTGTATCTAAAACAATAGACAGTATAAATATTGATGATTATGATAATAGTGGAAGCAATTTACCATATTTTGAAAAGATACTTAATTTTGGAGAACAGTTGATAATTTCTTCAAACAAGGAACAGATTTCATTAAGAAAATTGCCAAATATAACAGATTTAAAATTAAATAAAGGAAATATTACATGGCAAGAAGTTGAAGTAACTGAAATTGAAAATGCTGAAATAGTTTATAAAGTAGAAGTTGAGTGTTATGATGATGGCAACATTGACAACATCAAGACAATTGAAACATTCTGGACAAAGAATAATTATTTTGATACAGCAAATGTGAAAACTCATTTCTCACAAGGAAATGATTTTGGATTTAATTTCAATATTTATGCCTATGTAGGAAAGAGTGCCGATAGTGGGGCAGAACTGCTTGAAGGTGGCTTTATAGATATTTCAAATGCTATTCAATTTGTAGACGATAAGTTTGCCTTATATTCAAGTCCTACTTCTAGGGTTGGCCTAACAAAACAGCAAGCACCAGAATTTTATAATCAAAATCAAGTTTATGATGGAAAAATTGCTATTTTAAGAAAAGATGATGATAATTTTAGTTTTGACATAAAATTGATAGACTCAAACTCAAATAGGATAGACTTAGTTGAAGGAATAGATTATATAGTAGATAATAACGGAATAATAAAAGAAGAAGGCAACACATCTACAAAAGTTTATTTCATTTCAATAGTAAACAATGAATATGCAAACGGTAAGGCATTTAGCCTTGAAATCTATTCTTACAGCGACACAACAATCAAATCTGATAAAATTACAACAACTAGTTTGTTTAAATTAAAGCAACTTCAAGAACAAGATTTTAATTTGATGATTGAAAATACAGATGGTGTTTATAAAAATATTTTATCTTTTGAAAATTATTTTGAAAGCAATATTTTCAATTTCCAAAACAATGTATATCAAATTGATATTTATAAAATGACAAAAGAAGAAGAAAGCTGGAAAGAAGAATACAAAACGACTTTGACCAGTGAAAATCAAATTATTACAAATTTGGATAGTGATTATTTAAACAATACATTTAAGTTTGTAGTCAAACCAGTTTCAAGCTCGGGAAAATATTTAACAAGCGAAGAATTTATAGTAAGCTTTTTTGACGGCGACAACTTAATAGAAGAAAATTCGTTTGCGTATAATCAACAGCAATACAAACTTCAATGGTCTGTTAATGAACAAGAAAAGGATTATCAATATTTTGTTTCACTAAAATACGAAGATGGCTCAATTGAAGAAAATTATGTTGAAGAATTTGTAAGTAGCGAAGGGAAAAGAACTTATTTTTATCAACCAAACAAAATGGGGAAAATTTTGCAAGCAAACCTTTATGCAAGAGAAAAAGGATTTACGATAGATGAAAATTTAAACAATTCTATTTGTATGTTTACATTTGCAGGGCAAATTGAATCAATAGAATATAAACTTTTTGACAGTGGTAGTGGAACGCAATCAGATCCATACATTATCACAAATTCGCAAGAATTTAAAAATATTGCAATCAGAGATAGTGCATCAAACAAAGTTTACTTTAAGTTGGCAAATACAATTAATCTTGAAAGCAATGTGTTTAACCAATTTGTAATTAATAAGTTTTATGGAGAATTAGATGGAAATGGCAACACAATTGAATTGTCTATTTCTCCATCTAGTTCAGAAATAGAACAAGAAAACAGCATAATTGTAGATAAAGATTTAACACTAGGCAAAACTACTGCAAAATTGAACATGAACAAAGCACTTAGTTTGTTTGGGTCAATTGAGCAGAATGCTTTAATAAAAAATATAAATATTCATCTATCATTTAATGATAGCAATATACAAAATTTGGAAACAACTTTTGTTAGTGGTTTGGCATATCAAAATTTTGGTACTATACAAAACATCAATGTAAATAGTGTAAGTCTTGGCACTTTTGACAATTTGTCATCAATTGCATTGTCAGGTTTGGTAACATTAAATTCAGGTATAATTCAAGATTGTCAAATCAATGCTGATATTATTGCAGAACTTCCACAAAAATCAGTTACATTAATTTATGGTTCTGTTGCTATCATAAATGAAAGCAAAGGAAGATTGATAGGTTGTGTAAACAATGGAGATATTCAAATAACGGTTTCAAAAGACCTTACTATGGTCTATGTTGGTGGACTTGTTTATGAAAATAATAATTCATATATATATGCAAGTGGCAACAACGGAATCATAAATATATTAGGGAATTATTCTTATGATGTTTCAATTGCAGGCATTGTCGTAAGAAATGTAAATAGCCAGATAGATTATGTTTTCAACAATGGAAAGATAACTACATCTTTGACTTCTACCAATAATTCTAGTGGTATAATTTTCTGGCAACAGTTTGGCAAAATAGGCAACATTTTTGAATCTTCAGATAGCGGAATCATAACATCTTCTTCAAATGGAAGTGTAGACAAGTTAAGCAATAGTGCTGTTTATGGCTATTCAAATGGTTCAAGCTTTATTACAGGACTTACAATTACAAAAATTTCCACATTAGAAAACAATCAAGTGTTTACTTATAATGCTCAATACAATTTAAAAATCATTGTAACAGGCAGTGAAACAGACAAAATTTATAGTGTAACTCTTGAAAAATTGTAATTTTAATTTAATTATAGGAATAACTTATTTTATGAAAAAATTTTTAATAATTTTGATTGTGCTTTTATTTCCAGTTTTAACATTGTTTGGAATAAAAAGTAATACAAGTGCAGCTGAAACTACACAATTTATAAAAGTTCAAACGCTTTCGTATTCAGACGGAAGCGTTTTGCAAGGCTTTTATATTTCTGTAAATTCACAATTTTTAATTGAAAAAGGCGCAACGCAACAAGAAGTTGTTTTATTTAAAAAATCAATTGCTACATCTCTTGATAGTTATAAAAACTATTTGCTTGCTTATTATTCGTCAATTTATTTATCAAAACCCGATGAGAATTTTATAATTGGTTCTGGTGGAGGTATTGAATTTACTCAAACAGGAGAAATAGATAGTGAGATAATAGGCTTTCAAATAAAATTTACTTCAAGAGAAGCATGGAATTATTATCATCCATCAAGTGGCGAAGAAAATCAAAATCCTGGATATAATGAAAACGAGTTTGTTTCAAAAGTTGAATCTAGTGGCAAAATAATGTTTTCGCAAAATGTTACAACGGATACAACTTATGGACAATATTTTGTAAATATGTATTTAAATGCTGGCAATGATATTAATTTTTCAAGTAATTTGGAAGATATTTACTCGCCAAAATTAATTTATGAATACGCCGTTTCATCATCAAAAATACACTCTAATGCAGATTATTCATATCTAAGTCAATTAGGACTTTATCATCATGTTTGGGAAAGGGATTTGCAAAATTATCAAACTGACAATCAAATGAGTATTTATTATTATCAACCAAACACTCAATGGTGGTACCTAACAATTATTTGCATTGGTGTAGCAATTGTTGGAATTGGATTAATAATATTTGCAATTCAAAAAAGAGGTAAAAAAAATATATAAAAATCATTATAAAAAAGACATGCTTGTCATAAAAGCATGTCTTTTTTTGTATATTACAACAGGACTATTTTTATAAAAGGAAGGAGTTTTGCAATTTGGAAATTATAGCTCTAATATTTTTGGGACTTGCCCAAGGGTTAACAGAATTTCTGCCAATTTCATCAAGTGGGCATTTGGTTTTGTTTGGAAAATTATTTAATATTGAAGAAACTTTGTTTGTGTCAATTATTTTGCATGTAGCTACATTATTGTCAGTATGTATTGTTTTTAGAAAAGAAATATTTTATATGATAAAACATCCCTTTTCGGAACAAACAATGAATTTGATTTTGGCTACAATTCCTACATGCTTGATAGCTTTGCTTTTTATGCCCTTTATTGAAAATGCGTTTGAAGGAAAATTTTTAGCTATATCTTTTTTAATTACTGCTATTATGCTTTTGTTTGCTGAAAGAAGAAAAGAAAAATACCCTTATTCAAACAATACAATAAATTACAAAACTGCGTTGTGGATGGGGTTTATTCAAGGTATTGCAATTTTCCCAGGCATATCTCGTTCAGGGGCAACAATAAGTGCAGGTCTTTTTGCAAAAACAAATAAAAAAGAGTGCGCAAGCTTTTCCTTTTTGATGAGTATACCTATTATATTTCTTTCTTTAATAATGGAAATTTTTAAAATTTCAAAAAGTAATTATTCGTTAAATGTATCGTGGATAGGTTTGATTTTATCATTTGTTGTAGCTTTTTTGGTCGGCATATTCTCTATAAAACTTATGATAAATCTTACAAATAAATCTAATTTAAAATATTTTAGTTTATATCTGGTTTTTATTGCTATCTTGACTGTGGTGTTGCTATAAAGGAGTATTATGAAAGAGTTTTACAAAATGAACATACAACAAACTTTGTACGAGACAAAAACTTCTTTTTCTGGACTTAGCGAAAATCAAGTTTCTATGCGAGAAAAAAACATATTAAAGGAAGATTTTTATGATGAAAAACACGGAATCGTAAATAAATTTTTTGCACAGTTTTTTGATTTAATGATAATTATTTTGTTATTAGCATCAATAGTTTCAATTATAATTGGTGTAATGCAAAATACACATGAAGAGATTATTGATGGAGTAGTTATACTTGCTATTGTTGTTATGAATGCTGTTTTTGGTGTTGTGCAGGAATACAAAGCAGAAAAATCTTTAAATGCGTTAAAGAAACTAACAGAACAAGAAGTCTTTGTTTATCGTGATGGAGAACTAAAAAAAGTTTCATCAAATGAATTAGTTATAGGGGACGTGATTTTATTAGAAGCAGGAATAATTTTGCCTGCTGATTGTAGGATTATAGAAGGGTTTGATTTAAAGGTTGATGAGTCATCTTTGACAGGAGAAAGCTTGCCTGTTTATAAAGATTGCAATTTTGTTGCAAATAAAGATGTGTCAATTTCTGATATGAAAAACATGGCTTTTAAAGGAACAAACGTAACTTGTGGTCGTGGAAAGGCTGTTGTGGTAGCACTAGGTATGTCTACTGAATTTGGGAAAATTGCCAAAGGTATCAAAGAAAACGGAAAAGAACTTACTCCACTTCAAAAGAGCATAAAAGATGTCGCAAAAGTCTTAACATTTTTAGTTTTAATTGTAGCTTTTATTACTTTTGTTATTGAAATATGCATATCGCCAGCAAATATAATGGATGCATTTTTAACAGCTGTCGCCATAGCAGTTGCAGCAATACCAGAAAGTATGCCAGCAGTTATAACAATAATCATGAGTATGGGTATTGCAAGGCTTGCCAAACAAAAGGCTGTTGTTAAAAGAATGCATGCAGTTGAGACTTTGGGATGTTGTGATGTGATTTGTTCTGATAAAACTGGCACAATAACACAAAACAAAATGACTGTAACAAGTTTGTATTTTGATGAGCATTTACAAGAAAAAAAGTTTGAAGACAATCAAAATTTTAAAAATTTGTGTAAATATATGTTGATGTGCAATGACACAACTTATTCAAAAGGGGAATATATCGGGGACCCAACAGAAGTTGCATTGTCAAATTTTTGCGCAAAACAAAAAATTTTCAAAAATGAAATTGACAAGTATTATCCACGAAAAAAAGAAATATCATTTGATAGCAATAGAAAACTGATGTCGGTAGCTTGTAAAAACGGGCAAGAGGAAATAATGGTCACAAAAGGAGCTGTTGACTGTTTGATAAAAAAATGCAAATATATTTTTATCAACAACACAATTGTTGGTTTGGATGCTAAATGGTTAGCAAAAATAGAAAAAGCAAACCGCGAAATGTCGCAAAAGGCGTTAAGAGTCATAGCTTTTGCTTATAAAGATTTGAAAAATCAAAATTTTGAAGAAAATGATTTGATTTTTGTCGGTATGGTTGGTATGATAGACCCTCCTAGAAAAGAAATTTTCGGAGCTGTTAAAAAATGCAAAAAAGCCGGAATGCGTGCAATTATGATTACAGGTGACCACAAAGATACAGCTTTTGCTATTGCCAAAGAAATTGGTCTTGCTTCCAAAGAGAGTGAAGTTTTGAGTGGTGTAGAGCTTGACAATTTGAGCGATGATAACTTAGAAAAAAGAATAAATGGTATTAGCGTTTTTGCTAGGGTTAGTCCACAGAACAAAGTTAGAATTGTTGAAGCTTTAAAGAAAAAAGGCCATGTTGTTGCAATGACGGGCGATGGAGTTAATGACGCACCAAGTTTGAAAAAGGCAAATATTGGTATAGGCATGGGAAAAGCAGGCACAGATGTTGCAAAGGAAGTAGCAGATATAATTATTACAGATGATAACTTTGCCACCATTGTGCTTGCTGTTGAAGAAGGAAGAAAAATTTATCAAAATATTCAAAAGACGGTAAAATTTTTGTTTTCTGCAAACATGGCAGAGCTTTTATCATTATTTTTTGTTACAATATTTTTCCCGCAGTATGTTTTTTTAATGCCAGTGCAAATATTATTTGTCAACTTGATTACAGACTCGTTGCCAGCTGTTGCATTGGGTGTGGAGCAACCCGAAAAAGATTTAATGAATCACCCACCGAGAGATTCTAAAAAAAGTTTGTTTTCTGATGGAAATGGAGTTTCAATTGTCGTATTGGGTTTGGTGCAAACATTATTTGTAGTCCTTTCATATATTTTAGGTTTGTATATTTGGGGACAATTTACAGCAACAACGATGGCTTTTTATACGCTAAACATGATACAGATGTTTTATCTTGCTTCTATGCGAACGGTTACACCATTTTATAAATCAAAACCGTTTAAAAATAAATTTTTCATAATTGCTGTAAGTTTTTGCTTTTTGCTTATTGGACTTTTTGCCTTTACTCCGCTTAGAGCAATATTTGGATTAGAAAAGTTGTCTTTTGAGGCATGGATGATTATTTTGATGTTATGCTTTGCAATGCTTGCAATAAGCGAGATTTACAAATTCATAGAAAAGAAAATAATTGCAAAAAAAGAAAAATAGGATTTTTCCTATTTTTTATTACATAAAATTTTACTTAATGATTTAAAATTATTTCATTTCAATAAATTTTTGTGATAAAATAAAAGCATGGATATTTTTAATTCAATTGAAAATAGTGAAGATTTTAATTTTTTTTTAAAAAATGCAAATGCGATTTCGCATTCTATTTTGCTTATCAGTAAAGATGAAAAATATTCCATGTTGTTTGCGAAGTTGCTTTCTTGTTTAATTTTAGACAAAAAGATTGATAAAAATAGTTTGAATTATCAAAAAATCATGTTTGAATCTCATCCTGATGTTTTATATTTTCCTAAAAAGGAGAAACTTTTGGTTGCAGATAGTCAAGAAATAGTTGCAGAAAGTTTTGTAAAACCTGTCTTTGCAAACAAAAAAATTTTTATAATAAAAAATATAGATAGTTCAATGGAGAGCGCTCAAAATAAATTACTTAAAACATTGGAAGAACCTTCTAGTGAAGTTTACATAATATCAACTTGCACAAATCAAAACTTGGTTTTGCCAACAATAAAATCAAGATGTCAAAAAATAGAACTTGCAAAACTTCCAGATGAGCAAATAAAAAAAATTATAGAGGTATCACCAAATTGTAATCTTGTTGTTTCTTTATGTGATGGACAACTTGGTAAAGCCGTTGATTTAAGTAAAAAAAATGATTTACAAGAAATGGTAACTTTGGCAGTAAATGTTTTTACAAAAATGCTTAAAAGCAATCAAGTTTTGGAGTACTCAAAAAAAATACAAGAATTTGCAACTGAAAAAGAACTTTTACTGGAAATTATGCAAATAGTTATAGAAGATTTATTAAAAATAAAAGTCAATAAACTTGAAAGTTTAAAATTAAAAAATTTTCAAAACGAACTAGTTGATTCAAGTAGCAATTACACAGTAAGGGCATTATGTAAGATTGTTGAAGTTATTAATAAATTTCAAAAAGAAATGTTTTATAATTCAAATTATGTTTTGGCATTAGAGAATATGTTGCTTAATATATTGGAGGTTAAATTTTTATGCAAATAGAAGTAGTAGGGGCAAGGTTTTATAAAGGTGTTCAAGAATATTATTTTTCACCAAACGGCTTAGAATTAAAAAAGGGTGACAAAGTAATTGTTGACACAGAAAAAGGGAAGGATATTGTTGAAATTGTCTCTGAAAAACATTTAATAGAAATTGAACAATTGCAAGAACCATTGAAAAATGTTTTAAAAGTTGCAAGCAAACAGGAAATTGAAAGTGCAGAAGAAAACCAGCAAAAAGCGCAAATGTTACTCCCTGAAATAAAACAGATGGTTCAAAATGAAGATATTGACATGAAAGTTGTTTCTGTTGAAAGTAATTACAATAATACAAAATTAACTATAAACTTTACATCAGAAAATAGGGTTGATTTTCGTGAACTTGTCAAAAAATTGGCGGAAAAATATAAAACAAAAATTGAATTAAGGCAAATTGGTCCACGAGATGCAACTAGACTTATGGGTGGTTTGGGTGTTTGTGGCAAGCAAACTTGTTGTAGTCAAGGTATCAAATGTAATGAGCATGTAAGTATAAAAATGGCGAAAAATCAATCTTTGAGCTTAAACCCAAATAACATAAGTGGACTTTGTGGAAAACTTTTGTGTTGTTTGGCGTATGAAAATGAATATTATGTAGAAACGCTTAAACAGATGCCAAAAATAAATTCAATTGTTGAAACTCCAAATGGTAGTGGAAGAGTTGTGTATTTAGATTTAATAAAGAAAAAGGTTTCTGTAAAGTTTCAAAATGAACAAACAACTGAAATTAAGGTTTATAATATTGAAGAAATTAATTTTTAAAATGGAGAAAATTTTTGGAAAGAGTTGAAGATTTGCAATATAAAGGTCTAAAAATAATACAAGATGACTTGTTATATACTTTTACCTCTGATTCAGTAGTGCTTGCCAACTTTATAAATATAAAGAAAAATGAAAATGCTGTTGAAATAGGTTGTGGTAGTGGGGTAATAAGCATTCTTTTAACAGGTAAAACAGAAGTTGAAAAAATAACAGCATTTGAAATACAAAAAGAAATGAGTGTTTTGGCTGAAAAAAATATAAAGTTAAATCAACTTGAAGATAGAATCAAAATCATAAATGATGATATTTCTGATTTTGAAAAATATATTGAAAAAGCAAAAACTGATGTTGTGTTTTCAAATCCACCTTTTATGAATAGTTCGGTTGGGAATAGTAATATTGTAAAAAATATAGCAAGACATGATGAAAAATTGCCACCAAGCAAACTATGTGAATGTGTAAGCAAAATATTAAAAGATAAAGGTAGATTTTATTTGGTTTACTTACCAGAAAGATTGTGTGAAATATTGGTGTGTTTGCATCAAAATAAATTGCAACCTAAAAGGATGTTTTTTACACAAAACGATAAACACCAAATAAAACTTTGCGTAATTGAAGCAGTAAAAAATGGCAAAAAGGGTTTAAAAATTTTGCCAAATTTAACAGTTAATGACAACAATGGCAAATATTTAGAAACTTTACATACTAAGTATTTTTAAAAAGCATATTAAAAAAATATGCTTTTTATTATTTTTGTAAAATTATGTAAAAAAATATAATATTTTGTAAAAAATGTTTGGAGAAAAAATGCTCTTATGCTATATTATAAATTGAAAAGGAATTTGATATGACGAATAAAATAAATTTTGATAAATTTGAACTTTGCACAAAATTATTAATTAATATGGGGATTACTCCCGACAAACTAGGTTTTGAATATTTGCGTAAAGCTATTTTATTGACAATTGATGATCATACATATTTGCAAAAGATTACAAAAAAGTTGTATCCAGATATTGCAAGTTTTTATGGAGTAAAAAGTAGAGATGTTGAAAGGTGTATAAGGTTTTCCATTGAACTTGCTTACAATAATGGGGGACTCTTAGAAATAAATAATTTTTATAATGCAGTAGTTTATAAAAATGATTACAAGCCTACAAATAGTGAACTTATAGCAATCATAGCAGACAAAATAGCTTTTGAAATGCGAAAAAAAGATGCTGGACTTGCTTAAATGGTTAATATTGTTTGTATAATTTTTTCTTTTATGGTATATTAATCTAAGAAAGGAGAAAATTATGGCAAATGTAATTAGAAATATGAATTATAAACCAATTATTGAGAAAATTGAATATAATAGAGAAAGAGAACCTCAACCAAATGATAAAATAAATATGAGAGTTTGGGACGAAATGAAAGTTGAAAGATTGCGTGCTGATGCTGTTAAGGTAATTTTGCAAAGAAATGTTGAACCTGAACCAAAAACTATTTTTTCAATAAAAGTTTCTATCGGAATTGAAGTTTTGATTAATACAGAAGAATTTGATAAGCTCGATGATGCTGTTGATTTTTTCAAGAACAGTCAAATTTCAAGAGTTCTTGCTAGTACAATTTCTTGCGTAATCTCACAATTGACATTGCATTCACCAATTGGCGCAATGATTACTGCTCCTGTTGTACAATTTCCACAATAAAAAAAAGATAAAAAAGTTGGCAAATATTACCAACTTTTTTATAATAAAATAAAGGTAAAATTTTATGCTTGATTATGAAAGAAAATTTAACAAAAAAATTATTGCAGGTATTGATGAAGCTGGGCGCGGACCTTTGGCAGGACCAGTTGTTTGTGCTTGTGTTGTAATGCCACTTGAACGAGAAAAAATTATTGAAGGAATAAATGATAGTAAAAAATTATCAGCAAAGAAAAGAGAATATTTATATGAAAAAATTTTAGAAAATGCTATAAGTTTTTCAATAGTTGAGATAGACGAAAAAGTTATAGATGAAATAAATATTTTAAATGCAACAAAAAAGGGAATGCAAAAAGCTTTGTTAAATCTCTCTATCAAACCTGATATAGTTTTGATTGATGCTGTAAAAATTGAAACAGAAATTCCACAAGAAAATATCATAAAAGGCGATAGTTTAAGTTATAATATTGCATGTGCATCAATACTTGCAAAAGTTTATAGAGATAATTTAATGCAAAAAATTGACAAACAATATCCTCAATATAATTTTGGAAAGCATAAGGGCTATGGCACCAAAGAGCATATTGAAAATTTAAAGAAATATGGATTTTGTCCAGTCCATCGCAAAACGTTTATAAAAAATTTTATAAATAAAAGATAGATAAAAAAACTTTGCATATGCAAAGTTTTTTTATCTTTGATCACTAATATTTGCATTAGCATTATTTGATTGTAACTGCGAAATAGAATCATATGGAACGCCAGATGTTGTTCCTGAAAGTAGTGCAATATCAACTGCATTTGCTGGACTTCCCCACGAGTTTCCTGAAAATTGAAAAAATGCTTGGTCTACAACCCAACCCCGCGTGTTAAAGCAAACATTGTGTGTAGCATAACCTGTTGAGTTTGGATTTAAATAACCGCATTGTCTTAAGGAATAAATAATATTGTCATCCATCCATGTATTTGTGATGCTATTTTGTATAACTATACCTCTATTAACAATCCATGTATCCGACGAGCCTGCCTGAACAGGGCCATAAATAATATTTTGAGATATTTTATTGTTATTTCCACCTACTTGAATAAATTCAACAGGATAAGGATTGTCGCTTGTAAAAGTTAAACCTTCAACAACATTTCCATTTCCTGTTATTAAAAGGGCAGGGACACTGGCAGTTAAATAAATTACGGAATTAGGTAATCCTTTTATAGTAATATTGTTTTTAGATAAAGTTATAGTTTCACTTACTGGGTAAAAACCATCTTCCACATAAATAAAACCGCCATTTTGAATTATATCCAACGCATCTTCAATTGCAGGCAATGGGTTATTTTGAGCTCCTGTTCCACCAATTGTCCCACTTCTTACATATAGTTGATAAGGATTTACACTTGTAAAGTTTGCGGGACCCGTAGGGCCAGTTGCACCAATTGCTCCGGTAGGCCCGACAGCCCCATTTTGTCCCGTAGGCCCCGTAGGACCAGAAATTCCCGCAGGTCCAGTAGGACCAGTTATACCATTTGCCCCAGTTGGACCTGTTGGACCAGTAGGCCCCGTAGGCCCAGTTGGTCCACCATCTCGTCCAGAAGGCCCAGTGGCTCCTGTAGGACCAGTAGGTCCAGTAACTCCTTGTTCTCCTTGTAAACCTGTCGGCCCAGTAGGGCCGGTTGCGCCAGTAGAACCGGTTGGTCCAGTTGGTCCAGTTGGTCCCTGCAATCCTCTTTCACCTTGTGGGCCGGCAGGTCCTAAAGGCCCAGTAGGACCGATTGACCCAGTTGAGTTGTTATAATATCTCCACTGAGAATTATATCTATTAAGAAAATTATTGTTGCAACATAATTTTAAATTAAACATAAAATCTCCTTACACTGCATTTTATGAATAATTTATCAAATTGTTTATTTAGAAACAAAAAACATATAGCGTAATCTATATGTTTTTAAGGTTCTTCCCAATAAATAGGATCTGAAAATAGTGTATCCTTTACCTTTTCATATTCATCTGCAATCAATTGTTCAATATAGGGATTTATATCTTTTGCGTTATCATATTCTTCTTCGGTTAATACTTTATATTTTTTAACCAATATGTTTTTTACCAATTTTGATAATTCATAAAAATGTTTTTGTTTTTCTTCATCAGATAAAAAAGGAAAAGCTTTTTTGTTTATTCTATAATTATAAATATTTTCATTTGGATTAATCTCAAATATAAATAGTGTGTATGTATTGCTTAAATAACTTTTATTTAATAAAATGAAATCTAAAATTGAACACATTTTGCCTTCGTCCCAAGGAATTACGGCATGTTCTTTGTCCAATGCAAGATTTATTTTTCTTCCCTTTTCATCTGTAAATGAAAGAGGAATAACAAAACCAGCATTTGTTTTTCCAGAATTAACTCTTGTTGCATAACTGTAAGATAAAACATCTGTTGGAGTAATATTTTTTGTATTGCCTGTTATTATAGAAGTTGAAGCTAGACCGACAGTTCTTACATATAAACCGTTGTTAAACATTCCTTTTTTTATATCTTCCCAACTATCATATCTTCTCCAAATCAAATGTTGATTTATTGCATATTCGCCAGTTTGTTTGTTTATCAAACCAAGAAGTTTGTTAATAGCTTCTAGCATTTCTTCTTTGGTAAGATTATTTTTTCTTATTAAAAAACTTTCGTCAAAATTGTAATGATACATTTTTTCTCCTTTTGCCAATATAATATATCATAAGAAATGGTTGTTGTAAATAGAAAAGTTGAAAAAAACGAAAAAAATATTGTTTTGATTTTTTATCAACAACATTTTACGTTTTACAAAAATAACAAATTTGCATTTTTTTTTGATTTATGCTATAATTTATGTATGGGAGTAAAGAATAACGTCTTATTTCTACAAACAAAGATGGATCTAGCAGGATGCTTAAAAAAAGTTGCAAACTTTCTGCACAAAGGTATCAGTACAGAAAATCTTTTTTGGGGTAAATTATTTTTACGTAACGATAAAAATTTTCCACATCCATTTGATAAATTAAATTATGATTATTTTTGCCATGGTGTTTTTGCAAAATTAAAAAGTTCAAAAAGAGGGGATTATTATATTTATCTTCATAAAGATGCAGAGTATTGCAAAGTTTTGAGTAATAATATGAACAATCCTATCTGTCATAAAGCATTTGTAGTAATAGAAAAACTTTTTAAACCTGCGAGTAATCTAGATATTTTTAAAGAAAGAGTAAATGCAGAGTTTATAAAAATATTAAATGAAAAACTAGAAGAATATGCAATTTTTGGAGAATATAAAGAAGATAACTTTTATGATGAATATCAAAAATAAAAAGGCTTATGCCTTTTTATTTTTATTTGTTATATTTTTGAGTGTATTCTTCAAATGTTCCTGTGTAATCAATATAATGGTCTTCATCAATTATTTCTATTATTCTATCGGCAACCGTTTCAATGATTTCTTGGTCGTGTGTTGAGAAAAGTAAAGTTCCTTTAAAATTTTGCATGCCTTTATTTAATGCTGTTATACTTTCAAGGTCTAAGTGGTTTGTAGGTTCATCAAGTATAATTGTATTTCCTTGTTCCAGCATCATTTTTGCAAGCATACATCTTACTTTTTCACCACCAGACAACACGCAAGCCTCTTTCATATTTTCTTCACCTGTAAAAAGCATTCTTCCTAGCCAAGAACGGATGTAAGTTTCATTTTGGTCTTTTGAGAATTGTCTTAACCAGTCAACAAGAGAAAGGTGAACATTGTCAAAGTATTCGTTGTTGTTTTGTGGTAAAGATGTAAGTTTTATTGTTTTACCTACAAATACATTTCCACTATCTTGTTTTTCTTTTCCTAAAATAATATTGAATAAAGTAGTTAAAATTTGACTATTTTTTGCAAAAAATACTACTTTTTGTCCTTTTTCTATGTTGAAGTTTAGTTTATTGAACATTCCTTTTTTGCTTAACCCTTCAACTTTAACAACTTCTTTACCAATTTCTTGTGTGAATTCAAAGTTTATATAAGGATATTTTCTAGAAGATGGTTTTATATCTTCAATAGTAAGGCGTTCAAGTTCCTTCTTTCTGCTTGTTGCTTGTTTTGATTTTGAAGCATTAGCAGCAAATCTTGCGATGAAATCTTTAAGCTCTTTTGCTCGTTGTTCTGCTTTTTTATTTTGGTCTTTCATTTGTCTTAATATAAGTTGGCTTGACTCATACCAGAAATCGTAGTTTCCTATGAACATATTGATTTTGCCATAATCAACATCGCAAATATGAGTGCACACTTTATTTAAAAAGTGTCTATTGTGAGATACTATAATAACAGTATTTTCAAAATCAAGCAAAAAGTTTTCAAGCCATCTTACTGTTTTAAAGTCTAAGTTGTTTGTTGGTTCGTCCAAAACAAGTATATCGGGATTGCCAAATAGTGCCTGTGCAAGCAGTACTTTTACTTTGATTTTAGGGTCGGTATCTCCCATTATATTGTCATAATAACTTTCATCAAGACCAATACTTTGAAGCAAAGATTTTGCTTCACTTTCTGCTTCCCAACCACCGAGTTCTGCAAATTGAGTTTCAAGTTCGCCTGCTCTTATGCCATCTTCTTCGGAAAAGTCAGGTTTTGCGTATAATTCATCTTTTTCTTTTTGAATCTCCATTAGTTTTTTATGACCGAGCAAAACGGTATTTAAAATAGTTTGGTCATCATATGCGTTTTGATTTTGAGCAAGGACACTCATTCTTTCTCCTGGCGTAATAATTACTTCACCTGTATTAGGTTCTAATTCGCCAGTTAAAATTTTTAAAAATGTAGATTTGCCTGCACCATTTGCGCCAATTATACCATAGCAATTTCCTTTTGAAAATTTTAAGTTAACATCTTTGTATAAAGTTCTGCTACCAAAAGCAAGTGAAACATTTGAAACTTGAATCATATTTTTCTCCTATAATCAATATTTTAATCTTTAAAAGTATAATATAACATTATTGCTTTGTCAATCAAAACAGTGAAGTATAAAATAAAATAAAAATCAAAAATAAAAATCAAAATATTATAAAAATTAATAAAAAAATAATAAAAAATAAAAAAAATAATAATAATTAACAAAAAAAATACAAAAATTTAATAAAAAATATATTTTTTTAAATTTAAAATTATTTTATAAAACAAAAAAATAATTATTTCCCTTTAAAAATTTAAGAAAAAAATAGTTCAAAATTTATTACTTTGCAAGTTTTTTGACATTTAATTTTTTGACATTTAAAAAGTAAATATTTTTTTTATTTATATTTATAATATAATTAACAAAAGGTAAAATTTGTTTGCTTTTTTTTCTTTAAAAATTTATAATGTAATTGAGTTGAAATCTTTTAGGAGAAATGTATGAAAAAGAAAGACAAAAACAAAGAAAAAGTTCATGTAAAAAGATGGGGCGTAGGAAAGACAATAGCAGTGATTATTTCATCACTGGCTTTTATTGTCGGTATGGCTATTCTTGGAATATATTTAGGTGGTGGTTTAAATAAACAAGACCAAATTTTGCCAAACAATATATCTTTTGATCAGTCAAAAAATCCAGACTACAATTCGGATAATAATACTCTTGAAATTGCAAGCAAAACATTTGAACTTACAATCACATCTACAACTCAAGATATTACTTCAAAAAAAGTTAACCTTGGTTTTTCATACACTTCTATTTTTAACGATTTTGAATTAGATTATGTTGATGGAACAACTATCACAACAGACAATGAAAAAGGTACTATTAGTAACGGTGTTATAACTATTCCACAAACAGTTGAAATAGGCGTTCCATTTACTGTTACTGCAAATACTAAAAATTATACATTTGCAAATGGCGAATCAATTCAAGACTGGATAACAGGTGGTATTTCTGTTGTTACAGCAACTGCAAAATTAGATAGTGGTGTTCCTTATACTATTTCATTAAGAATTGCAGTGGATACACCTGTTTATAAGACAGAAACAATTTTAATAGATGTCAATGGCGATGAAATAAAAGCAGATGCAAATGATGTTGTAAATGTTGTAGAAGAAGAATATTTCTATGCTAAAACAGAATTCTATCCTTATGAAAGCAGATATGTTTTTTGTAATAAAGAAGAAGAAAAAACATCTTTTTATCAACTCGGAGGAGTGCAAAACGACACTAATGTTTCAGCATCATATACAAGTGGCGAATCTGTTGAATTTTATGCAGGTACTTTGTTTACAGGTGGGATTGTAGAAAGTTTTACTGCAAAAGATTCAAAAACTTATAAAACAATAAAACAAGCAGTTTTAGATAAAGGCTATGAAGAGACGAATTTTGCAAACATCTATAATGAATACATAAGGCAATTTTCAACTTTTGGACAAGAAAATCCAGATGCTGTTTTAACCAATATTACAAAATTTGATATTGTTCAAGCAGACATAAAATCGTTTACAGTTTCAAAACAAAATCAAAAGTTTGTTTTATACGATAGAATTCCATTAAATATTTTCATTAATAAAAATGAACAAGAAGAAGATTCTGAATATTTGGGAGTTACAGTTACTTCTCAAAATGGAAACACATTAAACAATGTTCTTGAAAATGTTGTTTTAAGTTTCAAATTAGGGGATACCGATATTGATCCAACCCAAGAAGACGCTTTCATAAAAGTAAACGGTGGGGAAGTAGAAAAAGTTGAAATTAATGGTGTCACATATTACAAAGCTGTTTTTGAAGAAAATCAAACAAACAAAAATTTCGGATGTTGGGAATTGGAGTTGACAGACGAGACAAAAATAAATCAAATAATTAAAATTAACGTTGGCTTGTTAAAAGAAGGCGTTGACGATTATACTTTATTTAGCGATTCTGATCAAACCCCAATATTATATACTATCAATCTTGAAACTCAACAATACACTGAAGAACCTATTGCTTGGGCAGAAGGGGTTGCAAATAGCAACATAGAAGGTGAATTGATTTACGAAAGTGCAACAAGCACAAAACCAAAACCAGCTGAAATTGATTTATCTGGAAAAGTAGTTATCCCAGAAAAGAATTATTTTAAAACTGTACAATATTTTGCTTATTTTGACGGATTGGCAGAAGAAGAGGCAAAAGCAGAAGCTGTCAAGCTGTTTGGAGCTAATGCTTTAACAAGTTTTGCAGGGATTTATGAAAATAGTCAATATTTGATTCCTATTGAAGTTTTTAACGATATTTTAAAAGTAAATGAATCTGGCGAATTTAAATTATATTTTGCAACAATAGAAGATGGAAAATATCAAGATGGTAAGTTTGTTGTCGCTCAAATGGTTGATGACCCTATAAACATTACTGTAACAAAACCATTGTATGCATCTTCGGTTAACTCAGCAAAAGTTTTGTATGCAGTTAAAGATGTTGAAACTCCTGAAAATACAAATTATGTAGAGATAACAGAGACCAAATATCTTCCAACAAAAACAGATGCTCAAAAGCAAAAAATAAAAATAGAGTTTTCTGTCAATGATGATTCCCGTCAAGTTTTTTATGATAAATTTAATCTTTTGGATGAATTTGGTCAAAGATTAATACAACTAAAAATCTATTCAAATGAAATAGTAAATGATGAAGACAGAACAAAATATGATATAACAGATTATTTTACAGAATTTAATATTGACACTAGTCGCATTATAGATGAGGGAATTTTAAGTTTTGAACTTACTGCTGACCCAAACTATACAACACAAGAAGAATTAGAAATTGCTTGTGTAGGACTTAAATATCAAAATTTAAATTGGGACTTTAAAGAAGTTTATGGAATAGGTGGCAAAATAGTTTTATATACTCCAACTGCTTCAACTGTTGATTTTGAAAGTGAAAACGAAAATTTATTTGACTATCCTGTTACGGTAAAAATGGATTTAAATGATCTTGGTGATTTTGATCAGACTATTACTGTTAATGGAAACGTGCCAATTACAGATGTTGCCGAATTTAAAAAATTGTATTCAGTTGTTGTAATTGATCAACATGGCAACAGCGAAACTTTAAAAAATAGTTGGTATTTTAAATCTTTGAATAGTGATGAAATAGAAGAAAATAAAGTTTTAACAATTTCAGAAGACAAACAAGATTATAGTTTTACACAAAGCGGATCAGTTAAATTGGTTGTATGTAGTGGAAATGTTCAATCAACAAAAGGCATTTTGTTTGACATCACAACACAGGGGATTACTAAGATAACAATAGACAAAAGCAATGATCCAAACAATTCATCACCTAATGAAGAGATATATTCTTCATCAAATGAATCAATAAATGTTATGCCATCATCTGCCGCAGTTGAAAAATACGGAATGAAAGGAACTGAAATTTATTTAAACAAGTTAATTAAGTTCTATGTGGGTGAAGCCGAAAATCAAGAATATACAAACGTTTCTTATAAATTTCACTACACTTATGATGAATCCGTATTAGGAGATATTATAACAGTAGAACATGATGAATCAAACTCAATTTCAAAACTCACCATAAACAATAATTTTAATAAAGATCATATAATTACTTTTGAAATCAAAGATTCTGCAGGAGCCGTAAGCTTCACTTTATATCTTACTATCAAAGCAAATTCTTCTGTGAGTGCAAGCGATAGAATGGAAGGTTTTGCAAATGAAGAATTGACAATAAACAGCTCTATTACATATACTTATACTAAAAAATCAACAGATGGAACAACAAATGAAAAAAATTTCCCAACTTCATTAACTTCTGGACGATATGCAAGTGGTACATACTATGTTGTTCCTCAAGAAAATAGCAATTTGTATATTTTAAGCGAAGACAAAACAGATGCCGTTGGAGAATTAACTGGTGGAAAAATCAAATTTTATCATTTTGTTAAAGATGAAGAAAAATCATTTACCGTTATTTTCCAACCAGAAGCAGAAAATCAATATGCAACTAGTTATCAAATAACTTTCAATATTTCAAGAAATTTAGAATTGGATCAATTAACAGACGAAATTTCTGTTTTTGAAAGTGAGAACATAAATTTAGCTAATTTTGCATCTATAAAAGAAAGTGATGGAAGCGAAGCTAGCAACATAAATTCTACTTACACTTTGCCAGTAGGAACAACAAATTATCTTACAGAATCTAGCGATGGATTTGTTATTGCAAACAATATTAGATTTGGATATGGACAGTCCAAATTGGCTCAAACTGTAAATGTAACTGTAACAAATTCAAATAACCCTGATGATAACACTACATTTACATTTACTATTAATATAGTTTTGCCAGATGGTTTTTATAACAATCTTGCAAATTCATTTAATGCTAATACAGACTCAGAAGGTGAAGCTTTAACCCCATCACATCAGATTGCAGGAACAAACGAATACTCATATTTGGTATTTGAAAAAGGCAAAAGATATTTTTATAATACCATTTCATTTAATAATAACAATTATACAATTGCTCCTATGTATAACGATGAAGTAGCAAATATAAACTTAAGTTCGTATTACAAAATAGACAGCGGAATAACATACACTAACAATACAAATAATTTATTGCTAGGATTTGAAAATGATAAGATTTATACATATATAGATTTTAGTTTTGAAGGTAAAAAAGTATATGTCGCAGTACCAACAATAATTTCTCAAATCGGAACAACTTTTGTAAATTATAAGGACAAAGATCCTGTTTACTCATTGAAATATTCATTGATGTCTGTAGACGAATTGTATACCAGCCAAATTTATAATTTAATTTCAGCTGGTGAAAAACAAGCAATAAGTGATATTATAAATATAAAAAATGCAAGTACAGTTACTATAAATGAAAATAGTATTTCAAGTTCAACAGGCATAATATCATTGCCAAGCAGTTTGTTTAAAGGTTATGATAGCAATTATATTTACATCAACAATCTTTCAAGTTATTACTCAAATGGTTATTTAGGCATATCTATAACTTTAAAGACTGCAAATGCAGAAAAAACATTTAATTATCTATTCAAAGTTAATTCTAATGTGGAAGTAGGGGAGCCTAACTATCCATATAATGGTGACGCTGAATATTTAGAAATAGCAACAGGAAGAAATCGCACCTTAGAATTAGACAAAGTTTTTGGTCAAGATACTTTAAAAAATGGCGAAAAAAGATTTAATATAACTGGTGAAAATGTAACAGATCTAGTCTTTGAAGATACAATCAGTTATGTAAAAGTAAGTGGAGTTCAAGGTAATTTGACTACACCAGAGCAATGGAATACATATATTCAATTTAATTCAATCACCACAGAAAATGGACAAACTGTTATCAAGTATGATTTAAACACAACCAATAAACTTGAATTTGTTGTAATCAGAAATTATTGTGGTGGAACAGAAAATGACCGACTTTCAGTTGTTGGTGGAGTTATTTCTTACAAATTTATACTAAACGATATAAGAAATTATAGTGTTGAAGTGTATAAAGGTGATGAATATCAAGATGAAGTGAATAAAAATGGTACGTACGATTGGAATATAAACAATTGGAATCAATCTACATCTACAACAACTATCAGTGCAACAGGTGAAAGCAGAACAGATGGAATCTCTTTCTATTTAATAGATGGAGATGGTACAACGCAATATAATTTAATGCAATTTAATCTTAATGATCAAGATGGATGGAATATTATAACAAATGAAGATGGAACTATTAGTGCAAAAAATACTGATGAAACTTTAACATTTACATTTAATTATAATTCCAGCAACAATTTTGTAGAAGATAATTTTGCAGTAACATATCCAGAGTATTTAGACAAAGATTATTCATTTGTAGGAACGCTTTACGCTCCAACAGGCAAAATTGCTACAATAAACTTTACATTTAAAGCAGATGCACAATTTAATGAAGGAATAAAAGAACATCTAGGTGGACAAGATGTTGCTTTGAGCGATATCTTTACTATTAAAACAAGCAAAAGCTCTACAATAACTAATTTTAGTTGTGAAGTTGTTGAATCTGACATAAAAGACTTTATACAAATTAGTGGAAACAAATTACAACTTGCTTCTGTATTAACTGAAGTTCAAGGATACATTACATTTAAAGTTACTTGGATGGATAATGGAGAGAATAGAGAATATACTTTCACTATAAATGATTTTAAAATTACGCCAAATTTAACGCCAAGCTCAGAACAAACTATTAACAATATTATTGCAGGACAAGAAGTTGAAAATACTTTGTTGGGTGAGTTGGAATCTATTTATTCAGATATAACTTATTCTTGGAATATAAATAGCACATATGGAAATGCAATCGCACAAGAAAGTATGAGCGCAACTGATGCAAGTAGTTTTAAAATTAAAACTTTGCAAGTAGCATCAACAACTACTGTAAGTATCAATGTTACAATAAAAGCTACACCTAATTATGCAATAACATTAGAAAATGGAGCATCACCAACTTATACGGAAAAAGTAATTGTAGTAACTTTGATTATAGAACCAAGTTTGAAGTTGACAGCAAATTATCCACAACCAAACAGTGAAGTGCTTAAAAAAGAATATATTGAAAATGAAACAATTTTTACTGATTTTGAACAAGACTTCTTAAATTCATCAGCAGTATTTGCAACAGCATCAAGAGTTTCAGTTGAATATGCGAAATTAGATATTGATAGTAATAAAATTATTTATACTTCAAAAACAAATGGGATAACAATTCAAAGTAAACGAGTTACAATTAGTTCTTTGGAAAATGCTATTGTAGAACAAAATGGAAATAGTTTAAAATTAAATAGTGAGATTGTTTTAACAGGTGCCCCTATTACATTTAAGCGTGGAAGTGGTGGCGCTGGAAAAGTAACACTTACAATTTCTTATAATAATGTTGTAAAAGATTATTATATTGAAATATTAGATTCTGTATTTAGTATTTCTATAAACAAAGCGACGAACAATGCTAATGCAAGTTCTAATGAATATGAAACAATTTATGTTGACAAGACAAATGCAAAAGGCTTATTTGCAAAAAACAGAATGTTGAAAACTACAATTTCAAGTGGTGCTTCAAGTGGTGATTATTATGTATTCTTGCAAGAAAAAGAAAATTCTGAAAATGTACAAATTTCAAATGTTTTAAACCTTTCATCTACATTTATTGACAACAACAAAGGAAAAACTGTTTATCTTGATTTAGGCTTAACAGATTTAGATAGTATTGAAAAATACAACATTTATGTTTGGAACGATGCAAACTATCAATTGGCAGAATCAAAGATAACTGCTGTTGAAAATAAAGTTAAAGCAATATTTGACTATTTGATAACAAACAAACTTAGTGAAGACAAGTTTAGTTCTCTTTTTGTGACAGATTCTACTATATTAACTTCAAGAATTGTTTTGAGTTATTATGATAAAGAAATTGCTTACGACAAGTATATAAACGATTTAACTTATGGAAGCGATGAAAAGTTAACGGATTTTGAAATAAATGCAAACAGCGACTCATTAGGACAAGAACAAACATTGTCTGGATTTGAATTTACATTCTCTAATGGTAGCAATAAAGAAACTAAATCATTTATAGAGACTTATATTTACATGGCCGACATTGATATTCAAGTTTCATATCTTGCAGAAAATAATGGAAGTGTAACTTTTGTAGTAAAAGATCCAAAAAATATGGTTGAAGCATTTAATATTACTAGAAAATCTACAAATGAACTTATACAAAAAGATGAAATGATAAGCAGTGGTGCTTCTTTCACTCTTACTTCTAGTGATAATGATGTTGTAGGATCAAATAATTTAAAATATTTGATGATTTCAGCAAAAACTAGCAACTTAAATACAAACATTGTTTATGATTATGAAATAACAGCAAATGGTGCTTCAAATGATGGCAATTACGTAAATTTGAATTTGGTATACAAGATAGGTAATTTTGAAAAAACATTTGCATTGAGAGCGTATGTTGTAAGCGATTATGAAATTTATCATGGTAGTGCAACTCAAACTACTTATAAAGAAGAAGGTAAATTTATCTCAAACATAAATTCATCACTACAAATTAAGGAAGAAAATATAAGTAGCGAAAATAACGAAATTTATGAAGATATAGTTATTGCAGGAACAAATGAGTTGGCATATTTGTCAGTAATTCATGCAAATGACAGAACAAGTGAGCGCTCAGTAAGTGCATTCAACTATACATTAGAAGAAAAAGTTACAATAGAAGACAAAACTTACAATATAGAAAATAATGTTACTTCAAAACTCAATTTTGGTCAAAATTTAGAGCAAAATGACTGGACAAAAACTTCTAATGTTTGGAAATGGAATAAAGGAACAAACACAGATTTAATTTTGCAGGGCGTTAAAATTGTAAATTTTGGTACACAATATTACAGACTTGTTGCAGAAGATGGCTATGGCTATAAGTTCTATGTATACTTTGAAATTATTTCTAGTGATGGTTCTGAACCTTCTATTGCAAACAATAACCTTAATTTAACAGAAGGTGAAGAAGTTGCCTTTGGTGCGCAATACACATTGCTTAATGTCGCCACAGGGGAATCTTCAACCAGTGGGGATGTAACAACAACCAAATTAAATATAAATGCAAGTACAGTTGAGCCAGACGGATTTAGTGGAAATGATGCTGGTAAACAAGTAATAAAAATTCAAAACTTACAAGCGTGGGGATTTGATAATGATTATGCAGGTGATGCTAAATATTTCAGAATAGATAATGCTAACAATAAATACGAGCCAAATGTAGTTGACAACACAACATACTTACTAGCAAATGCAGATCAAGATGAAAAATATTTAAGTCTTCCAAACTTTAAAGATGTTACTATAGATAGTATTACTTATTACTATAACGGAGTTAATGTTGGAGAAAGAAATTACGTAAGCGACAATGGTATATCTTCAAGCAGTAACTTAGTGCATGTTAAAAATATTTACAAAACACCATCAGACTGCAAAATAACTTTACCTACAATTGATTCAGACAAAACTTGGATATATGGCGCTGGCAACTCAGTTACATTGACAATGGTTGTTTCTTTAAAATATAACAAAGATAGCGAAGGCTCAAATATTGAATATTTTGAGATGTCAAAAACAATAACATTGTCAAAAACATCACAAATTTCTCCAATATATACTGAGATTTCAGATAATACGACATTTAATATTGCTGACTACATTAAAGTTACAGATAGCACAGCAGCGACAACAGATAATGAAATTACGGGATACACAATTTATGATGATACTTTGGCTGTTGCAGTTCAAGGTTTGAAATATGAAACATTTGCATTGTACGATGTTTCAAATATAAACTCATACAAAAATCAAACTGAGATTAATTTAACAAGCAACTTTGCAGTTGGTGATACAATTGTAATAGACAGCAAACCAGAAAAGGCTACTATTTCTTATAATGGAAAAGAAGTAACTAGTTACTTCAAATATGTTGATGGAGTAAACGAATTAAATGTTAGTCTTTCAGATACTACAAACGGAACGATAACACTTGCAAAAGCACGATTAGTAGAAGTTGACAATGGTGGAAATAATTATGAAAAATTGTATTACATTTCAATTTCTGAAAAATTTGGTAGTGTATTAACAAGTGGAACATTTAAGATAAAAGATGTTAGCGGATATGGAACATTCTATTATGGAAATCAAGAAGTTGGAAGCGATCTATTTGCAATTGCTTCTATAACACAAGATGCAGTAAGGGTTTCTTCTTTCCGAGACTTGAAATATGACAATAACTCATCAAGCAAAGAAGCTCAATACTATGTAATTTCTTGGGGTGAAAAATCATATCGTTATAGTCATACATTTAATGTTTCCGGAACATTCAAATCTATTGAAACACATTATGATGATTACAATTATACTTTGCCAAAGGTATACAATTGCGAAATACCAGTTTATACTTGGGCTGAGAATATTACATATTCACAAGTAGAAAATGGAATTGTTGCTTCAGGCAAACCTTTTACAAATTATAATGGAAACAACTTGTATTTTGTCATAACATCAGATTCAGGAACAGGTGGTACTGGTCTTGCAACAATAGACAACAAAACAGGTGCAATCACACTTAAAGAAGGATTTGATGAAAATCATTATGCAACTGTGGAAATTTATCAGAAGGTTAGTGGCATAGATGGAACATATAATCAAATTGATGATGTTTCACAAATGAAAAAAATGGCAATAATCTCTTTGGCACTCGGAGAACAAACTGTCTATGAAAAGACGAGTGGCGTACAATTTGCTTTAAGTGATATTGGTGTTTTAGCAGGAAAAGAGTTATATGAAAATTCAACTGTAAATATAACTCTACCTGCAAACACTAGTGCTACATTAGTATCAAAAAATGGAGATGTTGCTATCAACCAAAAGAGATTAGAAAATTCTTCACGAGAAGAAAAAGTGTTGCAACTTACAATATCTGAAATTTTGGGAAATCAAATTTTAACAAACATTTCTAATCTAACATTGGAATTGATAGATATAGTAGGAAATAGTGAAGGTATAGATTTTACTATTACAAATTCACAAATTGTTTCTAGTGATGGACAATTTAATCAAAATATTAATTTATCAGCTGATTTATCTACAGAAACGACATTAACAGTTCCAATTGGAACAAAGAGTATTGTTGTATATGATGGAGAAAACCTTTTAAATACAATTACATTAGAAAACGCAACAACAAGTGAAGAGAGTAAAGTATATACTTATCAAGCTCTTTTAGGCGAAAGTGGATATAATGGAAGATTTATAACCATTAAATATCTAAATGAAGAAGGTTTGGTTATCACAAACGAAGATGTTGAAATTTTTCAAACAATTGATTTAATAGATAATGCTGGAAAAATCAGTTTGACTATTCCAGCAAACACCACTTTCACATTGAACATAAAAGATGAAAATGGTGACATTGTAAATTCAATTGCTATTGAAAATTCAACTGGTGCAGAGATGGTCAAAGAAATTTCTTATATTGATTTACTTAAAGTTTCAGAAGAAGAAAATCTTAATATTTTAAATATAAGTTTGACTCTTTCTGATATAGTAGGAAATGAAACTGGAATAACGCTAGGAACAATCATATGGAATAGTATTTCGCAAGAAACTTTAACAATTAATGATTGGGGTAAAAATGAAGAATTTAGATATGTTTCAAAAACTTATTATGAAAAAGATAATGGAGACGGAACATACACCTTAACACCAGTGATAGTTTATTATAAAATTTTAAAACAAACAATTTAATCTTAAATTTAAAAGGAGAAGTTTATGCTTAATTGGTTTACTATACTTATGACTTGTGTTGGTTGCATAAATTTTCTTCTTTTAATATTTATGGTTTTTCTTGAAAAAAGAAAACCACAAACTATTATTGCTTGGCTTACAGTTATGACCTTTTTGCCTATTATAGGTTTTGTTCTTTACATAATCTTTGGTAGTGGTTTAAGTGTTAGAACTAGACGTATGATAAGAAAAAAATCAATTTCTGAAAAAGATATTATTAAAAATATAAAAGGCATTCAAACTTTAGAGCAGGCAAAGATTGATGGAATTTTAAAAGATGACAAAGAGCTTGTTTCATTGTGTTATAATTTTGGCTCTTATCCAATACCGGGAAACAGTATAAAAATATATACAAATGGTTTAGATAAAATAAAAGATTTGAAACAAGACTTGTTGTCTGCAAAAAAATCAATAAATATTGAATATTATATCTTTGCAAATGACAAAATTGGTAAAGAAATTATGAATATTCTTTGCCAAAAAGCAAAAGAAGGTGTTGATGTAAAATTAATTTACGATTCAGTAGGTTCAAGAAAAGCACCAAGACGATTTTTTAGAAAACTAAAAAAATCTGGTGGTAAAGTAGGAGAATTTTTTCCACCTTTTATGCACATAAGACTTATTAATTTGAAATTAAATTACAGAAATCATAGAAAGATCGTTATTATTGATGGGAAAATAGGTTATACAGGAGGCGTTAACATTCGCGATGATCACATGGGAAAGGACAAAAAATTAACCCCATGGAGAGATACTCATATAAGAATGAAAGGTAGCGGGGTGTATGCTTTACAAAATATTTTTATTGATGACTGGCGTTATACAACAAAAGAAAACAAGACTACTCAGTCTTACATTGATGCAGGTTTGTTTCCTAGTCCGTCAATAAAAGGTGAATCAACTGTTCAAGTTCTTTCTTCTGGTCCAGATAGTTATGTTCAAAAAATAAAAGAAACGTATATAAAAATGATTACTGATGCTCATGAGCGAGTCTATATACAAACTCCTTATTTTATACCTGATGATGTTTTTATTTCTGCTTTGAGAATTGCTGTAAATAGTGGAGTTGATGTAAGAATTATGGTACCTGCAATTCCGGATAAAAAGACTGTCTATTTGGCGACACTGTCTTATTTAAAAGAAATGGCAGAAATGGGAGTTAAAATATATTTATATAATGGTTTTTTGCATAGCAAAACATTGCTTGTTGACAGTAATAAAGTGAGCATTGGAACTTGCAATATGGACAATCGTTCATTTGGGCTTAATTTTGAAGACACAGTAATAATTTATTCGAAAGATATAAATAATCAATATTATCAGATTTTAAATGAAGATATAAAAAATTCGCAACAAGTTTCAGTTCAATTTTTTAAAAATAAAAAATGGATAACAAAATCATTGCAAGCAATAATGAGATTGTTATCATCATTATTTTAAAAAAAGACAATACTTTATTGTCTTTTTTTTTAAATAACTTGCAAGTTTAAACATTTTGTGATATAATATGCAAGAATTTAGTTATGCGATGCTAGCTCAGCTGGATAGAGCGTTCGTCTACGGAACGAAAGGTCAGGGGTTCGAATCCCTTGCGTCGCACCAAAAATTTTTTAGAAAAAATGGCGATTTATATTCGCTGTTTTTTTTATTATTATTACATTTTTTATTTTAAATAATAAAATAATTTAATTTGTACTTTAATGTATTTTTATTTAATTTTTATAAATCGGTATAATTTTTTGAGGAAAGATGTTATTATTAAAACATGGATAATATTAATAGAATTTTAGATAAACTGGAAAATTCAAAATTCAGAAGCTCTTTTCATTTAAAAGAGAAAGATTTCAATTATATTTCTATAAAAGACATGGAAAAAATAAAATCGCATGCTCATGATTTTGTAGAGAAGCGTTTAAAAGATATATCCAAATTTAATGATGGCAAGCAAACTCCAATGAAAGGTCATCCTGTTTTTATTGCTCAGCACGCAACTGCAACATGTTGCAGAGAATGTATATACAAATGGCATCACATAGAAAAAACACATATATTGACTAATGATGAGTGTGAATATATTATAAATGTTATTATTAAATGGTTAGAAAGAGAAACAAAACATATTTAATTGTACAAAAAAAGAGATATTTTTTATATAAAATTTATTTTAATCCCAAAATTTCATCAGCAGAACAGTCTATAATTTCACATAATCTTGCAAACGTGGTTAAAGATGGAAAAATTTTGCCAGAAAGATACTGAGATAGTGTAGGTTTTGAAATACCTAACTCTTTTGCTATCTCACTTTTTGTTTTTCCACTTAATTCAATTTCCCTTTTTAAATTTTTTGTTATTTGTTCTGCTTTAAAGTTCATAATTGTATTATATTAGTTTTTACCTAACTTTACTTGACAATTAGGTGCTACCTAACATATAATATGCTCGAAAGGAGAATATTTATGAATGATAAAATAAATTATAAAAAATTGATTAGTGGAAAAACCATGCCAGGAATTATATTTATTTTAATTCCTTTTGGGTTGGTTGCTATTATTATAGGAATGTATATGCCTAATTTTTGTAATTATAATGCAACAATTATTGACGGTCTTCAAAGGGAAATTGCTTTTACTGAAATGTCTGGTTGGGCAATTTGTGTGATTCCTTTATTAATTTCATTTGTATTTTTTATTCTGATTGTATTAAATGTAAAAAAAGAAAATTTAAAAAAACATGTTAACAAACTTATTATTTACGCAGTTTTTATATTTATTTGCATATTTTCCATGCATATGATTTGTGAATCAGTCATTTCTTCATTTGTTTTATCTTCTGATTATCAAAATTTAGAATTAAACAATGGAATAGGATACTGGCTTTTTGTTGGAGGTGGATATGCTTATTCGGGACTAGTACTAGTTTGGGCGATTATTGTTAAAATGATTTTTAAAGGAAAAATTAAATTAGGAAAAGATTAATAATAAAATAACTAACAAAATTTAATATATTTACATATTTTGTTAATATGGAAAAGAAAATTTGTATTTATACTATAGCGAAAAATGAAATAAAATTTGTAGACCGTTGGGTTGAAAGTGCAAAAGAAGCTGATTATATGTGCGTTCTAGATACTGGAAGCAGTGATGGAACAGTTGAAAGGCTTAAAGAATTGGGAGTTTCTGTATATCAAAAGAAATATAATAATTTTAGATTTGATGTGGCAAGGAACGATAATTTAGAGTTTATTCCAGATGATGCAGAAATTTGTGTATGTGTTGACATGGATGAATTTTTTGAAAAAGGTTGGGCAAAAATTTTAAAAGAAAATTGGCAAGATGATATTGGAAGGGTTAGATATCGTTATACATGGAATTTTAATCCTGATGGAAGTGAGGGAATAGTTTTCATGGCAGATAAAATTCATAAAAATAAAATGTTTAAGTGGGTAAATCCTGTTCACGAAATTTTAATGCCATTAACAAATGATTATTACAAAACGATAGATTTGCCACAACTTAGACTATATCATAAAGCTGACAATACAAAATCAAGAGGTTCATATTTGCCACTTTTAGAAATTTCTGTAAAAGAAGATCCAACAAATGATAGAAATATGCATTATTTGGGTAGAGAATATATGTTTCATGGTAAGTATGATCAAGCGATAGAAACATTAAATAAGCATTTAAACATGCCCAACGCCACATGGAAAGATGAAAGAAGTGCTAGTTATCGGTTTATTGCTTTTTGTTATAAGCAGAAAGGTGAGAACGAAAAAGAAGAAGAATATTTGTTAAAATCACTTTTAGAAGCTGATTATATAAGAGAACCATATTTTGAGCTTGGTCTGTTTTATTATGAGAAAAGTAATTATTTAATGGCATCTGTCTTTTTTGAACAAATGTTGAAAATATCTTCAAGATATTTAAGTTATATGTCTGACCCTAAGTGCTGGGGTGAGTTGCCTTATGACTATCTTTCTATTTGTTATTATAATTTGGGAAATTATGCTAAGGCATTGAGTAATATAAATGAAGCATTAAAATATGAAAAAAACGATAGATTACTGTCAAATAAAACTGTATTTGAAAAATTATTAAAGACAAAAGATTGATTGTTTATTTTAAAAAATATAGAAAAAATTAAGAAAAATAAGCAAAAAACAACCATTTTTTGTTAAATTTTGAAAAAAAAAGTAAAATAAACAGATAAATATTTTTTAGCAAACATCAAAAATTGTTTGCTTTTTTTATTTAAATTGCTCATACTAGAATTGTAAAGGAGGACTGGATATGGATAAAATAAGAAAACTTAAAAATGAAGCAAACTTATTCATGCTTGCTTACGAATTAAGCGATGGGAGAGATTTGCAATTGTTAAGACACTCCGTTGACAGTCTTTGTAAAGCTGATATTCTAGAAAAAAGATTTGAAACAGAAAGAGAGTTTTAATTTATGGCTACAATAAAAACAAAAGCAATTGTTTTAGGTAATATTAATTACAAAGAAAAGGATAAGCTTGTTGACTTATTCACATTGGAAGAAGGTAGACTTGCTGTGTCAATGAAAAGCGTAAGGGATAGTAAAGCAAAACTAAAAATGGCAAAAGAGCCTTTTTGCTTTGGAGAGTTTATAATTGAAAACACAAAGGGCAATAACATTGTAACACAGGTAGAAATAATTGATAATTTTTATGATTTAACAAAAGATATTGATAAGTTTTATGAAGGTTGTGCGATTTTAGATTTAATTAAAAGTGTGGCGACGGATCAAAGTGATAGCTTTATTTTTATAGAACTTTTGAAAGCTTTAAAAACGATATGTTATGAAAATGTTAAAAAATATTACGTTTTTGATAAATTTTTATTGAAAATAACGGAAATTATGGGATATTCTTTTGTTTTTGAAAAATGTTCATCTTGTGATGCTACTTTAAAAATAGTTTATTTTGATTTAAATAAAGGAAGTTTTGTCTGTCCAAATTGCAAAACTGAAAATTCTTTTAAAGTTGGATTTGAAGCTTATAAATCTCTTCAATTATTAAAAGATTGTGATTATGATAAGTTGAAAACCCTTTGTCTTGTAAATAACACAGAAAAAGAAATTTTAAAAATACTTGCTTTAAACTTAGAGTGGAGAGCTGGTTTAAAAATATTAAAGATAAATTAATAATTCAAATTTTAAAATATGACTATTATTATTAATATCATATATTTACATAAAAAATATTTTCATTATATATGCAATCATAAAAACTTTTATAGATAGATTTAAAACCTACGTGGCTTTTATTAGTTGCGTCGGTTTTTTTGTTGTAAAAATCTTAAATATTTTTTTAAAAAAATGCTTGACAAAATATTCCATATTTGTTACAATGCATATGCTGTGAATTATGGGTTGAAACATGAGGTTACTTTGATTACCGGCAATCAAAGAGAATTCATGTGGACAAGTCCGCGGCAATTTAAGACTGCGGGCGACCAATTAAAATCACATTTTTTAATCTCTCACAGCGAGATACACGCGGGCAAGTGTAACACAATATACAATGTTCATTTAACGCGAGTGATTAGATTGGTTATGCTATTACGGGAGGTATATATTTAATGGCAACACAAGTAATTAGAATTAAATTAAAGGCCTTTGAACATGCTTTGATTGATGAAGCTTGCAAAAGAATAATTGATACAGCTGAAAAGTTTGGTGCAAAAGTCGCTGGCCCTATTCCACTTCCTACTGATAAAGAAGTGGTTACAGTTATCCGTTCACCACACAAAGACAAAGATAGTCGTGAACAATTTGAGTCAAGAACTCACAAAAGACTTATTGATATCTATTCACCATCTTCAAAAGCAGTTGACGCTCTAATGAAGATAGATTTGCCTGCTGGCGTTGATATCAAAATCAAATTATAATAGGAGGAAGACATTTTTATGAAAAAAGCAATTATTGGCAAAAAATTGGGTATGACACAAGTCTTCACTCCAGATGGGCTTGTAATCCCTGTTACAGTTGTTGAGGCTGGTCCTTGCCCTGTTGTTCAAGTTAAGAACGATGAAAAAGACGGTTACAGTGCAGTTGTTGTTGCTTTTGACAAACAAAAGGCACACAGAGTAAACAAACCAAGAACTGGAGCTTTCAAAAAAGCTGGTGTTGAAACTTACAGATTGGTTAAAGAACTTAAATTTGATAACAGTAGTGAATATAATCTCGGTCAAGAGATTAAAGCAGACATCTTCGCAGAAGGAGATAAAGTTGATGTTAGCGGAACTACAAGAGGTCGTGGGTTTACAGGTGTTATCCAAAGATGGAACGCTCACAGACTTAAAATGACACACGGAACTGGACCTGTTCATAGAGAAGTCGGCTCTATGGGTGCAAACTCTACTCCATCAAGAGTGTTTAAAAACAAACACATGCCTGGTCATTATGGTGTTGAAAGAGTTACAATGCAAAATCTTGAAATTGTTAAGGTTGATAGCGAAAGAAATATTCTTTTAGTTAAAGGATGCGTTCCTGGTCCTAAGGGCTCAATCGTTACAATAAGAGAAGCAAAAAAGGTTAGTAAATAAAGGAGAAGGTCATGGCAAAAGTTAAAGTTTATAATATGATGGCTGAGGAAGTTGGCTCTGTAAATCTTTCAGATGACCTTTTCGCAGTTGAATACAACGAACCTCTTATTCATGAAGTTGTTGTAGCTTATAATGCAAATCAAAGACAAGGTACAAAATCTACTCTTACAAGAAGTGAAGTAAGAGGTCATGCTAAAAAACCTTGGAGACAAAAAGGAACTGGTCGTGCAAGACAAGGTTCTACAAAAGGTCCACAATGGACTGGTGGTGGAGTTGTATTTGCTCCAAAACCAAGAGACTTTTCTAAGAAAGTTAACAAACAAAAGAAAAGACTTGCTCTTCTTAGCGCTTTAAGTCAAAAAATTAGACAAAACGAAGTTACAATCATTGATACTTTCGCTTTTGATAGCGCTAAAACTAAAAATGCACAAGCATTTGTAAATGCATTCAAATTTAACGGCAATACTCTTGTTGTTAATGACAAAAATGATAGCAATATTGTTAAATCATGTGCAAATATTCCAACTCTTGATGTTGAAGAAATTGCAAGACTTAACACTTACGATGTTGTTTCAAGCAAAAACATCGTTATGACACAGTCAGCTATAAAATCTATTGAGGAGGCGTACGCAGAATAATGGAAGCACAAAAAATTATTATCAAACCTATTCTCTCTGAGAAAAGTTTTGCTGGCATCCAAAATAAAGTTTACACTTTCCTTGTAAACAAAAACGCTGGCAAAATTGAAATAAAAAAAGCAGTCGAAGAACTTTTTGGCGTTAAAGTTGAAAAAGTAAACACAATCAATGTTAAAGGACACAAAAAGTTTCAAAATACAAAATCTGGAAGAACGGAAGGAAGAACAAGTGATTACAAAAAAGCTATTGTATCACTTACAAAAGATTCTAAAACAATTGCGTTCTTTGACAGTTTGAACTAATTAGGAGGAGACTATAATGGCAATCAAAATTCATAGACCTACTTCTGCTGGAAGAAGATTCTATACAACCTCTTCCTATGAAGAAATTACAAAGAAAACTCCTGAAAAATCTCTTCTTGCTAAAAAGGTTAAAAATGCTGGAAGAAATTCACAAGGAAAAGTTACTGTTCGTCACCAAGGTGGTGGAAACAGACAAAAATATCGTATCATTGATTTTAAAAGAAATAAAGACAATATTCCTGCAAAAGTTGTTGGAATTGAATACGACCCAAACAGAACGGCTTACATTGCATTGTTAAGCTATGCTGATGGTGAAAAAAGATACATTATTGCTCCACTTGGTCTTAAAGATGGCGACATCGTTATGAGTGGTGAAAATGTTGATATTAAAGTTGGAAATAACCTTCCACTTGCTTCTATTCCAGTTGGTACAATGGTTCATAATATTGAACTTCAACCTAAAAAAGGTGGACAACTTGCTAGAAGTGCTGGAAGTGAAGTTCAACTTATGGCAAAAGAAGGCAAGTATGCTACATTAAGACTTCCTTCTGGTGAAATGAGAAAAGTTCTTCTTACTTGCAGAGCTACTATCGGAACAGTTGGTAATCTTGACCACGAACTTGTTTCTCTTGGTAAAGCTGGAAGAAAAAGACACATGGGAGTTCGTCCATCAGTTCGTGGTGTTGCGATGAACCCTAATGACCACAAGCACGGTGGTGGTGAAGGTAAGAGTCCTGTTGGTATGGCTTCACCTGTTACTCCTTGGGGTAAACCTGCTCTTGGTTATAAAACTAGAAAGAGAAAAAATCGCTCTAACCGCTTAATGGTTAAGAGAATAAATTAGGAGAGAATGTTATGAGCAAATCATCTTATAAAAAACCTTATGTTCATCCAAGTTTGGTAAAGAAAGTGGCTCAAATGCAAGAGTCTGGGGTTAAAAAACCTATTAAAACTTGGTCAAGATCATCTACAATTTATCCTGATTTTGTAGGATTTACATTTGCAGTACACAATGGTAAAAAACATGTCCCTGTATATTGTACTGCTGATATGGTAGGACATAAACTTGGAGAATTCTCTCCAACTAGAACTTATAAGGGACATATCAAAAAGTCGGCAGTCGCTAAAAAAGCGGGCAAATAAGAGGTGAATAATGGCTACAAGAATTAGACAAAAAGCGCAAAAGCGTGCAGAAAACAAAGATAAAAGACCTTTTGCTGTTGCAAAATACATTAGAATGAGTCCATCAAAGATTCGCATTGTCCTTGACCTTATTCGTGGCAAAAAAGCGCAAGAAGCTGTTGCTATCCTTGAAAATATGCCTGACAAAGGTGCTGAGGAAAGCTTGAATGTTTTAAAAAGTGCAATTGCAAACGCTGAAAACAATCAAGGAAAAAATGTTGAAACATTGTTTGTTGCCGAAGCTTATGTTACAAGCGGTCCACTTCTTAAAAGAATCGCTTATAGAGCAAGAGGAAGAGCAGACAGAATTCTCAAAAAATCTTCACATATCACAATTGTGCTTGATGAAGTGGTAGGAGGCTAAAATGGGACAAAAGGTTAGTCCAATAGGACTTAGAGTTGGAATTAACAAAGATTGGAATTCAACTTGGTATGCAGATAAGAAAACTTTTGCTATCAATTTGAAAGAAGACCAAGATGTTAAAAACTTCATTATGAAAAAATACAAAGCTTGCTCTATTTCAAAAGTTACAATTGAAAGAACAGAAAGCAAACTTGTAGTTAATGTTTTCACTGCTAAACCTGGTATGATAATTGGAACTAAAGGTGCAGGAATTGAAAACATTAAAAAAGAAATTTCAAAATTAATCAGACCAGTAAAACTTTTGGTAGTTAATGTTAAGGAAATCAAAAAACCTGACCTTGATGCTCAACTTGTTGCAGAAAGCATTGCTCAACAAATTGAAAAAAGAGTTGCTGCAAAAAGAGCATTAAAACAAGCTATTGAAAGAGTTATGAAAGCAGGAGCTAAGGGCTGTAAAGTTCAAGTTAGTGGCGTTTTGTTAAAAGCAAACGAAAAAGCTCAAACAGAAAAACAATTTAGAGGTTCTGTTCCACTTCATACTCTTAGAGCAGACATTGACTATGGTGAAACAGCTGCTTACACAATGATTGGTAAAATCGGTGTTAAATGTTGGATTTACAAAGGTGAAATTCTTGGCAACAAGTCGTCTGATAAAAAAGGAGGACAAGAATAATGTTGATGCCTAAGAGAGTAAAAAGAAGAAAAGTTTTTAGAGGTAGAATGACAGGAAAAGCTATGAGAGGTAACACTGTAAGTTATGGAACTTATGGAATGATGGCTACTGAACCATGCTGGATTAAGTCTAACCAAATTGAAGCTGCTCGTATTGCTATGACAAGATACATTAAACGTGGTGGTAAAGTTTGGATTAAGATTTTCCCTGACAAACCTGTTACTAAAAAACCTGCTGAAACTCGTATGGGTTCTGGTAAAGGTTCTCCTGAATTCTGGGTTGCTGTTGTTAAACCAGGAAGAGTTTTATTTGAAATTGAAGGAGTTAGCGAAGAAATCGCAAAAGAAGCACTTAGACTTGCTGGACACAAACTTCCTTGCAAAGTTAAGTTTGTGAAGAAAGAAGAAGATAAAGGTGGTGTGAAAGATGAAAATTAATGATATCAAGACTCTTACAGTTGCTGAGTTAAACGCTAAGCTTAAAGAACTTAATTCTGAATTATTTAATCTTCGTTTCTCTCACGCTACTAGATCTCTTGCAAACCCAATGGCAATTCATAATATTAAAAAAGATATTGCAAGAGTAAAAACTGTTATAAGAGAAAAAGAAATTGCCGAACAGGGAGGAAACCATGGAACAAAATAGAAATCGTAGAATAACAAGACAGGGCGAAGTTGTTAGCGCAGGCAAAATGGACAAAACTGTTGTTGTAAAAATTGTTTCAAGAGTTAAAAGCCCTATTTATAAAAAAGTCGTTCAAAAATCAAAAACATTCAAAGCTCACGATGAACTTAACGAATGCAGAGTTGGCGATATTGTAAAAATTATGGAAACTCGTCCACTTAGCAAAGATAAGTATTTCAGAGTTGTTGAAATCGTTGAAAAAGCGAAGTAAGGAGGGAATATGATTCAACCACAAACAAGACTCAAAGTTGCTGATAACACTGGTGCAAAAGAAATCATGTGTATCAGAGTACTTGGTGGCTCTTTTAGAAGAAGTGGAAACATTGGTGATGTTATTGTTGCTTCTGTTAAAAAAGCTATTCCAGGTGGAACTGTTAAAAAAGGTGATGTTGTTAAGGCTGTTATCGTTCGTACTTCAAAAGGACTTCGCAGAGCAGACGGTTCTCACATCAGATTTGATGAAAATGCCGCTGTTATTATTGACAACCAAAAACAACCAAAAGGTACTCGTGTGTTTGGGCCAATCGCCAGAGAATTGCGTGACAGAGGATATATGAAAATTATCTCTCTTGCCCCAGACGTAATTTAAAAGGAGCAAACTATGAAGATGACAATTAAGAAGGGTGATACAGTTTTAGTTATCACTGGAAAAGACAAAGGTAAAACTGGTAAAGTTGATGCAGTTTACTCTGATAAAAACAAAGTTTTAGTTGACAATGTAAACATTGTAACAAAACATCAAAAACCAAAGTCTCAACAAGACAAAGGCGGAATTGTAAAGAAAACTGCTCCTATTGATGCTTCAAATGTTTTGGTAGTTTGCCCAGTTTGCAATAAAGCTACAAGAGTTGCTCATAAAGAAATTGATGGCAAAAAAGTGCGCGTTTGCAAAAAATGTGGCGCTTCTCTTGATAAAGAATTTGTTAAGCAAGCAAAAAAAGAAGCTAAAAAAGTTGTAAAGAAAGAAGAAGTTGCAAGTCAAGTTAAAACTGCTGAAAAGAAAACAGCAACAAAATCTTCTACAACAAAAACAACAAAAAAGTCGGAAACTGCAAAGAAAACTAAGTAGGAGTTAAGTATGGAAAAACAAGAAAACAGAATTTTGACTAAATACAAGCAAGAAGTTGTTCCAGCTCTTGTTAAAGAATTTGGTTACAAGAACATCAACGAAGTTCCAAAACTTGTTAAAATCGTTCTTAACATGGGACTTGGTGAAGTTAAAGGTAACTCAAAAAGCTTTAACATCGCAGTTGAAGAACTTGCTGTAATTTCTGGTCAAAAGCCAGTTGTTACAACTGCAAAAAAATCAATTTCAAACTTCGCTTTAAGAGAAGGACAAAAAATTGGTGCGAAAGTTACTCTTAGAGGAGAAAGAATGTATGAATTCTTTGATAAGCTTACAGCTGTAGCTCTTCCTCGTGTAAGAGACTTTAGAGGTATTTCTGATAAATCTTTTGATGGCAAAGGAAATTACTCTATGGGAATAAAAGAACAACTTATATTCCAAGAAATCGTTTATGAAAAAGTCGAAAAAATTAGAGGTTTTGATATTACTTTTGTTACTACTGCAAAAACTGACGCAGAAGCAAAAGCTCTCTTAAAGGCACTTGGTTTGCCTTTTGCTAAATAGGAGTAAATTATGGCAAGAAAAGCATTAGTTGAAAAACAAAAAAGAACTCAAAAATACAAAACCCGCGAGTACACTCGTTGCTCTCTTTGTGGCAGACCACATGCTGTTTTGAGAAAATATGGCATTTGCAGAGTTTGTTTCAGAGAACTTGCAAACAAGGGTGAAATTCCTGGCGTTAAAAAGGCTAGTTGGTAAGAAGGAGGAAATTTATGTTAGTTACAGATCCAATTGCAGATATGCTCACTAGAATTCGTAATGCACTCAGTGCTAAACACGAAAGCGTAAGTGTTCCTGCTTCAAACGAAAAGCTTGCTATTTCTAAAATTCTTTTAGAAGAAGGTTATATTGCTTCTTATGAAGAAGTTAAAGATGGCAACAAAAGAAATATTCAAATCGTTTTAAAATATGACGAATTTGGCGACAGTGTTATACAAGGTCTCAAAAGAATCTCTAAGCCTGGTCTTCGTATCTATGCTCAAAAAGACAAACTTCCAAAAGTTATCAGTGGTCTTGGCATTGCTATTATTTCAACAAATAAAGGTATTGTTACAGACAAAACTGCAAGAGAGCTTAATGTAGGTGGCGAAGTTCTTGCTTATGTTTGGTAAGGAGGAAATTATGTCAAGAATTGGTAAAAAAGTTATTGTTATGCCTGCTGGTGTAACTGCTAAATTTGAAAATGAAATCCTTACTGTCAATGGACCAAAAGGAACATTGTCTCAACAAATAGATAAAGCTATTGAAGCTAAAATTGAAGGACAAGAACTTTCATTTGTTATTGCAAAAGAAACTTCTTCTTCAAATGCAAAACATGGTCTTTATAGAGCTCTTGCTCACAATATGGTTGTTGGGGTAAGCGAAGGATTTAAAAAATCACTTATTATATCAGGTGTTGGTTATAAAGCATCTGTTAGTGGAAACAAACTTGTGATGAACCTTGGTTTTTCTCACCCGGTAGAAGTAGAAATTCCAGCTGATTTACAAGTATCAACTCCATCTGCAACTGAAATAGTTGTTAGTGGAATTGACAAACAAAAAGTAGGACAATTTGCTTCAAATATCAAGAGTATTAGACCAGTTGAACCATATCATGGTTATGGCGTAAGATATGCTGATCAAGTTGTTATTAGAAAAGTCGGAAAAACTGCCGGTAAAGGTAAGAAATAGGAGTTTGAAAAATGATTAAGAAAACTGATAAAAATCAAGAAAGACTCGTTCGTCATAAGAGAGTTCGCAGAAAAGTTAGCGGAACTGCTTCTAGACCAAGACTCTGTGTTTACAGATCTTTAAGCCAAATTTATGCTCAAATTATTGATGATGAAAGTCAAAAAACTCTTGTTTCTGCTTCAACTCTTGAAAAAGAAATTGCAAGCAAATGCGAAGGGAAAACAAAGAGTGAAGCTGCTAAAATTGTTGGTGAAACAATTGCAAAAAGAGCTCTTGACAAAAAAATCAATGAAGTTGTTTTTGACAGAGGCGGTTATATCTATATAGGTCGTGTTCAGGCTTTGGCAGATGGTGCCAGAGAAGCTGGGCTTAAATTCTAGGAGGAAATCATGGCAGAAAATGAAGTAATTGTAACTGAAAATGTTGAAGAATCTTCTAAAAGCAAAAAATCTGGGTTTAAACCAAAACAAGACCATAAAGATAGAGCTCCAAGAAGAGAACAAAGCGATATAGAAAAAAGAGTAGTTTCTGTTCGTAGAGTTACAAAAGTTGTTAAAGGTGGAAGAACTTTGCGTTTCTCAGCTTTGGTAGTTGTTGGGGATAAAAAAGGCAAAGTTGGACTTGGAATAGGAAAAAGCAAAGAAGTAAGTAGTGCTATTGAAAAAGCTACTACTATTGCTAAGAAAAACATGAAAATGGTTCCTGTTGTTGATGGTTCTATTCCACACGAAACTATTGGTAAATTCTCTTCTACAAAAATTCTTCTTCTTCCAGCTCCAGCCGGAACAGGAGTTATAGCAGGTGGTTCTGCTCGTGCAGTTATTGAACTTGCTGGAATTTCAAACATCGTTACAAAAAGACATGGCTCTTCAAACAAAATCAATTGCGTAAAAGCAACTTTTGAAGGACTTATGGGACTTAAAACAAAAGAAGAAATTGCTAGAAGACGCGGAAAAAGCGTTGACGAAATTTAAAGGGGGAAATTATGGCTAAACAAAAAATGCTTAAAGTTACTTGGATAAAAAGTTGCATTGGATATAACAAAAAACAAGCACTTATTATTGAAGCACTTGGATTAAAAAAATTAAACCAATCAAAACTTCTCCCTGATAATGAATCCATTAGAGGTAGCCTCCACCATGTTGCTCACCTTGTTAAAGTGGAAGAAGTTAAATAGGAGGACACTATGGAACTTAATAATTTAAAACCTGCACAAGGCGCTACTACTAAAAAAGTTAGAGTAGGTCGTGGTATTGGAAGTGGAATTGGAAAGACCAGTGGTAAAGGTCACAAAGGTCAAAATGCTCGTAGTGGTGGTGGAGTAAGACCTGGATTTGAAGGTGGAAATATTCCTTTAATTAGAAAAATTCCTATTCGTGGATTCAACAACAAGAATTTTAGAAAAAATTATTCTTGCATCAATGTTGGAGACCTTGAAGCATTTGAACCAAATGCAGTAATTACAGAAGAACTTCTTTATGAAACTAGATTTATTGGTAAGATGGCTCCATATGGCTTAAAAGTTTTGGGCGACGGTGAACTTACAAAACCACTTACTATTAAAGCTAATAAAGTTACTAAACAAGCTAGAGAAAAAATTGAAAAAGTTGGCGGTAAAATTGAGGAGTTATAATGTTTAAAACAATAGCGGAAGCTTTTAAAGTAAAAGATTTGAGAAAGAAGATTTTAATTACACTTCTTTTACTTTTCATTTATAGAGTTGGTTGCTGGATTCCTTGCGTTGGTTTCAGCACAAGTATCGTTGACACTTCAAGTTCAAATTTTGGTTTTTTTGAACTTATGAACTTGGTTAGCGGTGGTGCACTTTCAAACTGTTCAATATTAGCACTTGGAGTTTCTCCATATATTACGGCATCAATTGTTATTCAACTTTTGACAGTTGCTATTCCTGCACTTGAAAGAGCTGCAAAAAGTGGCGAAGACGGAAGAAGAAAAATAAATCTTTATACAAGAATTGCTGCTTTGATATTAGCAATTGCTCAGGCTGTTGGTATAGTTGTTGCTTATTCAGATAATTTAGCAAAAGACCTTGCTGGACTTCCTGCTTGGTTAATCGGAACTGGTGTTGTGATAACTATGGTTGCCGGTGCTATGTTCACTGTTTGGATTGGTGAAAGAATTACAGACCTTGGAATTGGCAATGGCACTAGCCTTCTTATTTTTGTTGGTATTTTGGCTACTGCTGGTCAAAGTCTTTTCCAAGCAATTCAATTTACTATTCAAGATATTAATTACATTTGGTATATCGTTTTGTTTATTGTTGCTGTTATTGCAATCTTCGCTCTTATCGTGTTTATTGATGGTGGCGAAAGAAGAATAAATGTTCAATATGCAAAACAAATCAAAGGTAGAAAAATGTATGGTGGTCAAAGCAATTATATTCCTATTAAAGTAAATGCAACAGGTGTTATGCCTATTATATTTGCAAATGCTTTACTTACTTTCCCACAACTTGTTATATCAATATTCTGGCCTAATGTAACTTGGTATAGTGATTGGTTGGGAACTAACTCTTGGCTTTATATTGTTTTGACAGCTTTGCTTATTTTAGTATTTGCATTCTTCTATTCAAAAATTACTTTTGACCCTAATGACATCAGCAAAAGAATTCAACAACAAGGTGGGTTTATTCCTGGTATAAGAGCTGGAAAACCTACTGCTGATTATTTAGGAAAAATTTCGGGCAGGATTACATTGTTTGGTGCGATATTCTTAGCATGTATAGCTCTTGTTCCATCGCTTGCATTTAAAGCTATTGGTGGAGCAACAACAGCTTCAATTCTTATTAATGCATTCAGTACGACAGGTCTTATGATTGTTGTTTCTGTTGCACTAGAACTTGATAAACAATTATCAGCTCAAATGTTTATGAGAAATCATAAAGGATTTTTGAATTAACACAGCATTACCAGCGGGATTAATTCCCGCTGTAAAGCATAGTGGTTAAAACCACAAAAAATGGAGGACAATTAATGAAATTGGTTTTACTTGGAGCCGCAGGAAGTGGAAAAGGAACTTTGGCAAAAAATATAGTTAAAGATTTCAATTTACCACAACTTTCTACTGGGGATATACTAAGAGAAATAGCAAAGGAAAATTCAAAATTGGGAGAAACTGTTGCTTCTTATCAAAAAGAAGGTAAGTTGGTTCCAGACGAAATTACTTTTGAAGTTCTCAAAAACAGACTTTCTAAAAATGATTGTTTAAACGGTTATATTTTAGATGGTTATCCAAGAACTCTTAATCAAGCAAAATTGCTTGCGAAAATCACAGATATTGATGCAGTTATATCAATTGAGCTTGATTTAGATGAAATTGTAAAAAGATTGGTTTCAAGAAGAAATTGTCCAAAATGCGGAGAAATTGATAATACAAACCATGAAGGATATAATGGTCTTTGTAGAAAATGTCAAACTCCATTGTTTCAGCGTGATGACGATAAACCTGATGCAATAAAAGCTCGTCTGGAAGTTTATAAACAAAATATTACACCACTTATAAACTTCTACGGTGATAAGGTATTCGTTGTTTCTTCAGCCGGCTCGCCAGAAGAGACATACAAACCTGTTAAAACTTTTTTGGAAGGATTGAAAAATGAATAATTTGACACCAGCAGAGTTAGTTTTGATGAGAAAAGCCGGACAAATTACAAGAGATGCGCTTAATTATTGTGAAACCTTGGTTAAGCCCGGTATTTCTACAAAAGAACTTGACTTTTTAGCAAAAAAGTTTATAATTGATAGTGGTGCAACTCCTTCTTTTTTGGGTTATGAAGGATATCCTGGTTCTATCTGTGCATCTGTTAATGAAATGGTTGTACATGGTATTCCAAGTGAAGATATCGTTTTAAAAGAAGGAGATATAATCAGCATTGACCTTGGTGTTATCTACAAGGGGTACAATGGTGATGCTGCAAGAACTTTTCCAGTTGGAAAAATTTCTCCCGAAAAGCAAAGACTTATTGATGTTACAAAACAATGCTTTTTCGAAGGAATTAAAAACTTGAAGGTTGGTCATAGGCTTGGCGAGATGTCACATGCTATTCAAGTTTATGCAGAAAAAAATGGTTATTCTGTTGTAAGAGAACTTGTTGGACATGGAATTGGCAAAAAAATGCATGAGCCACCTTCTGTTCCAAATTATGGAAAGGTTACTGATGGGCCTTTGGTAACCGAAAACGCTTGTCTTGCCATAGAACCTATGATTAACATGGGACGCAAGGAAGTTTGGTTGCTTGAAGATGGCTGGGGTGTAATAACACGAGATGGTTTGCCTTCTGCCCATTATGAAAATACTGTTCACATAACAAATGAAGGTATTGAAATTTTGACTTTGTAAAAGGAAAAGCTATGGAAATTGGAAATGTAGTGCAGGCACTTGCAGGCAAAGAAAAAAATGAAATTTTTGTAGTTTTGAAAGTTGAAAAGGATAAAGTATTTATTGTTGATGGGAAAAGGTTGAAAAAAAATAACCCTAAAAAGAAGAATTTGAAGCATGTAAGATTGTTTACGAATTCAAAAATGGACGCACAAATTCTCGCAGATGAAAATGAAAGAGTAAATTGTGCAATTAGAAAATTTTTAAATCAAAAAAGGAGTGAGCATGTCTAAGGAAGATGTTATCGAATTTGAGGGAGTTGTTGAAGAGGTACTTCCAAACACAATGTTTAAAGTTCGATTATCTAATGGTCACGAAATTACAACCTACCTTTCTGGAAAATTAAGAAAAAATTACATTAAAATTTTGGAAGGGGATAAAGTTAAAGTCGAAATGAGCCCTTATGATTTATCAAAGGGCAGAATCACTTGGAGAGATAAGGGCTAAAAAGGAGACAAAATGAAAGTTAGAGCATCTGTTAAGCCAATTTGTGACAAATGCAGAGTTATTAAAAGAGATGGCAAAGTTATGGTTATCTGTTCTAAGTCTGCTAAACACAAACAAGTTCAAGGCTAAAAATTAAAATTTGGAGGAAAATTAAATGGCAAGAATTGCTGGTGTAGATTTACCCAGAGAAAAAAGATTGGAATTAGGACTTACTTATATCTATGGTATAGGTAGAGTTACTTCTAACAAAATTTGTGAAGCAACTGGTGTTAGCGCTGATATTCGCGTTAAAGATTTAACTGATGACCAAGTTGCTAAACTTCGTAACTACATTGAACACAATGTTGTAGTTGAAGGTGAACTTCGTAAAAAAGTCGATATGGATATTAAAAAATTAAGCGAAATTGGTTGCTACCGTGGAATCAGACATCGTAAAGGATTGCCTGTTCGTGGACAAAACACTAGAAATAACGCAAGAACTAGAAAAGGTCCAAAGAGAGTTGTCGCTGGTAGCTCTAAGAAAGGTAAATAAGGAGAAAATGAATAATGGCTACTAAAAAAATAGTTAATAAAACTACAAAAACTAAGAAAAGAGTTTCTAAAAATATTTCAGCAGGTCAAGTTCATATTAAAACTTCTTTCAACAACACAATCGTAACTTTTACTGATTGTGATGGTAATGTTCTTTCTTGGTGCTCTTCTGGTAAACTTGGACTTAAAGGTTCTAAGAAAAGCACTCCTTTTGCTGCTCAATCTTGCGTAGAAGATGCTGCAAAAGTTGCAAAAGAACACGGAATTCAAAGCGTTGAAGTTTTCGTTAAAGGACCTGGAAGTGGTCGTGAACTTGCTATCCGTTCACTTCAAAACTGTGAGCTTAATGTTACTATGATTAAGGATGTTTCGCCAATCGCACATAACGGTTGCAGACCTCCTAAGACAAGAAGAATTTAAAAGGAGAAAACCAAATGGCAAGAACTATTCAACCTGACTGCCGTCAGTGCAGACGCGAAGGGTGCAAACTTTTCCTTAAAGGAGCAAGATGTACTTCTAAAAAATGTGCTATGGAAAGAAGACCTGTTATTCCTGGACAACATGGAAATTCTAAGAGAAGAGTTGCTTTCTCTGAATATGGTACACAACTTCGTGAAAAACAAAAAGTAAAAAGAATGTATGGTATTCTTGAAAAACAATTTAGAGAATATTATGAAACTGCCGAAAGAATGAAAGGCGTTACTGGTGAAAATATGCTTTCTTTAATAGAAAGAAGACTTGATAATGTTGTTTACAGAATGGGCATTGGTGCAAGCAGAAAACAATGTCGTCAAATTGTTAATCATGGACATATCACTGTAAATGGCAAACGCGTTGACATTGCTTCATACCTTGTAAAAGTTGGCGATGTTATTGCAATCAAAGAAAACAAGCAAGATGTTGAATCTTTCAAAGCTTTGAGGGAAACAAAACTTGTTACACCAAAATGGTTGGAATTTGATACAACCACACTCTCAGGAAAAATCTTAGCACTTCCTAAGAGAGAAGATATCGACTCCGATATCAAAGAACAACTTATCATCGAGCTTTATTCGAGATAATAGCGGAGGGAATTATTTATGGAAATGGAAAGACCAAAAATTACTTGTGAAGAAACAGACAATGGCGCTTTTGCAAGATTTGTTGTTGAACCTCTTGAAAAGGGTTATGGTATAACACTTGGAAATGCTATGAGAAGAACTTTGCTTTCTTCTTTACCAGGCTCTGCTGCAATTGCAGTTAGAATTGCTGGTGTAGCTCATGAGTTTTCAACAATAAGAGGAGTTACAGAAGATGTTGTTGATATTATTTTGAATTTAAAGACTATGGCTGTTAAATGTGAAAACAACAACAAAGATTTTGTTACTTATCTTCATTTGAGAAAATCAGGTGCAGGCGAAGTTACTGCAAAAGATTTTGAAGCAAATAGTGATGTTGAAATTTTAACACCAGACCTTCATATTTGCACTATGGATGATGGTGCTGTGCTTGAAATGGATGTTATGATTGGAAATGGCAGGGGTTATGTTCCAAGCAATATTAATAAAACAAAATTTGATAATATTGATTTTATTGCTATTGACTCAATATTCTCACCTGTTAAGAAAGTTAACTTCAATGTTGAAAGCACTCGTGTTGGTCAAAGCGTTAATTATGACAAACTTACATTGGAAGTTGAAACTAACGGTACAACTTCAGCAAGAGAAATTGTTGCTCTTGCAGGCAAAATTGTAATGGAACATGTAGGACTTTTTGTTGAACTTTGTTCTCAACTTGCTTCAACTGATATATTAGTTTCTAGACAAGAAGATAAACAAGTAAAAATCATGGAACTTCCTATTGAAGAAATGGACCTTTCTGTTCGTTCATATAACTGCTTGAAGAGAGCAGGTATTAATACCGTTGAAGATTTAACTAAAAAATCAAGAGCAGATATGCTTAAAGTTAAAAATCTTGGTATTAAATCAATTGACGAAGTTATTGCAAAACTTGAAAGTTATGGACTTTCTCTTTGCAAGGACGAAGACTAATTTTCATAAAAGGAGAAAATTATGGCTAATGCTAAATTAAATAGACCAAGCAAGGAGAAAAACTCACTTATTCGTGGACAAGTTTCTGACCTTCTTTGGTTTGGAAAAATTGAAACAACTCTTGCGAAAGCTAAGTCTGTTAGAAGCAAGGCTGAAAAAATCTTAACTCTTGCAATTAACTCTTATGAAGATATTGCCAAAGTTGAAAAAGAAATCAAAGATGAAAAGGGTGTTAAGGTTGTTAAAACTGTTTCTAACGATGGTCCAAAAAAATTGCAAGCTAGAAGACAAATCATGGCATATCTTTTTGATAGACAAGAACAAAGAAAATCAAAAGAATCTATTGAAGCTTTTACTGCAAGGACAAAAGATATAAACCATCCTCTTCTTGAAAAAATCTTTAATGTTTATGCTCCAAAATATGCTGCAAGAATTAAAGAAGTTGGACAAGGTGGTGGTTATACACAAATTATTAAAATGGGTACTCGCAGAGGAGATAATGCTGAAATAGCAATTGTTAAACTTATATAATAAAAAAACTCTTGGTTTGCAAGAGTTTTTTTTAACATTTAATTTTCTTTTAATAGTAAAAATTTTTTATTTTAAATTGAATTATCAAATATATTTTACATATAAAAAGTTTATCATATTTAAATTTGCATGTAAATATTATTGTTTTACAACGCTATGATAGGTATTGACTTTTGCTATTAATTGTGTTAAAATAAATGCATGGAAGATTTATTTAGAGTATATTTTGATAAAGAAAACAATGTAGAGGTTCATTGCTATCCTCAATTTAGTGATTTTCATTTTTTAAATAGAGATGAAAATTATCAATTTAAAACTTATAGGATTGGAAGATTAAATAATTTTTCAATATCTGATTTGCTTAAATTCTGGGAAAAGAATAATTTAAAATTGGGTGATATTGATACGATCAATAAGGTTAGTATCAATATTATGTATCATGATTTTGATAGAGCATTGAGAATTTTGCCTCCTTGTGTTGTAGATGAAAAAGATTTGGAAAAAATATATGTGGATATATATTCTTCTAAAATGGGTTTAATGGCTTTAGATAAAAATTCTATTGGACAAATTGCTTCTGATTATTTTTCATATATTGATTACGCAGATTTTAAAAGAAACAATGACATATCTAGAAAGGAAAAGTTCATCAAATTTTTTGGTGAAGATTTCATGATTAGACAAAATATTGATAATTTTGTTACAGTAGCAGAAAATCCAAAACCATTTCGTGAAGTTGGGAAATATAGACCTTTAATTGTAGACTCAAATAAAAATTTGAAACAGGAAAATATATATAACAGAAAGTTACTGCAAAAAGAAATTGATTTTATTAATAGTTTGAGAAAAGTTGAGAGTGAGAAATAAATGAAAGCAGTTATACAAAGAGTTTTATGTGCAGATTTAAGAGTTGCTGGAAAATTAATTTCTCAAATAAATAAAGGTTTTGTTGTTTATTTGGGAGTTGAAAAAGGCGATAGTCTTGAAATTTGTCAAAAGATGTGCAAAAAAATATCAAATTTGCGAATCTTTGAAGATGACAATGAAAAAATGAATTTTTCAATTAAAGATGTCAAAGGTGAAATTTTGCTTGTAAGTCAATTTACACTTCTTGCTGATTGCTCTCATGGAAACAGACCAAGTTTTTTTCAAGCTGAAGTTCCAGATATAGCAAACGAATTATATAAAAAAGCAATTGATTTTATTGCAAGTGAAAATATTGTTGTCAAACAGGGTGTTTTTGGTGCAGATATGAAGATAAATCAACTTAATGATGGACCTGTTACAATTATTTTAGATAGCAGTAGTTTATAAAGAGATTGTTTAATCTCTTTTTTTGTTTATATAAGATATTTTAAATTATTTTTTCAATAATGTTGATTTTTTGCTCTTTTCTTGCTAAAATTTTTTTTTTGTATTATAATTAATTTAATTGTTGAGGAGAGTAAAATGATACTTTTTGGAGATTATCACACACATACAAAATATTCAAGAAAAAACCATGGTAAAGGTACTGTACTTGAAAATGCTTCGGTTGCACAAAATAAAGGTTTAAAACAAATTGCTATTACAGACCATGGATTTAATCATTGGATGTTTGGTATAAAGCATAAGGATATTCCTCAATTAAAAGAAGATATACTCAATGCAAAAGAAATAACAGGTGTAGATATTTTGTTAGGAGTTGAGTCAAATTTAACCTCTGGGGATGGGGATATTGACATAGTTGAAGACGATTACGAGTTTTTGGATATTCTTTTAATGGGCTTTCATAATCTCGTAAAGATGAAAAGTGCACATGATTTGTTCTACATAAATTGGGCAAATGGGCTCTCTGTCTTTTCTCCAAGCAAAGAGAGAATTGCTAGAAACACAACAGCTTTCTTAAAAGCATTAGACAAATATCCTATTGATGTTATTACTCATCTTAATTATGGATATCCAACAGATACTCTTGCAGTTGCAAAAATGGCAAAAGAGAAGGGGACTTTTGTAGAATTAAATGGAAAGCGAATTAATTTTACTGACAGAGAACTTGAAATTATGGCTTCTGAGGGTGTCAAATTTATAGTAAATTCTGACGCACATTCACCTGATAGAGTGGGAGAATGTAATAATGCGTTGAATTTAATTTTTAGATTGGGAATACCAGTAAATCAAGTTGTTAATATTGACAAATTACCAAAGTTTGAAAACAAGAGAGGAATAATTTGAGTTTTGCAAAAGATGTTAAATTAGAAATATTAGAACAAGATATAGAAGATAGTTTGGAAGCAACTTCTTTTATGTCAAGTCTTTTTCATGCCTGTGGTAATTTAAACAAAAACAGTCAAGGTCTAAATATTGATGTTATTACAGATACAAAGGAAGTTTTTCCTTTTATTGACAAGATTGTTAAAAAATTGTATGGAGAAAATCTCTCTTTGGGAATTTCAGATGACCACATTATTAACAAAACCGTCTATTATAAAATTTCTTTTCCTGCTAGTGTTTCAATGTCTATTTTAAAAGATTGTTCCATTATAGAACAAAACGCAGAAGGTATTTCTTTTCAAAATAGATTGGACAGAAATTTGGTTTGTGATAACAATACAAAGATTTCATATATTAAAGGTGCCTTTGTAGGTTGTGGAACTTCTAGTATAAAATTAAGCCAATTAGGCTCAAAGTCACCAACAACAGGTTATCATGTTGAATTTGCATCAAGGCAACATGAATTTTTGGAAGGTTTGCAAGAATTGTTGACAGAGTTTAATATTACTTCCAAGATTTCACCGAGAAAAAATATTTTTGTTTTATATATAAAGGACAGTGAGTCTATAAAAGATTTGCTCGCATTAATGGGAGCTGTTTCAAATGTTCTTGTTTTGTCTAATGAAATGGCAACTAGGGGGCTAAGAAATGTTGTCAACAGGCAAGTTAATTGCATAAATGCAAACATTTCAAAAACTGTTGAAGCAAGTTTAAAACAAGTTGAAGCAATAAATTATATCAACAAAAAAATAGGTCTTGATTCTTTGCCAGAAGATTTACAAGAAGTTGCTGTTTTGCGTCTTGCAAATCAAGAAGAGAGTTTAGATGAACTTTTAAAACTTTCTACTTTAAAATTAACAAAGAGTGGTTTAAATCATAGATTTAGAAGAATATTAAAAATTGCTCAAATACTTAAAGGAGAATAAAATGAAAGATTTTGTCCATTTGCATTTGCACACAGAATATTCTTTGCTTGATGGGCTTGCAAGAATAAACAAACTTGTTGATATTGTGAAAGAAAGAGGTTGGAAAGCTGTTGCGATTACTGACCATGGCAATATGCATGGTGCTATAAAATTTTTTGAAGCTTGTATAACAAAAGGAATAAAACCAATTCTTGGACAAGAATTTTATGTAACGCATGATATGAACTCCCGTTCTAATAAAGCTGATACCGGACACTTAATTTTGATTGCAAAAAATAATGAAGGTTATCAAAATTTGCTAAAACTTTCTAGTTTTGCTTATTTGGATGGTATGTATTATAAGCCAAGAATTGATTATAAACTTCTTGAAAAGCACAGCAAAGGTTTAATTTGTTTGTCTGCTTGTATTGCAGGTCATATACCACAATATATTTTAAAAAGACAATATGATGAAGCAGAAAAATTAGCATTATGGTTTAAAAATCTTTTTGGTGAAGATTTTTATTTTGAAATTCAAAATCATGGACTTGCAGAGGAAAGAGAAGTTTTAGTAAAACTCACTGAAATGAGTGATAAATTGGGAATAAAACTTGTTGCAACAAACGACGTTCACTACTTAAACAAAGAAGATGCAGAGCTACAAGATGTTTTAATGTGTGTTCAAATGGGGAAGACAATTGATGACCCAGACAGAATGAAATTTTCTACTGATGAGTTTTATTTAAAAACATATGAGCAAATGCAAGAAGCGTTGCCTGGTTATGAAGAGGCACTTGATAGAACAATAGAGATTGCAGAAAAATGTAATGTTTTTATTAAAACCAAATCTCTTAGAGAAGCAAAAGACAAAGGAAATGCTTTTGTCCCTGACGAAGACACATTAGGAGCTTCTGACAATTTTATTCCTCAATATGTTCCTGATAGTGGTGAAACTCCTGCTCAATTTTTAACAAGACTTGCTCAAGAGGGCTTAAAAAGAAATTATAAGGTTATTACTCCTGAATTAACAGAAAGATTAAATATGGAACTTACTACTATTGAAAAATTGGGCTTTGTTGAATACTTTTTAATTGTTTGGGACTATATTAACTTTGCAAGACAAAATGATATTCCTGTTGGTCCGGGGCGTGGCTCAGGGGCAGGTTCTTTAGTTGCGTATTGCAGTGGGATAACGCAAGTTGACCCTATGAGATATGAACTCTTTTTTGACCGCTTCATTAATCCTGAGCGTGTATCAATGCCCGATTTTGATGTAGACTTTTGTATGGATAGAAGAGGAGAAGTAATAGAATACGCAAAAAGAAGATATGGATACGACCATGTTTCTAATATTGTAACATTTGGAAATATGCAAGCAAAAAATGCAATTAAAGATGTTGCAAGAGTATTAAGATATCCTCTTTCTGAAACAGATAAAATCACCAAAGAAATACCTTTAAAACCAATAAAAAAACCACCTGTTTTAAAATATTATTTTGGAACAACAGGCAAAGAAGAAGACAAACAATACATAATTCCTGACCTTAGGAAAATGTATGAAGAAGATGAACAAGTCAAAAAAATTGTTGATATGGCGATAAAGCTTGAAGGTGTTCCTAGAAATGTTTCTATGCATGCAGCCGGAGTTTTAATTGCGCCTGACCCAGTATTTGACTATGTGCCTATGGCAAAAAGCGGAAATGATGTAATTACTCAATTTGATATGTTGGAACTTGAACATTTAGGTCTACTAAAAATGGACTTTTTAGGTTTAAGAACACTTACAGATATTCATAAAGCTATAAAGTATATAAAAGAAAATCATGGTGTCGATATTGATTTTACAAAAATGGAATATAACGACCCAAAAGTTTATGAATTGATAAGTTCTGGCAATACTGATGCAGTTTTCCAACTTGACGGTGCAGGAATGAAAAAGTTTATGAAAGACTTGCAACCAACTTCACTTGAAGATGTTATTGCGGGAATTTCACTTTATCGTCCGGGACCTATGGATTTTATTCCAAAATTTATTAAAGGAAAAAGAAATCCTGAACAAATTGAATATGAAGACCCTTGTCTTGAACCTGTATTAAGAAACACATACGGCTGTATTGTCTACCAAGAGCAAGTTATGAAAATATTCCAAGTTATGGGGGGATATAGCTTAGGTGGTGCTGATAATGTGCGAAGAATTATGGGAAAAAAACAAGTTGATAAAATTCCACTTGAAAGAGATAAATTTTTAAATGGTTATGTTGACCCCAAAGGTATTAGGGCTCCAATTCCAGGGGCACTCGCTTTGGGACACGAGAAAGATGTTTCAATAAAAGTTTTTGACCAAATGGCTAAATTTGCAGGTTATGCTTTCAACAAATCTCATGCTGCTGCTTATGCATACGTGGCATACCAGACTGCATATTTGAAAACTTATTATGAAGTAGAATACTTAACTGCTGTTTTAAACAATAGAATCGCAACACTTGATTTGGTAAAGAAATTTACTAATTATGCAAAAAAAGAAGGTTTTGAAATTTTGCCACCAGATATAAACAAATCAGTTTCTTTGTTTAAAACTGAAAATGGCAACATTCGTTTTGGTCTTGGTGCTTTGAAAAATGTTGGTATAAGTGTTACAAATTTCATTGTTGAAGAAAGAGACAAAAATGGAGATTTCAAAAGTTTTGAAGATTTTATTTCAAGGTGCGTTTGTCCTGAATCTGGCATTAATAAAAGGACAATAGAAGCCTTAATACTTTGTGGAGCTTTTAGTAGTTTTGGTAAATATCGCTCTCAACTTATGGATGTATATCCATTGGTAATGGAAAGAACTATTGCAGATAAAAAGAAGAAAGCTACTGGGCAATTTTCAATTTTTGATACTTTTGAAGAAGAAAGTGCTGTTATAAATAGTGTTGAGTATCCTAATATAAAAGAATTTAACAAAGATGCTATTTTAAAAGAAGAAAAAAATATTGCAGGTATATATCTTTCTGGCCACCCACTTGATGATTATATTGATAAATATGATTCGTTTAATTTTACATCGGATATGTTTGATGAATTAAATCAAGAAGAAGAAAACGGTGCTATGGAAGAAGATTTTGGTGACAATGTAAATATTGATGTTGATGAAAGAGTAAAAGACAACCAGCAAGTAATTTGCGGTGGAAGAATTGCTGAAATAAGCAAGAAACTAACCAAAACAGGCAATATGTGCTTTTTAAAAATTGAAGATATTTATGGAACGTTTGAGTCTATTGTTTTTCCTAAATTCTTTAATAAATTTAAAGATTATTTGGAAGAAGATAAGATGATTACAATAAAGGGGAGAGTTTCTATAAGGCCGGGTAATACGCCTGTAATAATTGTTGAGAATATTATTCCATGGCAAAAAGTGGAAGTTGAAAATAATTTTGACAACAAAAAAATTTATCTAAGATTTGATACCAAAGATATAGACATATACCAAAAGGTTAAAGAAATCGTTTCTTCTTATCCCGGAGAAAACCAATTAATAATTAAATGCACATCTACCAAAAATGCTTTTGCATTTAATTTAAAAGTTGATTTAAACAATTATCTAATAAATGAACTTGTTGGCTTGCTTGGGGAAACTAATGTTGTTGTTAAGTGAGGATAAATGAAAATTTTAATATTGGCAAGCGGTGGTGATGCACCAGGCATGAATAAAATAATTTGTCAACTTTATAAAAAATACAAAAATAGTATTTATGCTTGCAAAGAAGGCTTTAAAGGTTTGATTGACGGACAGATATTTCCATTGTCAGAGTTTCAACCAGAAAAATTTAAAAATCAAGCTGGTGCTTGTATAAAATCTGCTAGATGTGCAAAATTTATCACAGATGAAGAATTTAAGAAAGGTCTTAAAAATGCAAAAAAGTTTGATGCTCTTTTAATTTTGGGAGGCAATGGCTCTTTTAAAGGTGCAAAAAGACTTGCAGAAAATGGCATAAAAGTCGTGTTTGTTCCAGCTACTATTGACAATGATGTTGAAATTAGTGAATATAGTTTGGGATTTCATACAGCAGTAAAAGCTTGCTGTGATGCAATTTACAATATTATGCCAAGTATGAATACTTTTAACAGATGTTGCATTTTTGAAGTAATGGGAAGAAGATGCGACAAGATTGCAACAAATGTTGCTAAAATTACCAATTCAGATTTTTTGATAGCGGATGAAAAAGATATTGATTTTTTAAAAATATCTAAAGTTATAAATTCTAATTTTAAAAACAACAATTCATCTTTTATTATAATTAGAGAAAATATTATAAAATTAGAAAAACTTGTAGCAAATTTAAAGCTTTTGTGTAAAAATGTTGAAATTAAAACTTTTGTTGTAGGACATTTACAAAGAGGAACAACTCCTACGAAAGTGGAATTATTAAAAGCTAAAGCATTTTCAAATAAGATAATTAAAGCTTTAAAAAAGAGAAATTTTTTAAATGCTATAGTTCTGGAAAATGGTAAATGTATAGTAAAAAACTTTTTATAAGATTTAAAAGTTTTATAGTTTTGTGATTTTATGGGAATTTGATAAAAATATTTGTAAAAAAATTAAGTATTTTTTGTCAAATTCCTTGACAAATCAATGACTATATGGTAAACTTTCAAAGTCAACAATGTTATGTGCAGGTGTAGTTCAGTGGTAGAACCCCAGCCTTCCAAGCTGGTTGCGAGGGTCCGATTCCCTTCACCTGCTCCACTGTGCTTCCATAGCTCAGCTGGATAGAGCAATGCCCTTCTAAGGCAGAGGTCGAAGGTTCGAATCCTTCTGGGAGCACCACAAAGTTTTATGGTGGTCGTAGTTCAGTTGGCAGAACGCCAGATTGTGGCTCTGGAGGTCAAGGGTTCGATCCCCTTCGATCACCCCAGATTTAACTTTTGATCGCTTTGACTTGGTGGGGTGTCGCCAAGTGGTAAGGCATTGGATTCTGACTCCAACATTGCGTAGGTTCGAATCCTACCACCCCAGCCATAAATCAAACTTAATACATAGGGGTGTCGCCAAGTGGTAAGGCACAAGATTTTGATTCTTGCATTCGTAGGTTCAAATCCTGCCACCCCTGCCAAAAATATTTTTTGGGATAACTTGTATGGTCTACTAGCTCAGTCGGTAGAGCACTTGACTTTTAATCAAGGGGTCCCGGGTTCGAGCCCCGGGTAGGCCACCAAAAACACCGTATT
>CALVNR010000004.1 GCA_944349905.1 uncultured Clostridia bacterium | reverse complement strand
ACAACAACGGGGTAGGGAGTATCGCGGATAAGGTAAAAAAAGTATAAAAAAAGTAAAAAAAGATGTAAAAAAGTGTTGACAATAGAGAGATATATGTGATAATATATACTCGCTAACCTAGAAAAGGGTATAGCAAAGAACCATGAAAATTAAATAGAAAGTACAAGAATTGAAAAAACAAAGTCAATTTACTTAAAGTTATTGAGCTAAGAGACAAACGCACGAAGTGTACGTGCAAACTAACCTAGAAATATTTTTAAATAAAGATATAGAACGTTAGAGTTTGATCCTGGCTCAGGACGAACGCTGGCGGCGTGCTTCAAACATGCAAGTCGAACGGAGATTTAATTAAAGCTTGCTTTGATTAAATCTTAGTGGCGGACTGGTGAGTAACGCGTGAGTAATCTGCCTATCACAGGGGGATAACAGTTGGAAACGATTGCTAATACCGCATAAGACCACAAGATGGCATCATCAAGGGGTCAAAGGAGTCAAATCTGGTGATAGATGAGCTTGCGTATCATTAGCTAGTTGGTAAGGGTAACGGCCTACCAAGGCGACGATGATTAGCCGATCTGAGAGGATGACCGGCCACACTGGAACTGAGATACGGTCCAGACTCCTACGGGAGGCAGCAGTTAGGAATATTGGGCAATGGAGGAAACTCTGACCCAGCAACGCCGCGTGAAGGAAGAAGGTTTTCGGACTGTAAACTTCTGATCTAAGGGAAAAAGAAAGTGATGGTACCTTAGGAGAAAGCCACGGCTAACTACGTGCCAGCAGCCGCGGTAATACGTAGGTGGCGAGCGTTGTCCGGAATGACTGGGCGTAAAGGGAGCGTAGGTTGCAATTTAAGTTAGATGTGAAAGCCCAAGGCTCAACCTTGGAACTGCATTTAAAACTGGATAGCTAGAGTACAGGAGGGGTAAGCGGAATTCCTAGTGTAGCGGTGGAATGCGTAGATATTAGGAAGAACACCAGAGGCGAAGGCGGCTTACTGGACTGCAACTGACACTGAGGCTCGAAAGCGTGGGGAGCAAACAGGATTAGATACCCTGGTAGTCCACGCCCTAAACGATGGATACTAAATGTGGGAGGTATCGACTCCTTCCGTGTTGAAGCAAACGCGATAAGTATCCCGCCTGAGTAGTACGGCCGCAAGGTTAAAACTCAAAGGAATTGACGGGGACCCGCACAAGCAGCGGAGCATGTTGTTTAATTCGAAGAAACGCGAAGAACCTTACCAAGACTTGACATGCATTAGCATAGCATTGAAAGATGTGAAGATATAGCAATATATATAATGCACAGATGGTGCATGGTTGTCGTCAGCTCGTGTCGTGAGATGTTGGGTTAAGTCCCGCAACGAGCGCAACCCTTGCCATTAGTTACCAGCAGTAAGATGGGGACTCTAATGGGACTGCCGTAGGTAATACGGAGGAAGGTGGGGATGATGTCAAATCATCATGCCTCTTACGTCTTGGGCTACAAACGTGCTACAATGGATAACACAAAGAGAAGCGAAACCGTAAGGTGGAGCAAACCTCAAAAAATTATTCTCAATTCAGACTGTGGGCTGAAACTCGCCCACACGAAGCCGAAGTTGCTAGTAATTCCGAATCAGAATGTCGGGGTGAATGCGTTCCCGGGTCTTGTACACACCGCCTGTCACGCCATGGGAGTTGGGGGGACCCGAAGCCGGTGAGCTAACCCGCAAGGGAGGCAGCTGTCTAAGGTAAAACCAGCGACTGGGGTGAAGTCATAACAAGGTAGCGGTATCGGAAGGTGCCGCTGGATCACCTCCTTTTAAAGAGAAAGACAGTCGACGATGTAGAAAATCTACATTGAGGGTTAAGAAATTAACCTTAAAAAAATACCCGTCTTAAAGACTCAATAACATACATTTTCTATTTAATTGATAAAAAAAGTCTATGCAACTAAGCATAGATTTTTTTTTGTTTATTTACAACTTTATTATTAAAATATTTCATTATTCTATTTGTTTAATTCATGTATTGACAGATAAACCCAATTGTGATATATTTTTTTTGGAGTAATAAAATGAAAGAGATTGAAAAAAGAATTAAATATTATTTAGATTTTTCAGGATTAGATGATAAAACATTTAAAAAAGCATGTTTAAAATATCCTACAATTTTAGAGTTAAATTCTGAAACCATTTTAAATAAAGTAAAATTTTTTGAAAATTTGTTAAATGTTGACAAAAAAGATTATGGCAAAATGTTTAAGCGTTCACCAGCAATTTTTACTTATAGTGAACAACACATTTTAAATTCAATTAAATTTATTCAAAATACTTTTAAATTATCAAATCAAGAAATTAAACATGTAATTATAAATGCACCAGCTTTGTTAGGTTATGATGTAAAAGAAATTGATAATAAAAAATCATTTTATAAAGATTTATTAAACTTATCAGCGTTTGATTTTATTAAAATGATAACAAAATATCCAAATATTTTGTGCTTTAAAAAAGAAAATATCTTGGAAAAAATTGAATCGTTGAAAAACTCATTTAAAGTTGATAATAAAGAGATAACTAAGTTGATAAAAAATTCATATCTAGTTTTGACATTGGACAAAAATTCTGTGTTAAAGAAAAAAGCTTTGTTGAATAAATTAGGGGTAGATGATGAATTTATAAAACTTAATTTTATAATTTTTTCTGCTCCTCTTGAAAAACTTGAAAATAAATTTAAGTTATTTGCAATTGTAAACAGGGGATTCGACTTTGTTAAATCTAATTGGTTTGTTCAATCTTTTGATTTGGACTGGGCGAAATATCAATTTTTGAAAAAAAATTATCCAGAATTTTTAAATTATAAAATATTGATAAAACAAAATGGAAGATTTGAAAATAAGTTTAAAATTAGTAAAGAAGAATTGCTAAAATTGTATCCATTTAAAAATGAAGATATTGAATTTATAAATAAGGAATTTGACAAAATAAATAATAAAATTGAAACAAATAGAGAAAATAATTTTATTGCTTGATAAAAACATATATTTTTTATATGTTTTATTTTTATATTTTTAGTATTGACTTTATCTTTGAATTTATATAAAATTAAGATAAGGAGTGTAACATGAAATTTTTTTCTGTTAAGTCTTTTGATGGAAATATTGTGCGTATCAAAGAAGAAGACTTGTCAAAATTTCAAGCAAACCAAAAAAAAATAAAAAATTGGCAAAAAGATGGTTTTTCGTTAGAAGAAATACAAAAGAAATTGAAAGAAGAGGATAAAAAATGACAAAAAAACAGATTATTGAAAACAATAAAAAATTAGGAATAAAAACTGTTTTTTTTGGCTTACCAAATGATATTCTTGGATATTATGAAAATGGCACAATTTTTTTAAATGAATTTTATCCAAACGATTTGGAAAAAACAAACAAACATGAAATTTTGCATATGTTTGAAGAGAGTGAAAAATTTAAAATTGCAAAAGATCTAATTTTAAAAATTTTATCCTCAAAAGAAAAAGGGCAGTTATATAGATATTATTTTGTAAGATATGCAGGACTTTACAGTGAACAAGATATTGAAAATGGAATTTTAGATAATGAAATCGTTATTGATGCAATTATAGGAAATGGTAAATTTTCAAAAAAAGTTGAAGAAACAGTAAAAGGTCTTTTTGACTATATTGTTGGTGATAAACAAAGCGAGAAAAATTATAAAAAAAGATATTTGAATTTGGCTTTATCAAACAAAATTGAACAAAACTTTTCACAACTTACAAATTGGGAAAAACTTTTTGTTTTAAACTATTATCAAGAAAAAATTGAAGAAAGTGAAATGTAAATTAAAAAACACACAAGAGTAAAAATAATCTTGTGTGTTTTTGTTTTTTGTCATAAAAATATTTTAATGTCATATTTTATACTATGAAAAAAATACATTTTAAAGTTTTCAAGTTTAGAAAATGGATAGTTAATTCTTTTATTGTTTTGCTTTTGGCGGTTATTTCTACTCTCGCTTTTTGGGGTGGAAGCGTTATTTCAAGTTCTTCTAGTGTAAGTGGTGTTTATTACAATGGTAATAAAAATACCAAAAATGTAAGTCTTATGATTAATGTATACTGGGGAACAGAATACCTTGATGATATGCTTAAAGTGTTAAAAGAAAATGATGTGCAAACAACATTCTTTATTGGTGGGACATGGGCAGTTTTAAATGAAGATATTCTTAAAAAAATATATAATGATGGACATGAAATTGCAAATCATGGATATCATCACAAAGACCATGACAAACTTGATGAACAGGGCAACTTAAATGAAATCTCTACAACACATTCTATTATAAAAGAACTTTTAAATTATGAAATGACTTTGTTTGCGCCACCAAGTGGTGTTTATGACAAAACCACTGTTTCTTGTGCTTCATCACTTGGTTATAAAACCATTATGTGGACTCGTGATACTGTTGATTGGAGAGATAAAGATGCAGACTTAATATATTCTAGGGCAATAAAAAATGCACAAGGAGGAGATTTAATTTTAATGCATCCAACAGAAAAGACATTGGAGGCTCTTCCTAAAATTATTTCATGGTTTAAAGATAATGGTTTCAATTTGACAACAGTTTCAAACACCATTGACAATTCTTCAAGTCAAAGCACACAATCTTAACAATATTTTTTAAAAAAATACAAGTTAAAACAAAAAATATCTCTTTGATAGTTGAGATATTTTTTTGTTTATGATATATTTATATATATAATTATATAAAAACAAAAGGAAAGGGATATGGCTACTTTTCAAATTTCAAATAAAAACAAAAAACCTTTGAAAAACAAAAAGAAAATAGTAGGTGGAGTTTTATTGGCTTTGTCTACCTTTATGTTTTTATTTTCAGTTACAAATTTGGTGCCTGCTCTTAAAGTATTTTTCTTAGGTATATTAGGTATTTTTGTTTATCCACTAGCAGTATTTTGCATGATATTATCACTTGCGCTTTTGAATAATAAAAAATATGTAATGCCAAAAAGATATGCAGTCTTTCTTTTGTTGTCATTATATTTATTTCTTGCTATAATTCAACTTATTATTGTAGGTTTGCCAGGTGATTTGAGTTATGGAAAATATATTATTTTAAATTACACTAAACAATTTACTGCTGGTGGAATGATAATAGGTTTTATTCCAACTACGCTTGCATATTTAATGGGGGCAGTTTCAACATACATTTTGCTTTCTCTTGCTTTTGTTGTATGCGTTGCATTTTTTGTAGAAACAATTTTATCTTTAAGAAAAAACCAACAGCAATCTGAGCCTGTCAAATTGAATATCAAAGAAAAATCATCAACTCAAAATAAAATTGTATTTGATAAATCACCAAAACTTGCAAAGATATTAACACCAAAAGAAGATGTTAATATTATGTTTGATGCCGAAAAGCAAGAAAATGAACAAAGAGAACTTACAGCGAGAGAAAAACTTGGTCTTGCTGGTGGTTTCAAAAAAATCAATAGTGAAAATCAAAATATTAAATTACCAAAAGAAAGAGAAGATGAACCAAAAATTCCAGAAGGTATGTCAGTTAGAGATTATCTGCTTTCTCCACCAAAAGTTGATATGAATAAATTTATGGAAAACAAAAATAGAAGACAACTTCAACCTATTTCAAATTTTAACAATAATGATATGAATAGGGCAATTAATGATTTGAAAAATGACAATCAAATCAATCAATCAACATATGTTCACGAAGAAAGTTACGATTTTTCTCAACCAGAAATTAGAAGGGGAAATTTGCCAGAAATAAAACCAGAGCAAATTACATCAGAAGCAGAAAATATTATAAGAGAAGTTGTTAAAGAAGAAATAAGTCAAATTCAAAATGAAATTGGAGATGATGACAACTTTATTGATTATTCTTCAATTAACCAAAATGAAAATTACAACAATAGAGATAACTTTGCTAGGGAAGAAAACTTTTCTAGAGATAGAAATGAACTTGCAAGAAACAGAGCAGATATTATTTCTACGCAAAGTGAAAGAAGGGATAATTTGTTGACAAGAGACAACACTTCAAATGAAAATCATGATAGAAGAATTTTTGACAACAGCACATCAACTTTTAACGATGAAAGAAAGAAAAAGTTTGTAGAACTTGATGGTGAAGAAAAACAACAAGTTGTAAAACCATACAATTATACAAGACCATCTATTGATTTGCTTACCACTCAATCAGATGATTTGTCTATGTTTAACGAAGAAATTCCAATGAAAAGAGTTGCGCTAGAAAATGCTCTTGAAAAATTTGGTGTTCCTGCAAAAGTTCAAAATGTTGTTATTGGTCCAACTGTTACAAGATATGAGATAGAAATGCCAGAAGGTATTTCTGTAAAAAAAATCTTGTCGCTTGATGCTGATATTGCATATGCTCTTTCAGCAAAAGGGCAAATAAGAATTGAAGCACCTATTCCAGGCAGAAGTAAGGTTGGTATTGAAGTACCAAACAATAAAGTTGCCAAAGTAAGCATAAAAGATGTTTTGCTTTCAAAAGAATTTTCTTACTCACCATCACCTTTGACATTTGCTCTTGGTAAAGATATTACAGGGACTGTAAAAGTTTGCAATCTTCAAAAAATGCCACATTTATTAGTAGCTGGAACAACTGGTTCTGGTAAGAGTGTTTGCTTAAATACAATTATTACATCTCTTCTCTACAAATCTTCGCCTGATGAAGTAAAATTTATTATGATTGACCCAAAACAAGTTGAACTTTCAATGTACGAAGGTTTGCCACACATGGTTGTTCCAAAAGTCTTGACTGACCCTACAAAAGCTGTTAATGCATTGCAGTGGGCAGTTGATGAAATGGAGAGAAGGTTTAGACTAATTTCAGAAGAAAGAGTGCGTAACATTGATGAATACAATAAATCGGAAAAAGTATTGCAAAGAAAGATTAAGAAAATGCCTTATATTGTAATTATATTTGATGAGTTTGCTGATTTTATGGCTATTGCTAAAAATGAAATTGAAGACAAGATTAGAAGACTTGCAGGAAAAGCCAGAGCGGCTGGTATTCACCTGATTTTGGCAACTCAAAGACCTTCTACCGATGTGGTTACCGGAACTTTGAAGGCAAATTTGCCTGCTAGAATTGCTTTTAAGGTTGCAAGTAGAGTAGATAGCGAAGTTATTATGGGCTCTACCGGCGCAGAAAAACTTTTAGGTTATGGCGATATGTTATATAAACCTGCGGATTCTTCTCCAATTCGTTTGCAAGGTTGCTTTATAGATACTCCGGAAACAAAAGATATTGTAAACTTTATTATTCAAAACAATGAAGAGACCTTTGATGAAGAGGCAAATAATGCTATCAATAGTCCAGGGAAAAGTAACCATGGTGGAAATGAAGATTCAAGCATGGATCCATTGCTTCCACAAGCTCTTAAAATTTGTATTGACAATGGTGTTGCAAGCACAACCATGGTTCAAAGAAAACTGTCAATAGGTTATCCAAGAGCTGCAAGAATTATAGACCAAATGGAAGAAAGAGGATATATTTCATCAGCAGAAGGTGCAAAACAGCGTAGCGTATATATTACTATTGAAGAATTTTATCAAATTTTTGGAGATACTTATGAATAAAAAAGAGTTGTTGCAAAAGAAAGTCTCTGCAATAAGTTTAGGTTGCGATAAAAATAAAGTTGACCTTGAAAAAATGTTGGGATTGTTGCAAGATTATGGTTTTCAAATTGTAGATGATGTACATGATTGTGATATTGTAATAATCAATACTTGTGCATTTATTCAACCTGCACAAGAAGAAGCTATTGCAAATATTATTGAGATGGAAAAGTTGAAAGAAAATGGTATTATTGAAAAAATAATTGTTACAGGATGCTTTCCTGAAAGACATTATGATTCCATGAAAGAAAATTTTCCAACTATTGATTTATTTATGAGATTAAGAGAAAATAATTCAATTTGTCAAAAGATTGAACAGTTGTATGATGTTGAAATAAGCAAAATCAAAAACTCAAAAAACAGAGTTTTGACTAGTGGTTATAGTTATGCTTATTTAAAAATAGCAGATGGCTGTGACAATGTTTGTTCTTATTGTACAATACCTAGAATTAGGGGAAGATATAAAAGCGTTCCAATGGACGAACTAGTTGAGGAAGCAAAGCTTTTGGCAGAAAGAGGAATAAAAGAACTTATTTTGGTAGCACAAGATACAACAAGATATGGTGAAGATTTATACGGTGAAAATAAATTAATTAAACTTTGTGAAAAACTTTGTAAAATTAAAACAATAAAATGGATTAGGCTTCATTATTTGTATCCTGAAAAAGTTACAGACCAATTGCTTACTTTCATGCAAAATAATGAAAAAATGTGCAAATATTTAGATATCCCTCTCCAACATATTGATGACAAAATTTTGTTAAGCATGAGAAGAAAACTTGGCGAAGAAAATACTTTAAACTTGGTTGAAAAAATAAAAAATGAATATCCTGATTTTGCATTGCGTTCCACTTTTATTGTGGGGTATCCAGGAGAAAGAAGAGCTCAATTTAAAAAATTGTATGATTTTATAAACAAAACAAAATTTGATTATGCTGGATTTTTCCCTTATTCAAAAGAACCAAATACTGCATCATTTTATATGAAAAATCAAGTATCAAATTTTATAAAAAAATCAAGAGCTAAAAAAATAAATAAGTTGCAACAGAAGATTATGCAAGAAAATATAACACAAATGATGGATAAAGAAATTGATGTACTTGTAGACTACTTTGACTCAGATACTGGTGAATTTGTTGGTCATAGCGAAAAACTCTCTCCAACAGTTGACTTTGCTGTAAGATTTGTAGATAATGGAAGTATTGAAATTTCTACTTTTGTAAAAGTGAAAATTTATGATTTTGATGGTAGTTATTTAAAAGGAGAATTATTATGAATACACCAAACAAAATTACTCTTTCAAGGTTGTTACTTATACCTTTAATAGTATTTTTTTACATAGCATCATTTATACCTTACGGAAAACTTGTTTCTGCTATTTTATTTGCTGTTGCATCATTAACAGATTTTGTTGATGGAAAAATTGCAAGGGCAACAAATCAAGTTACAGATTTGGGCAAATTTTTTGATACAATAGCTGATAAAGTTCTTACTATGACAGGATTTATTTTAATTGTTGCAGTTCCTGTTACGGGTTCAGCTCCTGTTGTATGGCCTGCATGGCTTGGGGTAGTTTGCGTTATTGCAATGCTAGCAAGAGAGTTTATTATTTCAGCTCTTAGACAACTTGCTGCTAAAAAAGGAAAAGTATTGGCAGCTGATATGAGTGGAAAAATCAAAGCTACTTTACAATTCGTTTCTATTTCTTTGTATATGTTCTATGCCTTTTTCTTAACAGAAATTTATCCTTCAATAGAAAAAGTTGCAGCAGAAAAAGCAACAGGAATAATTGGGTTGATTTTGATGATTATACTTGCTTGTGCAACAGTCTTAACTATTTATTCTGGAATACACTATTTAGTAGAAAATAGATTTGTGTTTAAGGAAGAAAAAAAAGAAATTGTAAAAACAAAAAGTAAAAAAACAAAAAAAGAAAATATAGAAGAAACAGAGGAATAAAATGAATTTTAAAGTTTTTGTTTTTTCTGATAATATTTTAAAAGGCACAACAAATTTTAATTTGCAAAAATTAAATTATATTTTTGCAAATTGTTTTGTTGATATGGATAGTTTTAACATCTTACCAATGAAATTATCAAATTCTTTTGTAAATGACGGAAACAATATTATATTTTCAGAAAATGACAATATAGATAATTTAATAATTCAACATTATTCTCAGTTGGGTAGTGAAAAAGAAATTGTTGATGAACAAATAGTAATTTTCAAGAAAAGAGAAAATCAAACTATTTTTATACCTCTTGAAAGTGATATGAATTTGCTATATAAAATTTTGGAACTTAAAGAAAATAAAATATGTAAATTTCATCTTTTTGGTATTGATAAAAATGATATAATAAACAAACTTGAAATGTTAAAAAATGAAATTCAAGATTTGAAATATAAAGTTTTATCAGACAATATTCTTAGTGATGTTTATGTCTCTTATCAAGGAGAAGAAAATTTAATTGATGACAAACAGGTAAAGATTGCTTCAATTTTTAAAAATAACATTTTTAGCGAAAATGACTTAAACTTGGAAAATATCATTTTTCAACTTTTAAAAATGAAAAATTTAAGTTTGGCTATTTGTGAAAATGTAACACAAGGGAAAATATTATCTTCCCTTATTGAAAAGAATACAGGTTTTGATAATGTTTTAAAATTTGGTCAAATTAAGTTTTTTGAAAAATTTGACAATGACCTTTTACATAAAGAGTCTACAAAATTACTAGAAGAAAGCAAAAGTGATATAGCGATTGTCACAAATGGTAAATTTGAGGAAAATGTTTTTAATTTTAATTTTACCATTGCTGATAAAAAAGAAGTTCATTTTTATAAATGCAATTTCACCGGGAAAATAGATGATTCTATTGAGATGGCAAAAAACACATTACTTTATCATGTTGTAAAAAAATTACGACAAAATGATTTTGTTTTTTAAAAATTTAATGATAAAATATAATCATAAAAGGGGAAATTTATGGATAAAAAAGATGCAAAGAAAGAAGCACTTGAACAAGCGCTTTTGCAAATTGAAAAACAATATGGAAAAGGCTCTATTATGAAACTTGGAGATAGGGTGCACGAAAAAATTGATGTTATTCCAACAGGATGTTTAGTTTTGGATATTGCTCTTGGAATAGGTGGAATACCTCGTGGTAGAGTAATTGAAATCTATGGACCTGAATCTTCCGGTAAAACTACTGTTTCATTGCATATTATTGCTGAAACTCAAAAACTTGGTGGTACTGCTGCTTTTATTGATGCAGAACATGCTCTTGACCCAAGTTATGCAGAAAAATTGGGTGTAAAACTAGACGATTTGTTGGTTTCTCAACCTGACAATGGAGAACAAGCTCTTAATATTTGTGAAACGCTTGTTAAATCTGGCTCTGTTGACATAGTGGTAGTTGACTCTGTTGCTGCTCTTACACCAAAAGCAGAAATTGATGGTGAAATGGGAGATTCTCATGTAGGTTTGCAAGCTAGAATGATGAGTCAAGCTTTGAGAAAACTTACAGGTGTGATAAATAAAAGTAATACTACTGTAATTTTCATTAACCAATTGCGTGAAAAGGTTGGGGTAATGTTTGGTTCACCAGAAACAACAACCGGTGGAAAAGCTTTGAAATTTTATGCAAGCATAAGACTTGATGTTCGTAAAAAAGATACAATCAAAGACGGAGTAAATATTGTTGGAAATAGAACAGTTGTTAAAGTAGTAAAAAACAAACTTGCTCCTCCATTTAAAACAGCTGAATTTGATATAATTTATGGAAAAGGTATTTCTCAATCTGGATGTATACTTGATCTTGCAATTGCTTCTGATATAATACAAAAATCAGGTTCTTGGTTCTCTTACAATGATGAAAAAATAGGTCAAGGTAAAGAAAATGTAAAAGAATTTCTTGAGAATAATAAGGAATTGTTTGATGAAATAATGCAAAAAGTTAAAGAAAAATATGAAATATAAAAAATAGTGATAAAATCACTATTTTTTTATATATACCATTTTTTATTATTATATATTTTTTCTTGTTTTGACTTTATAAAATTTAATTCTTTTATGTCTTGTAGTTCTGGATTTAGAGTATAAAATGTTTTTAAAGTTATAGTCTCTTTTTCTTCATCAAATGGCAATATTATATTTTGTTCTCCATTTTTATTTTCAATTTCATTTAATAAAGTTTTGCCATTATAGAACTGATATGTAAGATAATCATTTGCAAAAAAAGTTATATAAACCTTATTGTTTTCAACCTTGCTTTCAATTTGCGGTGATTGTAATGTGGCAAATTTATCAGAGTATTGCTTTGGCAAATTAAATATTGAAAAAAGTTCTTTCTTTGTATATCTTTCAGGCATATATTCATTTGCAAGAATAACTCTATGATTGTTTTCAAGTTCTATCATGTCTATTTCTTTTTCAACTATTGATGATGGTTTTTCAAAATTAATATTGCTTTTATTCTTTTCAAAAAAATCTTTAACAATTTGAGTAGGTTGATTTCCGCCTGTGTAATCTATTGGACTATTGTCAAGATTTCCCAGCCAAACACCGCAAGTTAATTCTGGCGTGTAAGAGATGTTCCAAGCATCAAGATTTTGTTTTGAATTTGGTTTGCCAACAGTTCCTGTCTTTGTAGCAATCTCTGTATCAAGTTGTGACAATTTTTTACCTGTTCCAGTTTGTGAACAAGTCTTTAACATGTCAGTTAAAAGGTAGCAACTGTCTTCTCTCAATACTTGTTCTTCATGAGATTTATTTATATAAACAATTTTTCCATTTTTATCAACTATAAATGAAACAAATTTGGCAGGACTATACTTCCCATTATTTGCAAAAGTTGAATATGCATTTGCTAGTTGCTTTATATTGACACCATAAGTCATTCCACCAAGCGCTAAGCAATAACCTTCATCTTGTTCTACGAATTCTAATCCTAAATCTTCTGCATATTTTTTCGCTTTTTCTATTCCAACATAACTTAGAATTTTAACAGCAGGAATATTTACAGATTTTGATAAACTTTCTCTTGCAGAAATATAACCGTGATAGACATTTCCAACATTTTTTGGAGAGAAACCTGAAATATCCGTTTTTTCATCTAAAACTTGTGTGCAAGGATATATGATATCTTCGTTTAATGCAGGAGCGTAAACCAAAATAGGTTTTATGCATGAACCGGGTTGTCTTTTTGTTTCTAATATTTTATAATTCCCATTTCCATTATAAGCAACAACAGAATGAGTTTTGTTGTCAATAACAATGGAAGCATAGTTGCAAGTAGGTGAAATGTTTGATATTGCAGTTTCAATATCACTTTGGATTTTTGAATCTTGATATGTATATATTTTGTATCCTTGCAGTGCAATTTGCTGAGCAGGTAAGTTTAAAATTTCTTCTGCTTCATCAATAGATGCTTGGCTGTAAGAGTTTAGCTTATTTTTTTGTTTGTTGTTTATATTTAATTGTATTTCTTTGCTTTTTGCAAGCAAACATTCTTCTGCTGAAATTTTGCCATCTTTTTCCATTTCATTTAAAACAATGTTTCTTCTGCTTTTCGCATTTTCTGGATTTTTAACTGGCGAATATTTCGAAGGAGATTTTATAAGACCTGCAAGCAGTGCACTTTCTTCTAAGGATAAATCGCTTGCGTTTTTTGAAAAATAATATTGGCTTGCATTTTCTATACCATAGCAATTATTACCAAAGTAAATTATGTTTAAGTATCTCTCTAAAATTTCATCTTTTGATAGTTGCTTTTCCAATTTTTGACTTAATGCTATTTCAGTTATTTTTCTTTCAAAAGTTTTTTTGCTGCTTAGATGACTGTTTTTTATCAATTGTTGAGTTATTGTTGATGCGCCTTCTTTAAATTTTCTTGCTACTATATTATTAACCATAGCCTTTACAATTCTTTTATAATTAACTCCATGATGATTGTAAAAATCTTTATCTTCTATTGAAACAAAGGCGTTTAAAGTGTCTTTGGAAAGAGTTGAAATTTCAGCATAATTTTCATTAATAGTGTTATCTTCATGTATCGGTTTGTTGTCTTTATCAAATATTTGTATAGAAGTATAAGGTGCTTCTAATTTTGCGTTATCTACATCAATTTTCAATGCATTTGTATAAATTGAACCAATATAAAAAGAAAGGGCAATTAAAATACCTAAAAACACAAATGTAAAAATTATAAAAAACCACTTAAAAAATTTTCTCATCTTTTTTATTATGGCAACAATTAAAAAAAATATTTGCTTAATTAATTTTTTATTTGAAAATTTATTTAATGTATTGTATAATACTATTGAATTTTAAAAAAATTTAATTTTAACAATAAAGGATAAATATGAAATATTTTATAGTTACTTACGGATGTCAAATGAATGTACATGAATCAGAAAAAATAGCAGCAATTCTTGAAAAACTAGGATATAGTTGTGCAGAAAAAAGAGAAGATGTTGATATTATTGTTTTTAATACTTGTGCAATTAGAGAAGGAGCAGAAGATAGAGTTTTTGGTAATGTAGGAAACTTAAAAAAGTTAAAAAAAAAGAATAAAGACCTTATTATAGTTCTTTGTGGATGCATGACTCAAAAAGAAGAAACAGCCAAAAAGATGCTTAGAACTTTTCCTTTTGTTGATATTGTCATTGGAACTTTTAATTTACCCAAACTAGCTGATTATATAAAACAAGTAAAAGATGGAAGACAACTTGAAATTTGGCAAGAAGGCGATATTGATGAAGTTTTACCTTACAAGAGAACTAGTGGCGATAATGCTTGGGTCAACATTATGCAAGGATGCAATAATTTTTGTACCTATTGTATAGTTCCTTATGTTAGGGGAAGAGAAAAATCTAGAAGTGAAGAAAATATTTTAAATGAAATAAAACAAATTATAAGCGAAAAAAAATATAACAAGATAACACTGCTTGGACAAAATGTTAATTCATATGGAAAAGACTTAAATCCGCCTGTTTCATTTGCTCAATTGTTAAAAGATATATGCAAGCTTGAAGGCGATTTTAAAATTTCATTTATGACTTCACATCCAAAAGATTTGACTGATGAAGTAATAGATGTTATTGCAAATGAAGACAAAATAGAAAAATACATTCATCTTCCAGCTCAAAGCGGAAACAACAGAATTTTAAATCTTATGAATAGAAAATATACAAGAGAAAAATATTTGTCTATTATTGACAAAATAAGAGAAAAAATTCCAAATTGCAGAATAACATCTGATTTTATTGTTGGATTTCCTAGTGAAACAGAAGAAGAATTTGAAGATACTTATAGTTTAGTTAAACAAGTACAATTTGACAGTATTTTTGCTTTTATGTATTCTCCAAGAGAAGGAACTGTTGCGAGCAAAATGAATGATCAAGTTCCAGAAATTGAAAAACACAGAAGAGTAAACAAACTTTTAAATCTTGAAAAAGATATACAAAAGGAGACAGGTAAAAAATGAATATTGACCAAATTTCACCTGCAATGAGACAATATTTGCAAATTAAAGAAAATTATAAAGATTGTATTTTATTTTATAGAATGGGTGATTTCTATGAAATGTTTTTTGATGATGCATTGGTTGCCTCGAAGGAATTAGATTTGGTTTTAACGGGAAAACAATGTGGATTGGAAGAAAAAGCTCCAATGTGTGGACTTCCATATCATGCATGCCAAAATTATATAGCAAAACTTATATCAAAAGGATACAAAGTTGCAATTTGTGAACAGACAACAACTCCTCAAAAAGGTGTTAAAATGTTAGAGCGTGATGTTGTAAGGGTAATAACTCCGGGAACAGTTGTAGAAGATGGAATGCTCGAAGGGAACAAAAACAATTATTTGATGTCAATTTATAAAAATGCTGAAAAGTTGGGAGTAAGTTATGTAGATATTTCTACTGGTGAATTTGCTGTTGTTCCATTTGAAAAAAATTATCAAAGAGATTTATGCGACTTGCTTGCTAGAATCAATCCTTCTGAAGTAATTTGTAATGAAGAAGCAAAAATACTTTTAAATGAATTAAAAGAAGAAAGGGGAAATTTATTAAGTAAATATTACACTTACTATGAATGGGCATTTTCAAAATCAAGAGCAGATGAAAATTTGATTCAACAATTTGGTCAAAATTATCAAGCAGTATTTGAAATTAAAAATCAAGAACTTATTTCAAGTGCTGGTGCAATTTTAGAATATTTAAAAGAAACTCAAAAAAGACTTTTAAAAAGTATAAACAAAATTCAAGTGATAAAAAATGATTTATTTTTAACCATTGATGTAAATTCGCGTAGAAACCTTGAAATAGTTGAAAATTTAAGAGATAGGGGGAAAACTGGCTCTTTACTTTGGGTTTTAGATAAAACAAAAACTTCTATGGGTGGAAGAAAGTTAAGAAACATGCTTGACCAACCATTGCAAGATAGCAAAGAAATAAACGCAAGACTTGATGCCGTTGAAGAACTCATATCAAAACTTATTATAAGAGACAAACTATCACAGATTTTGAATTCAGTAAATGATATTGAAAGAATTGCTGGAAGAATTGGCTATGGTTCAATATCGCCAAAAGAATTGCTTGGCCTTAAAACATCATTACAAGTTATTCCACAATTGAAACAAATTCTTTCATCTTGCCAAAGCGAAAAAATAAAATTATGCAATCAAAATCTTGTAGACCTTACAGATGTTTGCAATATTTTGGATAAAGCAATTTGTGAAGATGCTTCAACTTCTACAAAAGACGGTGGTTACATAAAAAATGGTTTTAATAAAGAACTTGACAATTTAAGAGATGCAAAAAAATCTGCAAATCAATGGATAAAAGATTTGGAAGCAAAAGAAATTGAAGCAACTGGCATAAAAAATTTAAAAATTGGTTTTAATAGAGTTTTTGGTTATTATATTGAAGTAAGTAAAAGTCAAGCAGAAAATGTACCTTTGCATTATAAAAGAAGACAAACAATAGCAAACAACGAAAGATTTATCACTCCTGATTTAAAGGAAATTGAAGATGTTGTATTAAATTCTGAGGAAAAAGCATTAAAACTTGAAAGTGAAATTTATGACCAACTTAAAAATTATTTACAAAACTATTTAACAGTGTTCCAACAAATTTCTCAAAGTATAGCACAAATTGATGCCTTACTTTCACTAGCAGAAGTTGCTGTAAAAAACAACTATACAAAACCTAAAATTAATTCAAATATTAAACATATAAAAATTGAGGATGGCAGACATCCAGTTGTTGAACAATACTTAAAAAATGGTCAATTTGTTGCCAACGACACATTCCTTGACCAAGAAGAAAACAAGATGATGGTTATAACTGGTCCAAATATGGCAGGGAAAAGCACATATATGCGTCAAACAGCAATCATAACTTATATGGCTCACATTGGAAGTTTTGTCCCTGCAAAAAGTGCAGAAATTTCAATTACTGACAGAATTTTTACAAGAGTTGGTGCAAGTGATGACCTTGCTTATGGTCAAAGCACATTTATGGTAGAAATGAGTGAAGTTGCACTAATACTAGCAAATGCAACGGATAAGAGTTTGATAATACTTGATGAAATAGGTAGAGGAACTTCAACTTTTGACGGACTAAGTATAGCATGGGCAGTAGTTGAATATTTAGCTAAGAACTTTAAATCAAAAACTCTCTTTGCCACTCATTATCATGAGTTAACAGAATTGGAAGGAATAATTGAGGGTGTAAAGAATTACAAAATTGCAGTTAAAGAAATAGATGAGAATATAGTATTTTTGAGAAAGATTGTAAGAGGTGGAGCAAATAGAAGTTTTGGTATTGAAGTAGCAAGACTTGCAGGATTGCCAAAAGAAGTTTTGATAAGAGCAAAAGAGATTTCTAAATCGCTTGAAACAATAAATACAAAACTTGACTTAAATATATTTGATAGCAAAAAAGAAAAAGCAGAAAACAATACAAAATTGGGAATATCTCTTCTAAACACATTAAAAGATATTGATATTAATAAAGTTTCACCTATGTATGCTTTTGAATTGTTAAATGATTTAGTTAAAAAGGCAAAAGAGGAGGAATAATGAGCAAAATAAATATTCTAAATCCAAAAGTTTTTAATAGAATAAGTGCTGGTGAAGTTGTTGAAAAACCTGCTTCTATTGTTAAAGAACTTGTTGAAAATAGTATTGATGCAGGAGCAAAGAATATAACTATAGAAATAGAAGAAGGTGGCAAAAAAAATATCACTGTATCTGATGATGGTATAGGAATATCAAAAGAAGATTTACCACTTGCCTTTTTGCCACATGCTACAAGCAAAATAAAAGATGTTGAAGACTTGGACAATATAGAAAGTCTCGGATTTAGAGGTGAAGCTCTTGCAAGTATTGCTTCGGTTTGTCAAGTGAAAATGTCATCTAAAACCTCAGATAGTCAAACGGGGTTTGTAATACATGTTGATGGGGGACAAGCATCAGAAGTAGAGCAAATTGCAAGAAGTCAAGGTACAACTATAAGTTGTAGCAACTTGTTTTTTAATACACCCGTGAGAGCAAAATTTTTGAAGAAAACAAAAATTGAAGAAAGTGAAATAACTCATTTAATTGAAAAATTTCTTTTGTCAAGAAGTGATATTAGTTTTAAATATTTTGTAGATGGGAAATTAATTTATAATACAACTACTTGTAGTATGCAAGACATAATATATACTATATACGGAAGAGAAGTTTATGACAATTTGATTAAAATTGATTATAAAGAAAATGATTTTTTACTTGAAGGTTTTGTTACAAAACCTTCTTATTCAAAATCTAATAGGTCTTACCAAACTTTTTTTGTAAACAAAAGATATGTTGAAAATTATATTGTATCTTCTGCAGTGCAAAGTGTTTTTGAAAGTTTTTTAATGAAAGGAAGATTTCCTTTTTATGTATTAAATCTTGTTTTGCCAGCAGATTGTGTAGATGTAAATGTTCACCCATCAAAAAAAGAAGTTAAATTTGAAAATTCAAATAGAATATTTTCAATGGTAAGAAGAGCTGTTGAAAATGCACTATTATCTGAAAATCAAGTTAATAGTTTTCTTTCATCAAATTTTGAAAACAATGCAAGACAAACTGAAATTTTTGATAATAAAAGAGATATAAAAAAATCTAATATTGTTTTGGATATTTTTAATAAACCTTTAACTGAAAATGAAGGACAAAGTTTTTCAACTCGCGTAGATGTAGTTGATAATATTAACAAAGAAGTAGAAGTTAATGATTTTGAAAGCTTGAATACTGATATTGTTAAAAACACAAAAATACCTGATTTTGAAAATATAAAGTTAAATAAAAGAGAGGTACCGGATAATAGAAGAAATAATGTTGTATTTTTTGACCAAGACCAAACTACTCATTTAACAGAAATAAAAAACAATGTTGATAGTTTTATTAAAGCAAGCGTAAGAGACGAAATGAAAATTCTTGGAACTGTTTTTAAAACCTACATTGTTATTGAATATAATGACAACCTTTATTTTATTGACCAACATGCTGCACATGAAAGATTGCTTTATGATAAATTGTTACAGCAAGTTGACAATGCAAAAATATTAGTTAAACAAGACTTGCTATTGCCATACAAATTTAAAGTTAACTCAAAGGAATATGAAACTTTATCACTTATGATTAAAGAATTAAATAGTTTGGGCTTTGAAATTGAAGATTACAACTTTGAATTTTCTATTAAATCTGTTCCAGTTATTTTATCTAATATTTCTTTGGATTGTTTTGTTGATGAAATTTTAAGAGAAGGTATTAATTGGGACAAAAAAAATAGCGACTTTTTGCATAATAAACTTTGCCAGTCTGCATGCAAACATGCTATAAAAGCTGGTGATAGCATTACGATTGATGAATGTGCTTATATTATAGAAAAAGTAAGGGAAGGGGTTATGCTCTGTCCTCATGGACGACCTATAACGCTTGTGTTAACAAAGAAAGATTTTGAAAAAATGTTTAAAAGAACATTGTAAAAATAAATAGGAGAACAATGAAACCTAAGATTATAGTTATACTAGGACCAACTGGTGTAGGAAAATCAAAAATGGGTATAGAAATTGCAAAGAAATATAATGGAGAAATTATTTCTGCTGATTCTGTGCAAGTATTTTATAATTTTAATATTGGCTCAGCAAAAATCAAACCAGAAGAAATGCAAGGAGTAAAACATCATTTAATTGATGTTGTATTGCCTTCGCAAGAATTTTCTGCATTTGATTATGTAAGCAATGCAAAAATTTTGATAGATAAAATAATTTCAAAAAACAAGTTGCCTATATTTGTTGGTGGAACGGCTTTATACATTAAGTCGTTAATTGAAAATTATAATTTTGGTGGAGTTGAGAAAAACAACGAAGTTAGAAATCTTTTGCAAAAAGAATTAGAAGAAAAAGGTCTTGATTATCTTTTTGAAAAACTTGAATATTTGTCCCCTGAAATTGCAAAAACAATTGATAAAAACAATTCTCAAAGAGTAGTGCGTGCTCTTGAAATTGCTTTATCAAACAATAAAAAATCAAAAGCAGAATCAGAATATGATTGTTTGATTTTTGCTTTAAACAAAGATAGAAGTGAACTTTACTCTCAAATAAACAAAAGAGTAGATTTAATGATTGAAGAAGGTTTAATTGATGAAGTAAAATTCTTGTTAACAAAATATGGTGAAAATGTTCAACCTTTTAAAGCGATAGGCTACAAGGAAGTTTTGCCATATTTGAAAAACGAATATTCAAAAGAAAAAATGATAGAACTTATCAAACAACATTCAAGAAATTATGCTAAAAGACAAATTACATTTATAAAAAGTATTAATGATGTGAAATGGATAGACTGCGATGTATTTACTGATGCTAAAAATGAAATAGAAATGGAGATAGAAAAATGGCTGAAAAATTAAAAACATTTGAAAAAAAATTAGAGAATCAGTTTGAAAAAATAAATGAAATATCTTTTTTTAATCAAAAAAAAGTTTTAGACGCTTTTAGAGATTGTAAAATTACTTCTCAATGTTTTTCAGGGACAACTGGTTATGGCTATGATGACCAAGGTAGAGATAAACTTGCAAATGTTTATAGCAGTGTATTCAAGACAGAAAAAGCTATTGTTTCGCCATTAATTACTTGTGGCTCTCATGCAATATCCATCGTGCTTTTTGGACTTTTAAGGCCAGGTGATACTATTTTATCTATAAGTGGAAATTTGTACGATACATTACATGATACTTTGTTTGGAAAAAAAAATGGTTCTCTCGAAAACTTTGGAATTAAATACAAACAAATTGAACTTAAAGATGATAAGTTTGATTTTGAATTAATTTTAAAATCTATAAAAAAATTAAAACCAAAAGTAGTTTTTGTTCAAAGGTCAAGAGGTTATACTAGTAGAAAAGCTCTTTCAATATCTCAAATGGAAGAAATATTTAAAAGTATAAAATCTTTAAAACAAGCACCTTTTATAGTTGTAGATAATTGTTATGGTGAGTTTGTTGAGAAAAAAGAGCCAACAGAGGTTGGTGCAGATGTTATTGTAGGTTCGTTAATAAAAAATCCAGGAGGTGGGCTTGCTCCTACTGGTGCTTATATTTGTGGAAATGAAAAAGCAATAGACATGATTTCAACTCGTTTTACATCTCCATCACTTTTGCTTGAAGTTGGTTCTTATGAAATGGGTTATCGTTTGTTTTATCAAGGATTATTTATGGCTCCACATGTAGTAGCTCAATCTTTGAAAGGTGCTATGCTTGTAGGGGAAGTGATGCAAAGCAAAGGCTACAAGATAATACCAACAAATCAAGAGCAACCTGATGATATTATAAAATCTGTTGTTTTTAACACTGCCGATGAACTTATAAAATTTGTACAATTAGTTCAAAAAATTTCTCCAATAGATTCTTTTATAGTTCCTATGCCTTGGGATATGCCAGGATATAATGACCAAGTTATTATGGCAGCTGGAACATTTGTAGGTGGAGCTTCTATCGAATTGTCCTGTGATAGTCCAATAAAAAAGCCTTATATAGCTTATTTTCAAGGTGGTTTAACATACGAACATGTCAAAATATTGGCTGAGAAGTTAAATGAAATATATTAGAATATTGGCTAAAAGTTTGATTGATTATATTAAAATAATGCGTTAATTTAAATGCATTATTTTTTTGCAGTTCTTTTTTTTATTGTTTGTCATAAATTAAAGTATGAAAAACAATTCACGACGCTTTTTCTTTGTAAAAGATTTTTTGCTTGAAAGTTTAAGAGAAAATAGAATAAAAACAATAATTATATTTTCATTTTCATTGGCAATGTTTATTATAGGAATTATTGTTGCAATTACTGCTGGACCTTCTAGCCCTGACAATATTTTTGGTTTTGCTTTAAAAGAAGGAACTTTTAAAATTATTACAAGTTCATTTTTTTCAAGGTTACTATCCTTAATTGTTATATTTGCTTTGCTTTGTCTTTTATCTTTTTGTAAATACCTGTTTCCAATAGGTGTTTTACTTATAGCATACAGAGCATATTTGTTAGGATTAAATATTTGTTTTATGATAATACTTTATGGTTTGTCTGGTGTAATATTATCTCTTTTTATAATTATTCCTTGCCATATTTTGGCAATCTTAATTTTATGTTTATTTTATATTTTAATATTAAGAACAAGAAAAGATTATTGCAATTTTGGGGGATATAGATTGCCTAAACAAAGGTCAGTATTGTTTTTATTCTTTTTCTTATCAATATTTTTAGTATGCCTTATTGAATCACTTTTGCTTTTATTGTTGAGTGCAAATGTAATTTTAGTAATTTAATCATTTTAGTGCATAGAAATATCTTTTTTGATAAAACTAAAAATCAAAAGGAGATATTCTATGAAAAGATTTGTTATATTTTGTATGTTGATATGCATACTTACTACAACATTTTGTGCTAGTATGCAAATGTCTGTTTATGCAGATAATGCAATAGACTTGACCAGCAAATCATCTTGTCTTGTTGATTTTGCTTCTGGTCAAATTTTGTATGAAAAAAATTCTACCGAGCATTTGCCAGTTGCAAGTATGGTTAAAATGATGACTATTTTATTAACACTTGAAGAGTTTGAAAATGGAAATTTGACTGATGAAACAAAAATTACTACTTCCGAAAATGCTTCATCAATGGGAGGAAGCCAAGTGTTTATAGACCCTTATGTTGATTATAGTGCAAAAGATATGCTTAAAAGTGTTATCATTGCATCCGCAAATGATGCTTCTGTTGCTCTTGCTGAGCATATAAGCGGAAGTGAAGAAAGTTTTGTTGTAAAAATGAATGAAAAAGCAAAAGCTCTTGGCATGAATGATACAAATTATGTAAATTGTACTGGTCTTCCTGCACCTGAACAATATTCTTGCGCAAAAGATTGTGCAATAGTATTAAAAGAAGTTTCAAAATTTGATAAGTACCATGAATTTTCAACTACTTGGATGGATGAGCTTATACATCCATCAGGTAGAAAAACTGAACTTGTAAATACAAACAGATTGGTTAAGTATTATGATGGATGTGATGGTGGTAAAACTGGTTCTACAAATGAAGCAGGATGTTGTTTAAGTGCAACAGCTAAAAGAAATAATATGAGACTAATTTCTGTTATTGTAGGTGCAAAAAATTCTCAAACAAGATTTAATGAATGTTCAAAACTTTTTAATTATGGATTTGCAAATTTTGAAAATAGAGTTTTGTTAGATAGCACAAAAGCAATAAAATCTCTACCTGTAAACAAAGGAAAATGCGATAATATTGATATTTTTGCAAAAGAAGATTTTTCTGTTACAACAAAAAAAGGACAAAATGCAAATATAGAAGTTTTGTATGATATTCCAGAAAAAATATCTGCTCCTGCAAGACAAGGTGATGTAATAGGAAAAGCCATTTTGTCAAAAGATGGAAATGTTATAAAAGAAATTGATTTGATTTTAAATGAATCTATTGAAGGTTTATCTGTCAAAGACTGTTTTGATAGAATTGCAAATAAATGGTAAAAATTAAAATAATATATATTAAAAGAAAGAAACTTATTTAAGTTTCTTTTTTATTTGTAAAAAAATTTTGTAAATTTGGCATTTTTTGTTATTATATAAGAAATATTGTAGATAAAGGTGAGTTGTTGACAAAGAAAAATAGTCTTATAGTTTTAATAACAAGTTTGATTTTAATTGTGGCAAGTATCATATCCGTTGTCATTTATTTTTCTTTGTTTAACAAAAGCAATGAAAGTTCTTCTGATTTTTATGTATCATGCGAAAACATGACAGGTTATATTGACAATTGGGTTGATATTCCAGTTAAGACTTCTGAGCAAGATGTTCAACTTGAATTTAAAATATATGATGAATCTATTGCTCAAATTGCAAACAATCAAATTATTGGTCTTAAACCTGGTGTTACTGCTGTAACCATAACAGCTACTAAAAATGGCACAAAATCTATTTGTAATTTTTATTATACTGCAAAATATTCTTCTTGCCAATTTGAAATATTGCCAAGTATAGGTTGTAGTTATACAAATAAAGAACTGACTGTTTATGAAGATACTTGTCAATTCTCTATATCATTTGTTGATGATTTTGGCAATAAAGTTGTAAATCCAAATATTATAATTAACGTAGATGAAAATCTTACAATAAAGAAGACTGCTTTTAATTACTTATTGACAGTCAAAGAAAATGGTACTATAACATTTGTTTTTGTAGATTACAATTTTACTGTTAATGTATCTGTAATAAAATAAAATTTTATTATTTACTTGATTTTTATGTGCAATTAAATTATAATTTATTTGTTTGAAAGGTCTTTTTAATCCACTGTAAGATTTTAGCTTAAACAAAATAAAAGTCGCAGGCAAAACTCGTTGTAAAGGGGAATTTATGGAAGAAATAGCAAATGAAGAAGTAATAGCAACAGAACAAATGAGTTTTGTTGATGACAAATATCGTTTTAAACTAGAAAACTTTGAAGGTCCACTTGACCTGTTGTTGCATTTAATTAAAGACGCAAAAATGGATATTATGACTGTTAAACTTGCTGATATTACAGAGCAATATCTTCAATACATGCAAGATATAGATTCTATTAATATGGATAGGGCAAGCGAATTTATTACAGTAGCTGCAACTTTGATAGAAATCAAATCAAAACATCTTTTACCTGTTGAACAAGACGATGTAATAGATGAAGAAGATAGTGAAGCACTTTTACTTGAAAGGTTGAAAGAATATGAATTATTTAAAGAAACAGGCAAAAGATTGAAAGAAATTGAAGATATAAACAAACTTTATCGTGCTCCTGGAAAAGAGACTGAAAAAGTCAAGATTGTTTTAAAAGACATGGTATTAGACAAATTGCTTGATGCATTTGCAAATTTGCTTGCAAAAGCAGAGGCAAGGGGGAAGGAAAAGGAAGAACCTAAAAAAATTGTAAAAGACCGCTTTACTGTGGCTGAAAAAATTGTTTCAATTTCTTCTTACGCAAGAGTTCATAAAAGATTTCCTTTTGAAGAACTTTATACATCTGATATGACAAAAAGTGAAATGATAAATGTTTTCTTGGCTTTGCTTGAATTATTGAAACTTCAAACTGTAAGAGTTGAACAATCTGGTATTTTTGAACAAATAAACATTATTTCAAATGAGGTTTAATTATGAGTACAATTGACACTGTTTATAATTTAAAAGATGTAATTTATTCTGTCCTTTTTGTCGCTGGCGATGGAATTGAAAAGTCTTTTATTGCAGACAAATTGCAAGTTAGTCAAAAAGAAGTTGACAAAGCAATAGATGAATTAAAAAAAGAACTTTGTAATGAAAAGGGTGTTCATTTGATTGAATATAAAAACAAAGTTCAACTTGCATCAAACCCAAATTATGCTCAATACATATCTGATGTTTTAAATCCTATAAGAGAAAAATCTCTTACAAGGGCAGCATTAGAAACATTGGCAATTATTGCATACAAACAACCAATTACAAAACTTGAAGTTGAAGATATAAGAAGGGTAAATTCAGACTATGCAGTTCAAATTTTAGTTGACCAAAATATGATTGAAGTAGTTGGAAGAAAAGATGCAGTTGGAAAGCCTTTGCTTTTTGGAACTACTGAAAACTTCTTAAAAAGATTTAATTTAAATGATATAAATGATTTGCCTGATTATGAATCTTTGCTTGAAAGAATTAAAACTATAAGACAAGAAGAAGATGAGCAAAAGCAAGATACATTATTTAGAAATGTTGAAGACCTTGAATTTAATGAAGAATTGCCAGACTTTTTGAAAGGTGAAGAAGTTGAACAAATTACAGCAGATAGTTCAATTCCTGACACAATAGCTTAATTTAAAATAAAAAAAGAAGATTGAGTCTTCTTTTTTTTGCATAAATTAATAAAAAATTTAATATTATGTTTTATGCAAAGAAAAATAAAAGTATATGGAGAAAAATACAATCAAAACAAAGTCAAATACCGTTTTGCAAAAGGAATAATTTTTAATATTTTTCTTTTTTTTGTCCTTGTTGCTGAAATAGTATTGGGGGTATTATGGGCAATAGGGTTTTAAACATTTTTAAAAAATTTCCCATACATCCATCTTTTTTTCTTTTGTTTTTATATCTAGTTGTTTGCAATGGAATTGAAAGCTTTTTTATTTTTGTTTTTGTAGTTTTAATTCATGAATTTGCGCATGCTTGGACGGCAAAAAGATTGGGCTATAAATTAGACAATTTCTTTTTGACACCTTATGGCGCTTCTTTAAATTATAAAGAAAAAACTTTTGATAGCAAAGATGAAATATATATTTCGCTTGCGGGACCATTAATAAATATAATATTAGGTATAGCAATGGCTTCGTTGTGGTGGATTTTTCCTGAAATTTATAATTATACTAGTACTATTGTAAACCAATCTTTTTTGTTTGCAATATTCAATTTGTTGCCATGTTATCCTCTTGATGGTGGAAGAATTTTTTTAAATTTGTTTTCTCAAAATGTTGATAGAAAAAAAATAGTAAAGATTTTAATTATGTTCAACATATTTTTTTCTGCTATATTTTTTATTTTGTTTATAATATCTTGTATCAATGATTTTAATCCAACATTTGTTCTTGCTGGTATTTTTATGATTTTAGGATTAGTTGAGGGTAATACAAAATCAAAATATAAATTGATTTCATCATTTACCAAAAAAACGAAAAATTTTTCAAAAGTAAGAATATTGTTTATAAATCAAACAACACCTTTATTAAAAGTTATAAAAAAAATTGACAATGGAAAATTCACATTATTTGCTGTTGATAATGGTGAAAAAATTATTTTTTTAGATGAAAAAAAAGTGCTTTCATTAGCACTTGTTTTTCCTGTAACATTACCGATAGAAAAAGTCTTAGACCAAATAAGGAATAAGTGAATCAATATTTTTTCTTTCAAAGTCTTTAAGTTTTGTCAAAATTTCATCTATTTCATTTGAAATATTTTTATGGTCAGACAAATCTTTAATACATGTAATATACCCCATAAAAGTTCCAAAAAGCATCATCTCTGCTAAATGTCTAGTCGTTTTGTTTGTAAGGGTAGACAAGTTTATACTTGACCACAATTTTGCTTTTTCCAACCAATTATTATCCTTAATTTTTTCAATTTTTTCGCTTTGTGCAAAAACTTCACATTCTTTTTGTAGTGCAATATAATAATCCTGTTGAGATGCAAGTTCTTTTTTTAAATTGTTGTCTGTTACTTTTGGTAACAAATCTTCAATTGATTGAACCGCCGTCTTAATATTTTGGTATACTCCGTTTAAGTAATTTTCAAGTGCTTCGTTTTTATTATTTTCTTGCATAAAAATCCTCCTTTAATTTTAATGTGCATTTTTTTAATAATTATTCTAAATTATAATGATTTGAATTTACATATTTTTAAAAAAGTTTGCAAAAAATAAAGGTATGAAAACTTCAACAAAAATTATATTAATATTATTTGCTATTACATCAATTTCTTCGGTAGTTCTTTTTCCTAATATAACATCAGCTATCGCATTTGATGGAAAAACTTTTTTATTTAATTTTACAGTTTTATCTTATATAACATTAGCCTTGATAGTGTTTTCTGTTTTGTTTGGTTTGATACTTTATTTTAGATTTTTGCAAACTTTATCAATAAACAAAGTTCTATTTTTTTCAACATTGCCTTTCACGCTAATATATGGTGCTTTATTATTCTTCATTGCTTCTATCAACTCATATGACAATGCTACAATAAATTCTGTAAAAAATATTTTAAATATATCAAAAGAAAACCAATACAATACTTTTTTGTGGGCAATTTTATTGACTATTATATATATTTTAGTACTTTTTATAGTCTACATTTTTGTTACAAAACCTATTTTTCGTATGGAAAAACTTCTTGAAAGATTGGGCGATGGAAAGATAAAAGATAAAAAATTCAATATAGGTGGTGGAAAGCAATTTTCACAAATAGGGCATTCTTTACTTAAAATAAACAACAATTATAAAAATTTAAATTTAAGCAACGATATCGTTTATTCTACAAAAGACACTCCAAAAATTTTTCAAAAAAACCTTGCAGAAGAAAAAATTTTAAAGTTGAATCAAGGAGAAACAATAAACAACAAAGTTTGCTTATTAACTTGTCAATTAATTGAAAAGGGTAATACATCGTCTATAACAAACAATTACAAATTGCTTGACTTATACCTAAACATAATCAATCCACTTATAAAAAAATTTGGTGGATATTGTGACGACTCATCAAAAAACGTTTTGTTTGGTATATTTTTTAAAAGTGAAGAGGGATTAGATTGTGCCCATGCAATTTATAGAGCAATAAAAATTAAAACCAAACATTTGAAAGATATAAATATTGAAGTGTTTATATCGGTTGATTTTTTAGAAATAGGCATGGTGAAAGGAACAAATGGAAAAATAAAAGTAGAAGATAACAACAAAATGTTTAATGAAAAAATTGTAGATTTTGGCAAATTGTTAAACTGCAAATTAATTTTTACACAAAACATTTTAAACCATCTTCCAGCAAATTATTTTTTGAAATATAGATATATTGGCAACTTAAACTTTAATGACAATATACAATTATTTGAAAGCATTGAAATATTTGGCAGAAGAAAAAGAGAACTACTTGACAACAACAAACAAATTTTTGAAAAAGCAATAATATTTTTTAATCAAGGACAATTATCAAGAGCACAATTGATTTTTGAAGATATATTAAAAAGCAATGCAAGTGATAAAGCAAGTTTTGTTTATTTTAATAAATGCAAACAAACTATAAATTAATTTTACAATGCTTGACAATATTTATTAATTAGTGTTAAAATCATCATTGATGAGAAAAGGTGATTTTGAAAAAAAGAAAATATGCCCTAGGTGTGGAATAAAAGTTGCACAATCAGCAGAAGTTTGCAATGATTGTGGACTTATTTTTTCAAGGCTAAATATTGCTACCAATAAAGACGCGAAGAGTTTGAAAAAAAGAGGCGAAAAAGATTTTATTATTTATACTGCTTCTTTGCCTAGTGATGTTAGTTATGTTAAACTTCTATGTCTTACAATTTTTACTGGCATTTTTGGTGGTCATTGCTTTTATGTAGGAAGATATTTAAGAGCATCAATGTTACTTATAAATTTTATTTTAGACATTTTTCTTGTTGTATTTAATGCTCAAATTTTTGCATACAGCCAAACTTTGCTTGGTGCTTTGTCTACAATTTCTGGTTTTATTATGTTAGCTTGGATTTGGGATATTTTTATGGTCGCATTTAAAAAATTTAAAGTGCCTATTGCAATAGATTTACAAAATGATGAATTTATGTTAAAGGATGAAAGAGAAAAATGAGAGTTGTTGTTGGTATAAGTGGGGGCGTTGATTCCTCAGTTGCTGCATATTTGCTAAAAGAACAAGGGCATGATGTCATTGGTCTTTTTATGATTAATTGGGAAGAAAAAGACAGCGCTTGCACAGCAGAAGAAGATTTTGAAGATGTAAAAAGAGTATGTAACAAATTGGGAATACCTTATTTTTCTGTTAATTATGCAAAAGAATATTACGATAGAGTATTTAAATATTTTTTGTCTGAATATAAAGCAGGAAGAACTCCAAACCCAGATGTTCTTTGTAATAGAGAAATTAAATTTGGTCCTTTTTTGGAAAAAGCATTAGCACTTGGTGCTGATATGATTGCTACTGGACATTACGCAAAAAAAATTGAAAAAGACGGATTATTTTATCTAGCAAAAGCAGATGATTTGAATAAAGACCAATCTTATTTTTTAAATCAATTAAATCAATTTCAATTATCAAAAGTTTTATTTCCACTTGCTAATATTGAAAAACCAAAAGTAAGAGAAATAGCAAAAAAACTCGGTTTGTCTACTGCTGAAAAAAAAGATTCCACTGGTATATGTTTTATTGGAGAGAGAAATTTTAAGAAATTTTTAAAAGAGTTTCTTCCTGCGCAACCTGGTGAAATAGTTGATTTACAAGGAAATGTCGTAGGGCATCATGATGGACTTATGTATTATACATTAGGACAACGCCGAGGCTTAAATATTGGAGGACTAGCTGGTGGTAATGGCCAAAGATGGTTTGTTCTTGACAAAGATTTGAAAAACAATAAATTAATAGTAAGCCAAGGCGAAGACGATTTGTTATTCTCAGATGGATTATATGCACATGAAATGAATTGGATTCCTAAAAAGCCTGATACAAACAAATTTCAATGTTTTGCAAAATTTAGATACCGTCAACCAGACCAAGAAGTTGAAGTAGAAATTTTGGAAGACAAAAAAATTAAAGTAAATTTTAAAGAAAGACAAAGAGCTATTACACCAGGACAATTTGTCGTTTTGTATGATAAAAACGGGATTTGCTTGGGTGGTGGAATTATAGATAGCAGTTTTAAAAAATAATTATTTTGACCTTATAAGAATATTTTTTTCTTTAATTGGAAAAGATAAAATTAGGAGGTTAAAAATGATTATTGCAAACTATATTGCACTTATTATTTTAATGATAGGTGGATTAAATTGGGGACTTATAGGTTTAATTAATTTTAATTTAGTTGCATGGCTTAGTATGGGAAGCAAAATTGTAGAAAGAATTATTTATATTCTTGTTTTAATTGCAACTTTATATTTAATCATTGCTTGCATAATTGACGGCGGAATTTTGTTATCGCAAATAGCAAACAATCCAGCAGTGTAACAAAGAAACATCTTGAAAAAGATGTTTTTTTGTTAAAAACAAATTATACAAAACAAAAATGCAATTATAGTTGAAATGACTGCATGTGTGAATTTTTGTAATACATAAAGTTTTACTGGCAACTTTATATTTTTTGTCATAGCTTTTGTTTGAATTATAGTTGATATGCCACCAAAACTTATAATAAATGTTGCAAGCAATGTTGCCCAAAACAAAGGTAAATAAGTGGTAATATCTAAACAACCTTTTGTAATTTCAACTATACCGCTCAAAAATATAGCAACAAAGTTTGGTAAAATTGAAAATATAGGTGTCAAAGAAGTTATCACAACAAAAAATACAGCAATAATAGTCCCAACTGAAATCACGCTTAAAGAACTATCTAAAACAATTGAATTCATATCAATATTGTTTTTTTGATTTGCGGTAGGTTTTGAACTAAATTCTTTTACTTTAATATTTCTATATAAAAATCCATTTAAAAAAGCACCTAAAACATGAGAGAAAAATATTATATAACCAGCAGTTATATTATTGAACATAACAGCACCAACAGCACCAATAATAAACATTGGACCAGAAGTGGAGGAAAAGGAAAGAATTTTGCAAGCATCATTTCTTGAAATTTTGTTTGATAGATATAATTCTTCTGTTACCTTCGCGCCAATAGGATAACCAGAAATTATACTAGATAAAAAAACATAAGAAGATATTGCTGGAACTTTGAAAAATTTTTCAAAAGGGTTTTTAAATATTTTTGTAAACTTTTCAAGAAAATTTGTAGTGCTTAAAATTTTAGTAAAAAATATAAAGGGTAATATACTTGGTAATACATTTAATGCCCAAGCAGATATACCATTAAAAGTTTGTTGTATATAAAATTTTGGGAAAATAACCATATTTATCAAGATGTATATAATAAAAATTGCGAGTAAATTAGAAACAAAGTTATTTTTATTTATTTTTTGCATTTTTTTTCTCCAATCATTTGACAAAAAAAGCATATATTATTATAATTTTTTTAGGTTTTAAAAATCTAATTGTTTTTTTATTTTATAAAACAATTTATTCAAAAAATAAATATTTTAGAAGGTAAAAATGAAAATTAAATCAATTTATAAAAAAGCTAGAAATCTTCAAAAAACAATAGTTTTTCCAGAAGCTGAATTTAGTGAAAGAACTTTAAATGCAATAAAAATTATTGCAAAAAAGAAAATTGCTGTTCCTATCTTAATTGGAGATGAAAGCGGTCTTATTTTAAGAGATAAATCTTTGCTTGGCTTTCAAATTATAAATCCAAAAACATTTGAACATAAAGATAAATTAGCAAAATGTCTTTACAACAAAAGAAAAGAAAAAGGTATGTCTTTGGAAGAAGCTGAAAAATTAACTCTTGATCCATATTACTTTGCAACATTACTTGTTGAAGAAGGCTATGCTGATGGTATGGTAGCGGGGGCAGAAGCTTCAACTGCAAACACAGTTAGGCCGGCTTTGCAAATAATTAAAGCAAAGAAAAAAGGTGGTGTAGTAAGTTCTTGTTTCTTCGTTTATGGCAAAAACAAATTTTTAAAAGATAAATCTTTGATTTTGTCAGATTGCGGGGTTTTACCAAATCCTAGCGCTGATGAACTTACTCAAATTGCGGTGGATAGTGTAAAAACATATAAAAGCTTGGGACTTTCAGAACCAAAAGTTGCGTTCTTATCATATTCATCAAAAGGTTCTGCAAAAAGCGAAAGCGTTGAAAAGGTTGCATCAGCATATCAAAAATTCAAGAAAACAGGAATTTGCTGTGATGGTGAACTTCAATTTGACGCAGCTATGGTAGAAAAAGTTGCAAAACAAAAAGCACCAAATAGTCCAATAAAGGGTGATGCAAATATTTTAATTTTCCCTGATTTAAATAGTGGAAATATTTGTTACAAAGCAATTCAATATATAGGTGGGCTTAATGCAGTTGGACCTATTTTACAAGGTTTAAATAAACCTATCAATGACTTATCAAGAGGTTGCTCTGTTGAAGATATAGTTACAATAACTGCCATTACGGCATTACAAGCAGAAAAGGAGTAAAAATATGAAAATTTTAGTTATTAATGCAGGAAGCTCATCATTAAAATTCCAATTGTTTGATATGAGCAATGAAAAAGTTATAGCAAAAGGAAATTGCGAAAAAATAGGACTTGCTGGTTCTTTTATTGGATATAAAACAATAGGAGACAAAAAAGAAGTTTCTGTAAAAATGGAAAACCATGAAGAAGCACTTGCAAATGTTTTAAAAATCTTGACTGATAAAGAAGAAGGCGTTATAAAAGACCTTAAAGAAATATCTGCATGTGGTCATAGAGTAGTTCAAGGTGGTTGGATTTTTGATAAAAGTGTTCTTGTAAATAAAAAGGTTTTAAAAGACCTTGAAAAATTGTCAGACTTATCACCATTGCATGCAAAAGCAAACATGGCTGGTATAAATGGATGCATAAAAGTTATGCCAAAAGTTCCACAAGTTTTGGTTTTTGATACATCTTTCCATGCATCAATGCCAGAAAAAGCATATACTTATGGAATTAAATATGAAGATGCTCAAAAATACCATATTAGAAGATATGGCTTTCATGGAACAAGTCATAGATTTGTAGCAAATGAATGCGCAAAACTTATGAAGAAAAAACTTGAAGACTTAAATATAATCACAGTTCATGCTGGAAATGGTTCTTCAATAACAGCAATAAAAAACGGCAAAAGTATTGATACATCAATGGGACTTACACCTCTTGAAGGTTTGATTATGGGAACAAGATCTGGTGATATAGATGCTAGCGTTGTTTCATATCTTGCAGAAAAGAAAAATAAAACTGCAACAGAAGTAGTTCAATATCTCAATAAAGAATGTGGTTTGCAAGGAGTTAGTGGAGTATCTAGCGATTTAAGAGAACTTAACACTGCAATTGCAAAAGGAAATGAAAGAGCAAAACTTGCACTTGATATACTCAAATATAAAACAAAAAAATATATTGGTTCTTACATGGCCGTTCTTGGCAGAGTAGATGCAATAGTATTTACTGGTGGTGTAGGTGAAAACCAAGAAGATTTAAGAGAAGAAGCTCTTGCTGGTCTTGAAAATTTTGGCATTGTTTTGGATGTAAAGAAAAACAATAACTTACCAAGAGGAACAGCAGAACTCATAAGTGCTAAAAAATCAAAAACAAAAGTATTTAGAATACCAACTGATGAAGAACTTTTGATTGCAAGAGATACTCTTGAATTAATAAAAAAATAATAAAACCTAGAAAATAAACAAAAAATACAAAAACACTTGACATTTACAAAAAAAATCTATATACTTGTAAAGCAAGATATTAAAGGAGGAAGAAATGGCAGTTCCAAAGGGTAAGGTTTCAAAAGCTAGAAGAAACACAAGAAATTCTGCAAATTTTAAAGCGACAGCACCAACACTTGTTGAATGTCCAAAATGTCACGAGATGAAAAAACCTCATGAAGTTTGCAAAAAGTGTGGAACTTATAAAGGTGAAACCATTGTAGAAAAGAAAGAAAAAACTAAATAAGTTTTAATATAAAAAATTGTGTGATTATTTTTGCACAATTTTTTTTATTATAATAAAATATGTGGTATTATGCAACACATACATAATACTACATGTTGATATTATACTTGTAAATTTAACTTCAAAATTATTTTATAAAATATAAGATTTTGTTTTGATTATTCTTGATATTTTGTTATTATATAATAGTAAATTATGTTTTATTATTAAAGGAGATTTATAATGAAAGTTGTTGTTGATGCTTTTGGAGGAGATAATGCACCTCTTGAAATAGTTGAAGGTGTTGTCTTAGCAATAGAGAAAAATAAAGATTTAAGTGTTATTTTAACAGGAAAAAAACAAGAAATTGAAAATATTTTAAATGGCAGAACTGAAAGAATAGAAATTGTTGATGCTGATGAAGTTATCACAAACAATGATAAACCTACCGAGGCTATAAGACATAAGACAAATTCATCTTTGGTTAAAGCTTATGATATTTTAAAAGAAAGAGAAGATGTTGTTGGACTTGTAAGTGCTGGAAGTACAGGGGCAGTTTTAGCTGGTGCAATCATGAAAATTGGTAGAATTAAAGGTATTTCAAGACCTGCTCTTGCTCCAATTTTACCTACAAAACTTGATAGCGATGTTATTATTATTGATAGTGGTGCAAACATTGATTGTAAACCTATCAATCTTTTGCACTTTGCTTTGATGGGTAGTGCTTACTATTCAATTATTTACAATAAAGCAAATCCAAAAGTTGCTCTTTTGAGTAATGGTATAGAAGAAGAAAAAGGTAATGAACTTGTAAAAGAATCACACTCTTTGTTAAAAAATGCTCCAATCAATTTCATTGGCAATAGAGAAGGTGGAGATTTTATGAGTGGCGAAGTTGATGTTATGGTTGCTGACGGATTTGCTGGAAACGCTTTATTAAAAGGAACAGAGGGTGCTGTTGGTGCTGTGCTTTCTCTTTTAAAAAAGAGTATCAAATCTCATACACTTAGCAAAATTGGTGCATTGTTTATGAAAAAAACTTTTAAAGAATTGAAAGAAAGAATTGATATTCTTAAAAAGCATGCTGGAAGTCCATTGCTTGGATGTAAAAAACTTGTAGTAAAAAACCATGGTTCTTGTAGAAGATATAATATCTGTGCATCAATAGAACAAACAATGCTTTTGCATAAAAACAATTTGGTTGAAAAAATTGAAAAATCTCTTGAAGCATTGGAAAAGGTGAATAATAATGATTAATTTTGATTTGTTAACATCTAAAATTGGTTATCAATTTAACAACAAATTACTTATTGAACAAGCTTTGACACATAGTTCTAAAAGTGAAAAAAATTATGAAAGACTTGAATTTTTAGGAGATGGAATACTTGATTTCATAGTAGGTGAATATTTATTTAAAAACACAAAAGAAAAAGAAGGCAAACTCACTGTTTTAAGAAGTCATTATGTCTCTGAAAATTATCTATGCAAAATCTTTAATAAATTAAACTTGACAGAAAATGTTATTTTAGGTAAAAGTTGCCAAGGTGAAATCTCAAAATCTATCAAAGGTGATGTAATAGAAGCAATCATTGCTGCAATTTTTCTTGATGGTGGGCTTGAAAAGTCAAAAGAATTTGTTTTAAAACATTTTGAACTTGAAGATTTTTCAAAAGTGGTTGATGATAATTACAAATCAAAACTTCAAGAACTTGTTCAAAGTGGTTTTAAATGCCATATGCAATATGTTACTTTGCCATGTAATAATGGTTTTAAATCAACTTTTTATATGGATGAAGATGCTATCGCCTCGGCAGAAGGTTTTAGTAAAATAGAAGCAGAACAAAACACTGCAAAAAAAGCTATTGAAAAATTGTTTTTATTATAAACTTATGAAAACTATTAACAAGGAAGTGTATTATGATTTTTAAAAAAATTGAAATGATTGGTTTTAAATCATTTGCTGACAGAACGGTAATTGAGTTTAATGATAATTTTACTGCTATCGTTGGCCCTAATGGGTGTGGAAAGAGTAATGTTTCTGATGCTATTCGTTGGGTTTTAGGTGAACAAAGTCCAAAAACTTTGCGTGGCGATAGTATGCAGGATGTTATCTTTAATGGAACAGAAAAAAGAAAAAGCCTTTCTTATTGCGAAGTTACCTTGACTTTTGACAACTCAAATCGCTTTTTTAATTTTGATTATGATGAGCTTGCTATAACAAGAAAACTTTATCGTTCGGGCGAAAGTGAATATTTAATCAATAGAAACACTTGTCATTTAAGAGATATAACAAATCTTCTTTATAATAGTGGTCTTGGCAAAAATGGTTATTCTGTTGTAAGTCAGGGTAAAGTTACAGAACTTGTAGATGCAAAACCTGAAAGTAGAAGGGCAATGTTTGAAGATGCTGCTGGTATTTCAAAATACAAAAACGACAAGAGAGAGGCCGAAAGAAAACTTGAGAGAACTACTGATAATTTAACGAGAGTTAAAGATATTCTGTCTGAAATTGATAGACAAATGGGTCCACTTAAAAAGCAAGCAGAAAATGCAAAAAAATATTTGGAATATAAAGGGCAATTAAAAGATTTGGAAGTCAACGCCTATATATACCAATACGAAAATGCAAATGACACCAAAGAACAAATTAGACTTAAATTAGATGCAGTGAACAAACAAATTGATGTTCGCCAATTTGATTTTGATAAAGCAAATTCAGATTATAACAAATGCATGGAAGATGTAGATAATTTTGATAAAACACTTGCTCAAATAAACCAACGCATTTTAGATTTGACTATTGGTCTTGAAAAACAGGAAAGCGAAACAAAACTTGCAAGAGAAAGAATAAATTTTACATACAAAGAAAATGATAGACTTCATCTTGATAAAACAAATAGTCAAACTGCTCTTGAAGCTTGCAAAGATGAAAAACAAAAAATTGAAAGTAACCTTGAAAAACTTGAAGATGATTTAAAAATATTGGAAAATACTTTTGATGAATTGTCAACATCGTATCTAAACCTAGCAAATGAACTTACAGCAAGTGAAGACGAAGCTGGACAAAGTCAACAAAAGATTATTGAAACTTTGGGCTCGCTTTCTGATGTTAAAAGTAGTGTTTCTAGGCTTAAAGCTGAAAAAGATTTGCTAAGTGGAAGTTTAAAAAATCTTAAAAATGACAATACTAATTTATCAGCTAAGCAAGAAGAAAATAAGAGAATTGCACAAGAGGCAAAGACAGCTTTACAAAATAAAGAAGAAAAATTTTTAAGCTTAAAAAATGATTGCGATAAACTTGCAAGTGCAAGCTTTTTGACTGAAAGAAAACTCAAAGATTTAGAAAATGAAAAAGCAAATATTACAACTCAAATAAAAGTCTATGAAAATAGAAGAAAACTTTTGACTGACTTACAAAATGATTATGAAGGTTATGCTTATGCTGTAAAAAAATTGTTAAAAGAAAGCGATAAAAAACCTCAAATCAAGTCTAAAATAGTAGGTGTTATTGCCTCTCTTTTAAAAGTTCCACAAAAATTTGAAACTGCTGTGGAAGTTGCCTTGGGTGGTGCTGTTCAAAATATTGTTACACACAACGAAGATGAAGCAAAAGATTTGATTAAATTCTTAAAAGACAACGCTTTTGGTAGAGCAACATTTTTGCCTATATCTTCAATGAAAAGACGCGATATTGATGAAAAAAATATAAAAAACAAAAATGGAGTTTTTGGTATTGCCAGCAAACTTGTTGATTTTGATAAATCAATAGACAATGTAGTTTCAAATCTTTTGGGCTCTACTGTGATTGTTGAAAATTTACAAATTGCTGTTGCCCTTGCAAAAGAAAATGGATATGCTTTTAGAATTGTTACGCTTGAAGGTGATGTAGTTAATCCACAAGGTTCTTTAACAGGTGGTAGCAAAAAAACTGAATCTTCAAACATTATGGGAAGAGAAAGAGAAATTGAAACGCTTGGAGATGATATTGTTAAGCTTAACATAAGGCTTGAACAAATTTCAAAAGATATTGAAAATATTTTGACTGAAAACGAAAATGGAAAAAATAAATTGAAAGAAGAACAAAATATTATCAAACAACTTGAAATTGAAATTGCCAAAGATAAAGAAAAATTGCAACAATATGACCAAAGTATTATTGAACTTGCTGATACATTGCAAGTAAATGAAATGGAATCTAAAACTGTTCAAAACAAGCTTGATTTGATTGATGAAGAACTTTTAAAAGCAGAAAAAATTGAAAGTGCTTTGTCTGGAAACAAGGAAGATGCTGACGAATTGGTTAAAGAGAAAAAAGAAAGATTTGAAGTATTGAGAAAACAAAGAGACCAAATCAATGAAAACATTTTAACAGTAAAAGTAGAAATCGCCCAAATAAGAACTAAAATTTCAAATGCTCAAAATGAAAAATTGAGACTTGAAAATGAAGAGGGTAGATTAAATACTTTAATGATTGATATTGACCAACAAATTGCAAAAAATGATGAATTTATCTTATCTTGCGAAAATATGATTAAAGAAAAATTGGCATCTGCTCCATCATCAGCTAAAAAGGAAGAACTTGAAGCAAATGTTGAAAATAAAAACAAAATTGAAAATGACAAACAAGTTATCAATGAGAAAATCAAACAGCTCGATATTCAAAAAGCTGGATTAATGGATGAATTAACAAGATTACATGACAAAAAATTTAGGGAAGAAATGAATCTTTCAAAAGTTGATAGTGAACTTGAAGCAATGCAAGAAAGAATTTATGAAGAGTATTCATTGACTTACACAACTTGTCAAGATTTGAGAAGAGCAGATTTTAATATAGAAATTGCAATGCCTGAAATATCAAAACTTAAAAAATCAATCAATGCTCTTGGTTATGTAAATGTAAATGCTATTGAAGATTGTAAAGCTCTGTATGAAAGATATGACGACCTTAATACACAAGCACAAGACCTTGAAAAAGCACAAGATGACTTAAATAAAATAATTAAAGATTTGTCTGGTATAATGATTGAAAAGTTTAATAATGAACTAAACAAAATAAATGAAAGTTTTAAATTAACATTTAAAGAATTGTTTGGTGGTGGAACAGCAAAACTTGCATTATGTGACGAAGCAGATCCACTAGAATCAGGAGTTGAAATTTTCGCACAGCCTCCTGGCAAAAAAATTCAAAATATGACTTTACTTTCTGGTGGAGAAAAGTCATTAACTGCTATGGCAGTAATCTTTGCTATTTTGAGAATAAAACCTCTTCCATTCTGTTTGTTTGACGAAGTTGAAGCGGCTCTCGATGATTCCAACGTTGAAATTGTTGACAAATATCTTAAAAAATTGTCTAATGAAACTCAATTCATATTGATTACACACAAAAAACCTACTATGGAATACGCAAAAGCTTTATTCGGTGTAACAATGGAAGAAAAAGGTGTTTCTAAAATTGTTTCTGTTCAATTATCAGATGCTATCAGGCATGCTCAGGAGAATTAATAATGGGACTTTTTAAAAAAATTGGCAATGCTTTGCGTAAAACAAGAGAAGCAATTGCAAGAAAAATTGATGCTTTGTTAAGTCATGGTGAAATTAATGACGATTTTTATGATGATTTAACTGATATTTTGATTTCTTGTGATGTTGGAGTAAAAACAAGCATTGACATTGTTGAAAATTTGCGTTTACAAGCAAGGAAAAATAAAATTAGAACTGCCGAAGAAGTCAAAAATCAATTAAGAACTGTTTTAAAAGAAGATTTTGAAAATATTGGAAATATTGACATTCAATATCCTGCCATAATCACTATTATTGGTGTAAATGGTGTTGGAAAAACAACAACTATTGGCAAAATGGCAAAATATTTTAAAAATCAACACAAAGATGTATTGTTGGTTGCTGGCGATACTTTTAGAGCAGCAGCAACAAATCAACTAAATGAATGGGCACAAAGAACAAAGACAAAAATTGTAAAACAAGGTGAAGGTGCTGATGCTGGTGCTGTTGTTTTTGATGGTATATCAAGTGCAAAAGCAAAAAATACAGATGTCGTTTTGGTTGATACTGCTGGAAGATTACACACAAAAACAAACTTAATGGAAGAATTGAAAAAAATTGATAAAATTATAAATCGCGAGTATCCAGATGCTCACAAATATACTTTTATTGTTTTAGATGCCACAACTGGTCAAAATGCGTTGTCTCAAATATCCGCTTTCGATGAATATGTGAAAATTGATGGTATTGTTTTAACAAAACTTGATGGCACTGCAAAAGGTGGGGTTGTTATAGCAATAGAAAAAGAATACAACCTTCCTGTTGTTTTTGTAGGAGTTGGAGAAGGAGAAGACGATTTAGAGAAATTTGACAGCGAAGATTTTATAAATAATATAATTTAATATAATTAAAACTTAAATTTAAAAACAGCTTAAAGAAAAAAATTTAGGCTGTTTTTTTAATAGACAAGCAAAATTAGACATTTTTCTACATATAAAAGAAAAGAACAAAATTTTTCTTTTGTGAGGGTAGTTATGTTTTATGAAAGTCTGTTAACGGTTTTTGGTAAAATTTCTAATTTTACCTCTTTTGTTGGAACGGTTCAGGGTTTTCCAAAACCTTTATCAAAAGAGGAAGAACAAAAATTGGTAGAAGCCTATGAAAACGGAGATAAATCAGTTCGTGAAAAACTTATAACTCATAACTTAAGACTTGTTTCACATATTGTCAAAAAGTTTTCAGGAACACTTGAAATTGATGATTTGTTGTCTATTGGAACAATAGGTCTTATAAAAGCTGTTGACTCTTTCAACTCAAAAAAGAATGTGCAATTAGGAACATATGCATCTAGGTGTATTGAAAATGAAATATTAATGGCAATTAGAGCTTCTAAGAAACATAATTGCACAATATCATACAATACAATATTGCCAGGAAATAACAAGGGAGATGAAATAGAACTTTTTGAGGTAATTTGTGATACCCATAGTGACGAAGTTTTTGAAGAAGTAGAAAGAAAATGTTTTATTAAAGATGTAGTAAAAATTATTAATGAAAATTTAACAGAAAGAGAAAAACAGATTATAATTTATAGATTTGGACTTAACAAAAAAGAACCTTTAACACAAAAAGAAATAGCAAAAATGTTTAATATTTCTCGTTCTTATGTTTCAAGAATAGAAACAAAAGCACTTTCAATTATAAGAAGCAAAATGCCGATAGAAGAAAATTTTAAACAATAAATTTTAAAAAAATATTTTATTTTGAAAATTATTTTTGTAAAATGTTTGGAATATTAAAAAAAAGTTTTATAATATTTAAAATAGTTAATTAAAAAATTATAAGTAAAAGGGGGTAATATAGTGGATAAAATAGAATTTTACAATGTGCTGCAAAAATTGGTATTACCTCTTTTTACAGGTTCTTATATTGAAGGAGAAGAGTTGTCTTCTCCAAGAGACAACGAAGTTGCTCTTGGCAAAAAAAATTCGTTGCTTTTAAAACCTTCAAAACAAGATGAATATAGATTGGTTTTAAAAAGAGGACAAGCATTTCAACCATTTGAAATAGCATTGTTAAAATCAATTTTATTAGAGATAGAAACAATCTCGCAATTAAATCTAAATGACATAAATTATGTAAATATTTTACAATCTCATGCTATTGAAAAATCAATATGTAAAAGTTTGTGCGAACAAGAAGAAACTGTTTTTGTTATGCTAGGTCTTTTAAATGAACTTGAACAATGGGCAACAAGAACATATGAAGGAAAAAAGGTTCCTATTTGCGTTATTTTAAACCAACAAACAGATTTAGGAAATAGCGAAAATTCTATTTATTATAATGATTTAATGAATAAAGACTTTTTTGCTCTTCTTACAGATGGAGAAGTTTCTGCTATTGAATTTGATAAAAATGGAATATTGATTGGTTATAATCAAATGCTGTCTAGAAAGGGGACGCAGGCACTTTCTCCATACAAGTTTGAGGCAGTTGCAAAATATTGTTCTGATAAAAGAATAGGAATTGTGTTAACTGCTAATGGTGACTTTTTGATTTTTAAGAATAGAACGCTTTTATTTGCAAAAAGAAAAGGTAAATGGATTGTATTTTCACATGATGAAGTTATTCAACTTTTGCTAAATAAAGGTAGTTATTCATTAAAAGATATAAGAAGGTCAATATATTTTACTGCTTTGGATACTTCTTTTGCCTATACAGGAGGTTGCCTTGTTTATTTAAACAAAGATATGGTAGAACAAGCATTAACTCACATTGATGCTCATGATATAATCATGGAAAAATATTTTGAAATTAAAAAGCAACAAGAATTGGACGAAGCAAACAAGCTATACAATTACCAAAGATTGGCAACTGTTGAGAAAACCTTCCAAGTTCCATATTCAATATTCTTACAACAAGAAAAATGTTATAAAGTTCAAGCATTGCAAAAAATTATTTCAGGCAAACCTTTCCATGAACTTAGCAGAAAATTAAGACAAGAACTTGTTAGCATGGATGGTGCAACAATAATTGATAATGATGGAAACATTATTGCTATTGGAGCGATAATTAAAATAGAAGCAGGTAGTGAAGGTGGGGGAAGACTTGCAGCGGCTTCAACTCTTGCTAAATATGGTATTTCTATTAAAATTTCACAAGATGGAAACCTTACTGCTTTTTACAGTGATAAAAAGAACGGCAAAACAAAAGTTTTATTTACCGTTGGTTAAAAAAAGACTTTTAAATTAAGTCTTTTTTTTATTTTTAAAAATCTTTTTCATTATTTTCTTTGTTTATCTTGTTTTTCATGTCTGCCATATATAACAATTGTGCAGGAAAGTAAGGATCTTTATATTCTTTTTCAATTTCTTTATTTCTTTTTTCAATGTATTTTTCACTTATTATTTTCAATTCATCTGGTTTGCCGTATTGTTTAACTATTCTTGCCATAAAATCAAACAAACTTTCTTTTTGACCTTTAAAAACCTTTTCATTTTCTACTGAAAATTTATGATATTTTATCAATTCCTGCGCTATCTTATCAAGATAAAAATCTTTGTTATATGAATAACCATATTCTTCCAAAACACGGATATACTGAATACAGTTTAGTACTGAAAATTTCAATTCTTTATATAATTTAATTGTTTTAATAATCAATTTATCTATCTTATTTATTAAATTTTGATTCAATTCATATGGACGAGTTGTCGCAACAGTAAAAGCAATTCTTGCATTTTTTATTGAACAATCAAATGATATTTTATTTTTATCAAGAAAGCATTTTCCATCAATCTTTTTTAAAGGTATTTTTGAGATTTCCATATTTATTCCCAGCTTTTTTCTGAATATCTTTTAGCTTTTGAAGATTTAGCAATTTGCTCAATTTCTAAGCATTCTTCAATATCAAAATATTGCCACAAATCTTTTCTTTTTAAGTCTCTTATCATATAATCAACAATTGAATAATCCTTGTTTTTTAAACCTAAAATATACTTTTGTTTAAAGAAATCTATATCCCCATTTTTATCTATTTTTTTGATACTTTCAATTATATTTGCAATTTCTATATTGCCTGTTAAAAATCCATCATTTATAAACTCTCTTAATTTCTTTAAAACAAGTTTTAAATTTTCTTTTGTTACTGACAAAGACTGCAAAGCCTTATATTCAGGAGTTTGCGATAACAAATTTTTATTAAATTCTACTTTATTCAACATTTTTATCATGCTTTTATAATAACACTATTTCAAATTATTGTCAATATTATTTTTTGCAAATTATAAAATATTATAATTATTAATTTCAAACTTGACAAAAATTATTATTTATATTAAAATAAATATGTCAGTTATGCAGACAATCGCATCATTATAATGATGAGGAAAGTCCGAGCATCAAGAGAACTGGGTGCAGGTTAACGACCTGTGGGGGCGACCCTAAGGATAGTGCAACAGAAATAAACCGCCAAATTTTTGGTAAGGGTGGAAAGGTAGTGTAAGAGACTACCGGCAAATTGGAGATAATTTGTGCTCTGTAAACCCCACCTGATGCAAGGGAAGAACAAAAAAGCGCTTGTTCTCTCGCGTTCTTCAAACCGCTTGATTTTGCAGGCAACTGCAAAACTAGATAGATGATTGTCAAATACAGAACTCGGCTTATAACATAACTGATTTTTGATGGCTAATGCCATCTTTTTTTGTTTATATATTTTTTTTTAAGGCAATAATTGGACTATGAAGAAGAAAGAATATATAGAAAAGTTGTCACAACTAATTTTTAATAAAATCAAATATCACGCACCAAATTTAACAAGTGAAAATGTTGACTATGAAATATTAAAAGTTTTGAATATTGACACAAGTTTGCCTGTTTTTATTTTTAAAAAACCATTAAATAAAATCTTTTTTAGTGCATTTAAAAAAGCCAAAAAAACTTGCCAATTTAATTTGATTTTAACAAAAAAAAGCGAAATTGCTGAAAAGAAGGTTGTAAAATTACCTAATACATTTTTGCTACCAGAAGAAGAGGTAGGGCTGAGTTTTTATAACAACTTAGATGCTTTAAATATAAATTATCCTTCATCTAGTAATTTTAAAGTGAAGTATAAAGAACCATTTTTAGCTATAAATGACAAAGCAATAGAACTTCAATTTCAACCTTATTATTTAGGTAAAAAATTTCAAGAAAACGGAATAATTGTAGATATAAAAGAGTTTCTATGTAATGGTAAAAATTTTTTAATATACTTAGCAAATACACATACATGCTGTGAAGAAATAAAAGTAGAGTTAAATTTACCATTGCCAAGGGGATACTATTTTTTTAGCAAAACAAAAAACTGTATACAAATAAAAAATTTAACAAATAAGGATATTGCTTACTTTAATTATTATTGTAAAGATGCTAAATTTACTTTTTCTAATGTAGATGGAATTGAATTTTCATCTTTTGCTTGTATTAATTTTGAAACAAAAATAAAATTAATGCCAAAAGAGCAAAAGAAAATATATTTTAATTTTGGTGATGAAAAATATTGCTTATACAATAGTTTGGAAATGATAGAATTTTTTAATATGAGTCAAGAAAAAATGTTTGAAATTTTTGACTTAAAGATAAAAACTAAGGATAGTGATTTTGATTACAATTTTAATCGCTATTTGCCCGAAAAAATCTGGGAAAACTGGCAAAAAAACACCCATGATGAAGAAAGTGAAAAAAATTGGTTAAAAATTAAAAATAGTATAGTAAAAAAATGCGAAAAAGGTGAGCAAATTCAAGAAAACTTTAAAGGATTAAAAGAAGTCTATATGTACCGAAATCAAAGGTGGAAACGCATTTTTATATTAAGAAATGGTGCAAGATATATGTATGCTGACAATACAAAATATTTTAACTTTTTTTTGCTTACAAAAGAAATTTTTAAAAAAAACAATGAAATATACTTGTCATTTGACAAATAAGTATGTATAATACTCTTGAAATGGAAACAAGAATACCTTTAGCAGAAAGAATGCGTCCAAAATCATTTGAAGATTTTGTAGGGCAGGAACACATCGTTGGAAAAGACACTTTGCTTTACCGTGCTATTAAATATGGCACACTTGGAAGTTGTATTTTTTTTGGTCCTCCTGGAACAGGAAAAACAACACTTGGCAATATAATAGCAAAAACATTAAGAGCAAATTATATAAAATTAAATGCAGTAACCAGTGGTGTTGCTGATGCAAAGGCTGTTATTGAAAGAGCAAAGACAGACAAAGCAATGCTAGGCAAAGACACATACCTTATTTTAGATGAATGCCATAGATGGAACAAAGCACAATCAGATTGTGTTTTGGAAGCAATTGAAAATGGTGATATATATTTGATTGGCACTACAACTGAAAATCCTTATACTTCTATGACAAGAGCAATTGTTTCAAGATGTAGAATTTTTGAATTTAAGCCACTAACTTCAAACAACATTGTTTCAGCTTTAAAAAAAGCAACTCTTGACAAAGAAAATGGTCTTGGAAATTTGAATGTTAAAATTGATGAAGAAGCTTTTGAATATCTTGCTTTTGCCAGTGCTGGTGACCTTAGAAACGCACTAAACTCTCTTGAACTTGCAGTAATGACAACTCCTGCTGGTAAAGACAAAATGATACATATTACAAAATTGATTGCAGAACAATCAACAGACAGAAAAGCACTTAGCATAGATGAAAACATGTATTATGATATTTTATCTGCCTTTTGCAAATCACTGCGAGGTAGTGATGTTGAAGGAGCATTATTTTATAGTCAAAAACTTATAAATGCAGGTTGCGACCCTATGATTATAGCTAGAAGATTGGTTGCACACTCATCGGAAGATGTAGGCATGGCTGATTCAAACGCATTGCTTCTTTCAACAAGTGCTATGTATGCTCTTGAAAAAATGGGTGTCCCAGAAGGATTAATTCCTTTATCTCATGCAATTATTTATGTATGTGAAGCAGAAAAATCAAATTCAGTTATAACTGCTTTGAATATGGCAAGAGAGGACGCCTTAAACTATAGTGAAAATAAAGTTCCAAACCATTTAAAAAATCATCCATCAACAAATTATGATGGACATGGAAAATATAAATATCCTCATGACTTTGGTGGATATGTAGAACAACAATATATGCCTGATTCTTTGAAAGAAAGGATATACTATAAACCTAGCAAAAATGGTAAAGAGAAAAATTTAATAAGAAAAAAATTTAAAAATAAAATACAAGGGGATTTATAAAAATGTTTGGTTTAAGAAGTGACGGAAAAAAGGTTAAAAATATGAATATTATTGATAAAGCAGAACCTTTTTTTATGCCACAAAGAATTGATGCTGTAAATTATACAACTGTAAAAGTAAAATGCGATACTATTGACGAATTTATTGCAAGGGAAAGAAAAAACGGAATCTCATATAGTTATATGCACATTGTAATTGCCGCTATTGTAAGAATTTTATATATTAGGAAAAAACTTAATCGCTTTATTATGAGAGGTTCAATATATCAAAGAAATACAATTTCTGTTTCAATGGATATAAAAAAGAAACTTGAAGATGAAGGCGAGCAAGTTACTTTAAAAATGTTTTTCACAGGTAGAGAGAGTCTTGAAGAAATAAAGAAAATAATTGATGATGAAATAGCAAAAAATCTAAGCGTAGATGAAGTTCATCAAACGACAAAAACAGCGGGAAAACTTGTCAAATTACCAGACTTTTTATTTAGATGGTTTATGGCTTTTGCTAGATTTTTAGATAAACATGGAATGCTACCAAAATCTCTTATTAAGGCAAGTCCTTTCCATACAAGTTGTTTTATAACAAATTTGAAATCTATAAAATTGAATTATATATTTCACCATTTGTATAATTTTGGAACTACTACAATTTTTGTTTCTTTGGGAAAAGAACAAGTTGAACCTTATGTTGAAAATAATAAAGAACTTAAAATTGCAAAAATGTTAACAATGGGTATGAGTCTTGATGAAAGAGTTGCTGATGGCTTGTATATGGGCAAAAGTTTAAGATTATTTAAAGATTATATTGCAAATCCAGACAATTTAAAAACTGCGCTTCCAGATGATGGAACTATTCCTAAAAAAGCGACAAAAATTTCAAAATTTAAGAAAAAAACAAAAAAAGTTAAAAAAGAAAAAAAATCAAAGTTAAGCAAAAAAATCAAACCACTTAAGAACAAAGAAAAAGCTGAGGCAAAAAAAGCGATTGCCAAAGCTAACAAAGAAAAAAAATTGGAAGAAAAAAGAATTAAACATCAATTGCATAAACAAAAGAAAAAAGATAAAAAAGCAGAAAAGAAAGAAGAAAACAAATAATTTCTTCTTTCTTATTTTTTCTAAAAATGTTTGTATTATTATTTTATTTATGATAACATTAATTTATAAATGGAGGAATAATGAAAACTATTTTATATTTTATTCTTGCTGTCTTAACTATTGGTTATATTGGATTGTTATGCTATTGCAATATTGCAGTTGAAATTAATCAAACAATTCAATATATAGCAAATTATGGGGGACTTGCGATAATGCTTTTGTATGCAGCAATAAATTTTTTTGGCAACCCACTTAAAATTGCTTTCTTTATTTTGTTAATTTTGGCAACAGTATTCCTTATTCTTACTGCTGTTATGCCAGATACTTTTAGAAGCCTTTTTGGAATTATAGTTGAAAACACTTCTTTTATAAAAATTTAATAATTTATCGGGGATTTTATGAATAAAATTTTAATAATAGATGGCAATAGCATTGCAAATAGAGCATTTTATGCTTTGCCTTTTTTAAGCAATCATGAAGGCAAACCTTCTGGTGCAGTTTTTGGTTTTGCAAATATTTTAATAAAAATAATAAATGAGTTGAATCCCACTCACATTGCAGTTGCTTTTGACCATAGTAGGCAAACATTTCGCAGAGAAATTTACAAAGATTATAAAGCGCAAAGAAAAGAAACTCCAAAAGAACTTATTGCACAATTTCCAGTTATCAAACAAATGCTTCAAGATATGGGAATTTCTATATTTGAAAAAGACGGAATTGAAGCAGATGACATAATAGGTACATTAGCAAAAAATCTCAACGGACAAAAAATACTCCTTTCTGGGGATAGAGACTTGTTGCAACTAATTAATGAAAATACGACAGTTTATCTTACAAAAAAAGGAGTTTCAGAAATAGATAAAGTTGATAAAAATAGACTTATGGAACTTTTTAATTTAACTCCATCTCAAATCATAGATTTAAAAGGTCTTATGGGAGATTCTTCGGATAATATTCCAGGTGTGTCAGGAGTAGGTGAAAAAACTGCACTTAACCTTCTAAATGAATATCAAACCGTTGAAAATATTTATGAAAATATAGAAAGCATAAAGGGAAAATTAAAAGAAAAACTTGAAGTAGACAAAGATAAAGCTTTTATGTCAAAAACTCTTGCAACAATAAAATGCGATTGTGATATTGATAGCGACAGTGAAAAATTAAAATTTAATTTGCCACTTTCTCAAAAAGCATACAACTTTTTTAAAGAGTGGGATTTCTCATCTTTACTAAAAAACAAAAACCTTTTTGATAATGTTGAAATAGAAGAAATTAAGATAATAAAAAAAGAACCTTTAAGTTTAGATATTATTGATAAAATATCCAAAAGCAATATTAATACATTTGTTTATAATCTAAAAAATATTGAATTTTTATATGAAAACAAAATATATTTTTTGGAACAGAATTTTCAAATGTTTGATTGTGGATTGACTTTTGAACAAGTATGTTTAAATTTAAAAAACATTTTTGAAAATAAAAATATTTTAAAAATAACAACAACAGCAAAAAACGACCTTCACATTTTAGATAAACTTGATATAAAACTATTAAATTATGTTGATGTAAATATTGCTAATTATGTTTTAAATGTTGGGGGAAACTTAAACAAAAATTTGCAAATAGAAGAATATGAAAGTTTTTTAAATAATTGCTTAAACAAAATGGACGAGGGATTAAAATTTGTATTTAACAATATTGAAATGCCACTTATTGAAATTTTGTTTAAAATGGAAAAAGAGGGTTTTAAAATCAACGAAGAAAAACTAGAAAATCTTAACACAACTTTTACAGAAAGATTATCAAACTTAAAAGATAATATTTTTAAAGAGGCAGGTGAAGAATTTAATGTAAATTCAACACAGCAAACAGCAACTATTCTATTTGACAAACTTGGAATAAAGGCCTTTAACAATAAAAAACGTTCTACTTCAAAAGATGTTTTGCAAGATTTAGATTATATTCCTATTGTCGCATATATTTTGGAATATAGAAAAATGGCAAAACTTAAAAATACTTACATTGATGTATACAAAGAAATTTGCAAAAATAATGGCAATATAATTCATACAACATTTAACCAGTCTTTGACAAACACTGGCAGACTTTCTAGCAGTGAGCCAAATTTACAAAATATTCCAACAAGAGACAATGAAGGAAAAGAACTTAGAAAATTATTTGTTTCTAAGTATGAAAAAGGAACTATTATTTCTGCCGATTACAACCAAATTGAATTACGATTGCTTGCTGATATGTCAGGAGAAGAAAAACTTATTGAAGCATACAACAACGATTTGGATATACATACAATAACAGCTTCTGAAATATTTAAAGTTCCAGTTGAAAAAGTCTCATCACAAATGCGTAGGGACGCAAAAGCAGTTAATTTTGGCATAATATATGGAATAAGTGATTATGGTTTATCTCAAAATATAAAATCATCTCGCGCAAATGCAAAACAATATATAGATTCCTATTTTGAAAGATATCCAAAAGTTAAAGAATTTATGGATAATAATGTTAAATTTGCAAAAGAACATGGCTATGCTATAACAAAATTTGGAAGAAGAAGATGGATAAATGATATAAATTCTTCAAAATATTTGGTTAGAAGTTTTGCTGAAAGAGTTGCAATGAATATGCCATTGCAAGGAACTGCATCAGATATAATAAAACTTGCAATGATAAAGATTTCAAACGACCTTGAAGATAACAAATTAAAAAGCAAATTAATATTACAAATACATGACGAACTGATTGTTGATTGTTATCCTGGTGAAGAAGAAAAAGTTGAAAAAATATTAAAAGATGAAATGGAAAAAATAATAAATCTAAAAATTCCATTAAAAGTATCAATAGGAAGAGGTGAAAATTTGTATGAATGCAAATAATTTAAAAACAAAAGCTGTTATCTTTGATTTTGATGGAACACTTACAAAACCTAACAAATATGAAAGTTCTTGGGAAAGAACATGGGCAAAAATAGATAAACTTGATGAAGATGAAAGACTTTATAATCTTTTTCAAACAAACAAATTAACATTTAATCAGTGGCTGGAAGAAATATTTAAAGTTTACAAAGACAGTAATGTTTCAATTTCAACTTTTACTGAAATTGCAAATGAAACGGAGCTTATACCTAACGCAGAAAAAACATTAAAAAATCTATATGAAAACAATATCAAAATTTTTATATTGTCTGGTGGTATTGGCAATATAATTCAAATTAAATTGAAAAAAATCTTAAAGTATATTGAAGATATAGAAGCATATTTTTTTGAATATGATAAAAATGGCATAATAAACAATGTTACTATGCCCAAATTGGATGTTGAAGATAAGAGCAATTATGTAAATTATATTAAGGATAAATATAATTTAAAAAAAGATGAAATTGTTTTTATTGGAAACGATAAAAATGATGAAGATGCATATAAAACTGGAATAAAAACAATTTGTATAAATCCTAATAAAGCAAATTACACTGACAAAAAAATATGGAATCATTGTATTTTATCATCAAATAATTTGGAAGATATAGAAGAATATATAAATTTTGAATAAAAAATAAAAAAACATCTTCATTTATTTGACTTAATTGATAAAAAAAGGTTATATTATATGTGGAGTTATGATGCGATATACAAGAAAAATGGGCATAGATTATGGCGATAAAAGAATAGGCATTGCTTTAACTGATGCTTTATGCATTATTTCAAGTCCATATGAAGTTTTTATCAACAACTCAATGCAACAATCTATTGAGCATATCAACAAATTGATAGTAGAGAACAATGTTGATGAAGTTGCAGTAGGACTACCACTTAACATGGATGGAAGCGAAGGGGAAAGAGCAAAACTTCATAGAGAATTTGGTAAAGCACTTGAAGATTTTTCTGGTGTAAAGGTTTATTTTATAGATGAGCGCTTAACCTCGGCAGAAGCAGAAGAAATTTTAATTCAAAGCGGAGTACGAAGGGAAAAGCGAAAGGAACTTATTGATAAAATTTCCGCACAAATTATTTTGCAGACATTTCTCAATCAAACAAAAAGGGGTTAATTATGGAAAATAAAGTTGAAAATAAAGAAGAGAAAGTAGATCTTCTTGATATACTTTTAGATAAAGATAACAAAGATCCAATCACACTTATGGATGAAAAAGGAAAACAAATTTCTTTTGAACAAATTGCTATGATTGTTCACGAAGTGAAGAAAGAAAAGAAATTATATGCAATTTTGAAACCAGTTGACAAAATTGAAGGACTTGGAGAAAATGAAGCAATTGTTTTCTTGGTTGATCAAGACAAAGATGGCAATACAATTTTAAAAATTGAAGAAGATGAAGATATTGCAATTGATGTTTTTGATGAATACTACGACCTTCTTGAAGAAGAAATGGCAGAAGCAAAAGAAAAGAAAGCTGCAAAAAAGGCTTCTACAAAATCAGCCGAAAAACCAGCAGTTAAGAAGACTACAAAAACAGCTGGCAAAAAGACATAAACAAAAACAACAAAAAAGAGTGCTAACTAATAGCACTTTTTTTTAAATTTTTTCATTTATTATTGTATATTTTTTTTAACATAGGAAACACTACTATTACAAGGTGATTACGCCTTGATTAAACGGGAGGTGAAAACTATGTTTGGTAGAAATTCCAAAATGAACAAATCTGCTAAATCTGCTAAATCAGCAAAAAATAATGTAGAATGTTCTAATGAAGCAAAATCAAGCAATTCAAGAGCTTGTAAATCACAAGAAAGTAAAAATTGCTCTAAGTAGTTTTCAACCAAAAAAGAAGGTTAATTAAACCTTCTTTTTTATTTTATTCATTTATGCATCAACTTGATTGTACAAACCTAAATTAAGTTTTGAAAAGGTGATTTTCACTACAATATTTTCTATATTTGGTTTTGATTCCATTGTGCAATTTCCTTCGTCATCAAATGTTACATAATTTCCAGTTCCAGCAAGATTGTTATAATAGTCTACCAAAATTTTATCAAATGAAATTGTTGTTGTAGTTACAGCAGAACCATTTGTAATAGAAAGTGTTGCATATAAATTAAATTTTATTTCATTGTCTGTTCCAAAATAAAGTAGGTTCTTTTTCTCTGTTGTTGTGGTACCATTTTCTATTGTTAAATCTTCTAATAAAATTTTATTTTGAGTATTTGAACTATATGCATAATTTATTTTTAAATTACCACTATCTACATTTGTTATTTCAACATTTGAAATAGTTACATATCTAGTCTTGTTTATTGTGTTTAATGATTCTTGAAAAAGAGCAGTATATTTTCCGTTTGTATTTGCGCTGTAAGTCATAGAATAAGACTTATCAAAAGACACAATTTGACTATTATCTTTTATCCAGCAAACAAAAGGATTTGTTTCTGGTTTTTTTTCACTTGCAGTTAAAGTAACTTCCGTTCCTTCTGCCATTGCGCTTAATGAGCCACCATTTGCTGTTCCAAAATCAAGAGAACTAGAAATTGTGGATATAGTATAATATTGAGTTATACCACAAGCAGAGAGTAATGCAAGTGGGATAAGACAAATCATTAACAAAAACAATTTTAAACTCTTTCTCATAATCAATCCTTTCACTTATTATTATCAATATTTTTTATTTTTTGTCAAATTATTTGCAATAATTAATATCTTTTTTTGAGTAATTTTTAAAACCTTGCATAGAATATTTTTTGTAAGGAGTTTATATGTGGGAATTTTCACTAAACATGAAAACTGAAAATTTTGAACTTGCAAAATTTTTATATAACAATTTTTCTTTAAACACAAAAAAGTGGAAAGCTGTTGTAACATCAGTTGAACAAAATGGATTTATTTCAATACTTATTGCTGTTGATAATAAGTATAAAGAATTTTTGCAGTCTTATTTGAAAAATTGCATAGTGGAAGTAATTTGTACAGTTTTTAAATCAAACTATTTAGACAGCAATTTATATTTACCTTTGCAAGACAAATTGGGGATGAATGCTTTTAAAAAAGCACTCTTAAATTTTGATAAAGAAACTGATAGATACTTGGTAAAAAAGTGTTTGGATTTAGAGAAAGATTTGTTTTTAGAAAGCTTTTATATGTTTAGACTTCCAATTTTGAAAGGAAAATGGAAAGAACTTGTTACTCTTGCAAATGAAAACAGAGAGTATTTGACATCAAGTGAAAGTTTTATTGATTTGTTAAAATTTTTGGTAGATAATTTAGAAATTTGCGAAGAAGAAATAAGTATTTATAAAGATAATCAAAAAAATTATCAAATTTTAATCAGCGATAAATTATATCAAAACAAGGTTTTTTCAGAAGATAGTTTAGTGTCTTCAATTATAGACCTATCTCCACAAAAAATAAATTTATATTGCGACGAAGACAGCAGGGCTATCAATCTTCTTCATTGTTTATATGAAGACCGTATAACTGATAAAAGCAAAAATATTTTAAACGAAGTTGCTAAATTTTAAATTTTTTTTGCAAAACCATTGACTTATAAAAAAAAATCTCATATAATTGTTTTGTAACTTGGAGTAACAGACAAGTAGTTTATACCAGATGCGCACAGAGAAGGGTTGGTTGGTGAAAAACCTTGGCTATGATACAAATGAAACCACTGTTATGTTGAAGGGTAAAATATTTAAAGTGGCACTTTTGCAATTAAGGTGGAACCGCGGTTTAGTTGATTAAATCGTCCTTAAATTTTTAAGGGCGTTTTTTATTTAAAAAATGCCTAAAATAAAAGGAGTAATTTTATGGAAATTAAAAATGTTAAAGATGAAGAATTAGAAAAATCAAGACACTCACTTGCTCATGTGCTTGCAAAAGCACTTATGCAACTATATCCACAAACAAAATTAACTATTGGCCCTGCTATTGAAGATGGTTTTTATTATGATATAGACCTTGAACAATCTATAACACCTGATGAATTTAAAACTATTGAGAAAAAAATGCAAGAAATAATAAACAAGGGTGAGGAATTTAGAAAAGAAGTTGTTTCAAAAGAAAAAGCACTTCAATTGTTTGAAAACAATCAATATAAAACAGAAATTATTAATGAGCTTCCAGACAATGAAGAAGTTTCAATATACTATCTAGGAAATGACTTTTTTGACCTTTGCAGAGGTCCTCATGTTGACAGCACAAGAAGACTTCAAAATTATGGTTTTAAAATTCATAGCGTAAATGGTGCATATTGGAGAGGAAACGAAAAAAATAAAATGTTGCAAAGAGTTTATTGTTATGCTTTCAAATCAAAAAAAGAACTTGCAGATTATGTTTCAATGCTTGAAGAAGCTAGAAAAAGAGATCACAATAAATTAGGCAGAGAGCTTGAACTTTTTACAACTGTTGACTATATTGGTCAAGGTTTGCCAATTCTTTTACCAAGAGGAGCAAAAATTGTACAAATTATGCAAAGATTTGTAGAAGATGAAGAAGCAAAAAGAGGCTGGCAACTTACAAAAACTCCATTTATGGCTAAAAGCGATTTATACAAAATTTCCGGACATTGGGACCACTATAAAGACGGAATGTTTGTTCTTGGAGATGAAGAAAAAGACGATGAGGTTTATGCTTTAAGACCTATGACTTGTCCTTTCCAATATCAAGCATATTTAAACAAAGCAAGATCATACAAAGATTTGCCTATAAGATATGATGAAACTTCAACTCTTTTCAGAAATGAAGCAAGTGGTGAAATGCACGGACTTATTAGAGTTAGACAGTTTACAATTTCAGAAGGTCATTTAATGTGCAGACCTGATCAACTCGAAGAAGAATTTAAAGGCTGTTTGGAACTTGCTATTTATATGTTAAAAACATTAGAACTATACGAAGACGCATCTTATCGTTTTTCTCAATGGGATGAAAATAATAGAGAAAAGTATATTGGAACAAAAGAGCAATGGGATGAAGCACAATCTACTATGAAAAAAATTCTTGACCATTTGCAAATTCCTTATGTTGTCGGAGTAGGTGAAGCAGCATTCTACGGACCAAAACTTGATATACAAATAAAAAATGTTTTTGGAAAAGAAGATACTTTAATAACAATTCAAATAGACCAAATGCTTGCTGAAAAATTTGGTATGGTTTACACAGATAAAGATGGTCAAAAGAAAACTCCTTATATTATTCATAGAACGAGCATTGGTTGCTATGAAAGAACGCTTGCTTATCTTATTGAAAAATATGCTGGTGCTTTTCCACTTTGGCTTGCTCCTGAACAAGTAAGAGTTATGTCTCTTACCGAAAGAAACAATGATTATGCTACTGAAATAAGAAACCAACTTTTTGATTTAGGGTTAAGAGTGGATTTAGATATAAGAAATGAAAAAATTGGTTATAAAATAAGAGAAGCATCTGCTTTAAAAATACCTTATTTAATTATAGTTGGAGACGAAGAAGAAAAAACAAAAACTATTTCAATAAGAGGTAGGGGTTTTGAAAACAAATCAGGTCTTATATTGTCTGATTTTATCGAAAGATTACAAACTGAAATAAAAAACAAAAAATATAGTTGATTTCGTTTTGAAAATAAATATAATTATGCTAAACTATGGAGGAAAAACATGACAAATGGAGTTTTTATTGCAATAGCAGTCATATTCTTTGCATTTTTGTTTATTTTCGTTTTTATGAAAAAATAGGAGGTTTTTTAAATGGATATTTCTCAAATCATATTAATTGTAGTTATACTTTTACTTATAGTAGCTTACCCAATTTTAGTAAGTTCTAGAAACAAAAAAGAAAGACAAAAACTTGATGAACAAACAAATTCTTTAAAACGCGGTGACAAAGTAATGACAACAAGTGGCATATTTGGAACTGTTGTTGATTTGCACCAAGAAGGCGAAAGAAAAATTGTTACTATTGAAACTGGATATGGAAAAACAAAAGGTTACATGGCAATAGATGCATATGCAATCTATACAGTTATCAATGAACAAAGTGTTGTTCCAGAAGATGTAAAAGTAGTGGAAAAGGACAACAAAGTAGAAGAAACAAAGACTGCTCAAACAGAGAATAAGGAAGAAAACAAGGAAGAAAAAGTAGTTGAAAAGAAAAATGCAACAAAAACGAAGAAAAACAAATCAACTGAAAAAGAAGGAAAATAAATCCTTCTTTTTTATTTGTAGTAAATTTTCTTTTATTGTAATTTTTTTTGCCTAAAATTCATAAGTTATCTTGAAAATTGTATAAAATTTTTAAAAGGAGTCAATCATGAAATTGAAAGCAAAAAAAAGTGGGCTTAAAATATCAAACAATTCTTTATTCTTTAATATTACAAAAGGTACTTTGACGGCGGTTTGTGTGTCTTTAATACTTGTTTTAGTTTTCGCATTTTTACTAAAATTTACAAACATTCCTGAAAGCACAATAATGCCTGTAAATCAAGTGATAAAAGGATTGTCAATATTTATAGGTGTTTTTGTTGGACTTAAAAAAAGCAAAGAACTTGGACTTTTAAATGGTTTACTAATTGGATTATTCTATACAATCATTGCATTTTTAATTTTTGCTTGCCTAGGTGGAGTATTTAAATTGGATATAACATTTTTGACCGATATTCTATTTGGTGGAGTTATGGGTGCAATCTGCGGAATAATTTGCGTAAATTTAAAAAAATCTATAAACTAATCTAAAAATTAATTGACAGTTTGGTGCAAGTTCTTATATAATAGTCAAGTAAATATTATTTTTATTTGCTTTTATAAAAAAGGGGACTTACATGGTAAAAAAACGTTCAATTACAAGATTTGTTTTTATGACTATTGTTGCCATTATTGGAATTTTATTGACTTTATGTTCTTTTACAATTCCTTATACAACAACAAATTATAACGGATTTATAAATTCAATTCCACTTGGATTAGATTATTCAAATGGAATTTCTATTGTTTATAGTGCTGAAAAATCTTCGCAAAGCAATTATACTACACTTGACCAATCTATAGAAGGTTCTTTTTCAGATATAAGCAAATTTTTATCATTTCATGGGTATAGCGAATATGAAATAGCAAAACAAGGAGATGACAAACTTTCAATAAAAGTCCTTGAAAGTCAATATTCTTCATCAATTCTTGCTTTGATTGAAAATCCACAAAAAATATATTTCACAGTAGAAGAAGCATCAGATGAAAAAACACCTAATTACTATTTGTCAAGCAAAGATATATCATACGCAGAAGTTGCTTATGACCAAACATCAGGTGTCTATGGAATAAATATCACTCTTACAAATTTAGGAAAAATCAGCCTTAAAAATTTAAAAACTGCTGCCGATAATGTTGTTAGCGACACAGTTTATATCTACTTAGACGAAATTTCTTCTTCAAATTCTTTTGGAACTATTGCTGTAAGTAAATTGAAAGATACAAACATGTTTATATCTTCATCTTCTGCATCAAACACAACAGAGGCTTATTCAACAGCTTATCAAACAGCAAGTAATATTTTTGTTGGAACTTTTGATATAGAATTGTCTCAAATATCAATGGATACTGTTTCGCCAAAACTTGGTTCAAATGCATGGACACTAACTTTAATTGCCTTTTTGATTTTCTTAATTGCAATCTTTGTTTTCTTGTGGACAAGATATGGAGATTTAGGACTTATTGCTAATTTTGCAATGATATTCTTTGTAGTTTTGCAAATGTTCTTTATGCAATCTATTCCTTTTGTTAGAGTAGACCTTGCAGGTGCTATTGCAATGTTCTTATCTGTTGTCTTGTTCCTTTTGAGTATGATTGTAATACTTGAAAGAATTGGAAAAGAATACGCAAACGGAAATAGAATTCATGTTTCTTGCAAAAATGGTTTTAAAAAATCTTTTTGGAGATTGTTTGACTTGCATGTTATAAGTTTGGTTACTTCTACTTTAATGCTTATAATTGGAATAAGACAATTATCATATTTTGGTGGGGTAATGTTTATAGCAAGCATTGTTTCTATGTTTAGTTTGTATGTTTTATTTAGATTCTTTGTAAATTCTTATCTTCCTCTCAACAGCACAAAACCTAAGAAGTTAAAATTATATAGAGAAGCAAATGTTAAAGAAATAAAAGAAGAAGATGTAGAAATTATACCAGAAGATAAAGCAAAAAACTTTATTGAAGGAGGACAAGCAAATGACTAAAAACAATAAAGTTTCAATAAATCAAAAGTTTGACAGAAAACTTCAAAATAGTAAATTTGATTTTAGCAAAAATTTTAAATTTTTCTCTATTATTTCTTTGGTCATAATTTTTATTGGAGTAATGATTTTTAGCTTTTTAGGATTTAATCTAGGTTCTGATTTTGCAAGTTTAAGCAATGTTAAAATATACACAAATTCTGAAAATTACATTATAGAAGATGGCATAAGCGCTTATGATATAGACAACAAAGAAGATTACAATAAAGTTGTTGAAATCATAGAAGGTGTTTTAAACAAAAACAATACTTCCATTGTTTCTGTTGAAAAATCTACTATTGATATTTTGGATAAAAATATAAAAAGTGCAAAAGCGATTCAAGTAACATTTTATAATGATACTTCTCTTACAGAAGAAGAATTGTCTTCATTTAATACAAGCTTAAAAACACAACTTTTAGAAAAATTTGGTTATGTTCAAGAAAATTCTGTAAATATTGAAAATGCTGTATCAAATGTTGAGACTATAAACAATTATAATCAGTCATTAGATGTAATTTATAGTGCTGTAATAGCATTGGTTGTTTCGGTAGTTTTTGCTCTTATTTATCTTTCTTTAAGATATGAAAAAGCAGCCTTCGTTACAGGATTTATAACTATATTGCATGATATTTTGGTTACTTTGGCACTCTTAGCGATAGTAAGAATTCCACTAACATTAGCTTGTGTTGGAACGGTTGGTTTTGTATTTGTTCTTAGTATTATAAATTTAATTATGTATTATTCTAAATCAAAAGAATTAACAACAAGTGGAGTTGTAGATAAATTTAAAGCAAGCTTAGTAGCAAACGAAACTAGCAAAAGTAATGTAAAATTTAATTTATATTTGTATTCAACTTTATTGATAATTTCAGCTTTACTTATTGCTGTTACTACTATGCAAATTAGATATTTTGCTTTAACATTATTTATAGCATCAATAGTTTGCTGGTTTAGTGCTCAATTTATTTTAAATGGCTTTTACAGAATGGTATACAAACCAGTTAAGAAAAATAGAAAATTTGTTTAAAAAAGAATGTTTAATCATTCTTTTTTTGTTATAATTGCTTGACAAAAATAAAAATTATATGATATACTTTCGTTGTCATTGAAGACAAAATTTGCACTCAAAGAAAATTCACTTGCAGTTGCCAAAAAGTTGCTTAGCCTAAAACTATATTGCTTTGCAATAAAGAATAACCATCATTATTCTGTGGTCGCAATGTGGAGCTTGAAAACTTTGGGGAAGAAGAAAAACAAAAGGAGGAATTAAATATGTCAGTTATTTCAATGAAACAACTTCTTGAAGCAGGCGTTCATTTTGGACATCAAACAAGAAAGTGGAATCCTAAGATGAAAAAATTTATCTTCACAGCTAGAAATGATATTCATATCATTAACCTAGAAGATACTTCAACTCAGGTTGACAAAGCATATTTGTTTGTTCGTGATATCGTTGCTTCTGGAAAAAATGTTCTTTTTGTAGGAACTAAAAAACAAGCACAAGATGCAGTTAAAGAGGAAGCTGAAAGATGTGGTATGTACTATATCAACACTCGTTGGCTTGGTGGTTGCCTTACAAACTTTAAAACAATCAAATCTAGAATAGAGAGATTAAACAAACTTAACCAAATGGAAAAAGTAGGGGAATTTGACCTTCTTCCTAAAAAAGAAGTTACTCTTTTAAAGCAAGAAAGAGACAAACTTGAAAAAAACCTTGGAGGAATCAAAGAAATGAGAGACCTTCCAGGAGTTGTATTCGTAGTTGACCCTTGCGTAGAACACATTTGTGTAAATGAATGTAAAAACTTAGGCATTCCTATGGTTGGCCTTGTTGATACAAACGGAAATCCTGATGGAATCAACATTGTTATTCCTGGAAATGATGACGCTATTCGTTCTGTAAAACTTATAGCAGCTGCTATTGCTGATGCTGTAATTGAAGCAAGAGAAGGCGTATCAATGAAAAAAGAAGAAAACAATGATGAAGAAATTGATATTGAAAAAGTGCTTGCTGAAACAAAACCTAACTTAGAAATTGCAGAAGCTGGCGAAGAAACAAAATCTAAAAAACCAGCAAAGAAAAAAGCTACAAAGAAAAAAGTTGAAAAAAGCGAAAGCACAGAAAAAACTGAAAATAAAGAAGAAAATAAAGGAGAATAATTATGAATTTTACAGCGAAAGATGTTGCTACTCTTAGAGCAAGAACAAATGCAGGTATGATGGACTGCAAACAAGCTTTAACAGCATGTGATGGTGATTTTGAAAAAGCTATTGTTTGGCTTAGAGAAAAAGGAATCGCTGCTGCTGCTAAAAAACAATCTAGAATTGCATCAGAAGGTGTTGTAACTTCATATATTCATATGGGTGGAAAAATTGGTGTTCTTGTAGAAATCAATTGCGAAACTGATTTCGTTGCAAAAACAGACTCTTTCCAAGAAATTGGACACGACATTGCGCTTCAAATTGCTGCATCAGCTCCAAAATATGTAAGAATTGAAGAAGTTCCAGCAGAAGAACTTGAAAAAGAAAAAGAAATATTAAGAAATCAAGCTCTTAATGAAGGAAAACCTGCACAAATCATTGACAAAATGGTTGAAGGAAGAGTTAAAAAATTCTATCAAGACGTTTGTCTTATGGAACAAACTTTTGTTAAAGACCCAAATATGACAATTTCTCAATATATCAACGAAAAAACATTGCAAATTGGTGAAAAAATTTCTATTAGAAGATTTACTCGTTATGAACTTGGCGAAGGTCTTGAAAAGAGAAATGACAATTTGGCAGAAGAAGTTGAAAAACAAATGAAAGGTGTTAACTAAAAAGATGGCTTAATTGCCATTTTTTTATTGTTAATTTTAGTTTTTAAATTTTTGCTAAAATTAATTTGATATATTTAAAGTGATTAATGTTCTATTATTTATAAAAATCTAAAATTATAAATATATATTGAAATCTTAAATATAAACAAAATCCTAAATAAAAAAAGAAAAAGAAATTTTATTTTTTTTAATAAAATTAAAAATTATTTCTTTATATGATTTAAAACATTTGGAAAAATCAGCATTTTAGTGTAAACTTATTTGCAAGGAGCATATATATATGAATGAAATGATAGAAGAAATTTTTCTTTCTTGTAAAGATGAAATTGAAAAGGCAATAAACCATCAAACAAATGAATATATGGTTGTTAGAGCAGGAAGAGCTAACCCTCATATTTTAGACAAAGTGTTTATTGATTATTATGGTGTTCCAACGCCTTTAAAAAATATGGCAAGCATAACAGTTCCAGAAGCAAGGATTTTATGCGTTTCTGTTTGGGACCAAACACAAGTGAAAAATGTTGTTAAGGCAATCTCTATGGCAGATTTGGGAGTAACTCCAAATGACGATGGAAAAGTTATTCGTTTAGTTTTCCCAATGTTGACAGAAGAAAGAAGAAGAGACCTTGTAAAAGACATTAAAAAAATTGCAGAAGAAACAAAAATTGCAGTTAGAAGCGCAAGAAGAGATGCGATGGATATGATTGCTGATTTAGAAAAAGAAGGACAAATTAGCGAAGATGAACAAACTTCTGCTGAAAAAGATGTTCAAAAAATTATAGACAATGCTTGTGATAAAATTGATGAAATCTTTAAAACGAAAGAAAAAGAAATTATGGAAGTTTAGTTTTAAAGGGATATAAATGTTAAAATCATATTTAAATTTACTTGACCATGTTGCTATAATCATGGACGGCAATGGAAGATGGGCTACAAAAAGGGGATTGCCTAGAAATTTCGGACATAAAGCAGGCATAAAAGCAATTGAAAGGACAATTGATGCTTGCTTAAAATATAAAATAAAATATCTAACTTTTTTTGCTTTCTCAACAGAAAATTGGAAAAGAAATCAAGAAGAAATAGATGGAATATTTCAACTTTTAAGAGATTACTTAAAAGAAAATCCAAATTATTTTACACAAAAAGGTGTTTGTGTAAAGCATATCGGAGATTTAAAACCATTTCCAAAAGACTTAAAAAATCAACTTGTAAAAACAGAAAATGAAACAGAAAAAAATAAAAATTTAGTAGTAACTTTTGCTTTAAATTACGGTGGCAGAGACGAAATAGTAAGAGCGGTAAATAAAGTATTAAAAAGTGATAAAAAGGAAATAAATTATAAAGAACTAGAAAAAAATTTTGATACGAACTTTTTGCCTGACCCAGAACTTGTTATAAGAACTAGTGGTGAAAACAGATTGTCAAATTTTATGTTGTTACAAATGGCTTATAGCGAACTTTATTTTCCAAAAGTTTTATGGCCAGATTTTGATGAAAAAGAACTTTTAAAAGCATTAAAAGTTTTTAGCAAAAGAGAACGAAGATTTGGAGGAATAAAACAATGAAAACAAGACTTATGACATCTATATTAATAGTGGCTGTTCTAGCAATTGCTTTTTTATTAAAAAGTTATGTAAGCCCATATTTTTTTGATGCTTTAATTCTTTTTATTTCAATGTTTAGTGCTTATGAGATGTGCAAACTTCTCAATAAAATGGACAAGCCAAACAATAAAATTTTAGCGGTATTATTTCCTGCGTTTTTAATGCTTATTATACTTTTAAATATCGCTTTTGATGCCAATTTAGGCATTTTATACAGTATTGTAATTGCTGTTGCTTTGATTGTTGTATTCTTTGGTATAACATATTTATACTCACTTATTTCAAAAAGAAAAACCTTAAAAGAAATAAAATACAAAAAGTTGCAAGTTTCACTAGGAAAATATTCTTTTGAAAAAGCAATGAACACTGCATTTTGTTTTATTTATCCTTCATTTTTGTTGATATTTATGTCTTTAATAAATCATTTTGATGAAATGACAACATCTTTTGCAAATGTAACAAATTTCGAAGGTTATTTCTCATTAATAGTTCTTATATTTGCAATATTAATTCCAGTCTTTACAGACACATTTGCTTATTTAGTTGGTGGAATATTTGGTGGTAAAAAACTTTGTCCAAAAATTAGTCCAAACAAAACAGTATCTGGTGCAATAGGTGGCGTTTTATGCTGTGTATTTTTCTCTGTGGCAATTTATTTTATAATGTATTCAATACCTGAAATAAAAGTAATTTTCATTCAAACAAATTTTGCTTTTTGGAAAATAATAATCATAACTTTTATCGGTTCATTCCTTGCTCAAGCAGGTGATTTGCTTGAAAGTTATTTTAAAAGACAAGCAGGCATAAAGGATAGTGGACATTTCTTACCAGGTCATGGTGGAATGCTCGATAGATGTGATTCTTATATGTTTGTGATGCCTTACGTTTTCCTTGCATTTAGCATACTTTTAATAGCAATGTAATTAAGAAATAAAATTTATTTTTTGTGCATAATTTAAAAAGAACATATATTGCAATATAGTGGGGTAAAATGGTTGTTCTTTATATTATTCTGGCAATAGTGATTTTACTTTTTATGGTTTTAGTACATGAGTTTGGTCATTATTGTGTTGGTAGAATGTTAAATTTTAAAATTAATGAATTTTCAGTGGGGTTTGGAAAAGCCCTCTTTTCTCGTAAAAACAAAAGAGGAGAACAAATTTCTTTACGAATATTTCCTCTGGGTGGTTATTGTGCTTTTGAAGGAGAAGAGGATACCACAGATTCAAAAGATTCTTTTAATAGTCAAGCACCTTGGAAAAGAATCTTAGTTTTTTTTGCTGGTGTTATATTTAATTTCGCAACAGCTGTTGTCTTTTCTTTGATTTTGTTATGCACAATTGGTTATGATATTCCACAAGTAGTCGCTTTTCAATATCCCGAAGTTTCTTCTTCACCAACAAATGGATATGTAATTTCTTCCGTTGTTGAAAATGTGAATATGGCCACTTTAACTGATGAACAAAAACTACAAACTGGAGATATAATAATTGCTATAAATGGCGAAAAAATTGATTTTGCTTACGGTAAAAATTATTCAGACTTGATAAGTCAAAATTTACTCGAAGCAACCACTTGGGCTGAAGAAAACAACAAACAAGTTTCTGACTATCAATTAATGAAATTTAGAGTAAAAAGAAATGGGGAAAACATTGATGTATATTCAGGTTTCTCAGTTGTAACAAGACAAAAAGTATTAAAAACTGATGAACAAGGTAACATTTTAGAACTTGGTGAGGAAGAAGTTGTTTATGCTTCTGGAATTACAGCAAAAGCTTATGTTCACACTTTTTGGGAAGGATTACAACGTTGTGTTCCATTTGCATTTGGACTTGCATGGATAGTTTTAAAATCTTTGTGGCTTCTTATTACTTTCCAACTTCCAATTTCAGCAATTGGAGGACCTGTTACAACAATCTCCACAATAGCTTCAATTACAGAACAAAGTATGTCTAATATTTTAATTCTAATACCTTTAATTTCAGCAAACCTTGCAGTTTTTAACGCATTACCATTTCCTGCATTAGATGGCTCTCATGTTATGTTTACTGCTATAGAATGGATAAGGAAAAAACCAATAAAAAGAGAAGTTGAAAATATGATTCATACCATTGGATTATTGGTTTTATTTGGAGCTGTTATATTAATTGACATTTTACACTTTTTGTTGTAATATTTTTGTATGAATAATATTTTATATGATTTAAACAATGCATTTGGAAATAAATTTTCTTTTTTAAAAATATACGAAGTAGTTTATGACAAAGATGCAAACTTGTGCACTTTTACATTTTTATATCCTTTTAACCAACAAGATTTGGACACTAATGATAGAAAAGATATAGAAGCATTTTTAAAAAATAATTTATCATTAAATTGCAAGGTAAAAATAAAAATGAAAAAGAGTTTTCTTGATAATGTTTTAATTATGAGAGAACTGCTTTTTTATTTTAAAAACAATAAAAAATCGCTTTTGCCATATATTTTTGAAGAAAATATAGATATTAAATCTTGTGAATTGAATGTTGAAATAAACATTAAAATAAACAAAGATATTTTGGCGATGATAGATGAAAAAGAATTAAAAATAGATATATCTAAATTTCTAAATGAAAAATTTATTGCAAACTTTGACATTGAAATAACAAACAACGAAGATACAATTTCTACTGATATAACAGCACCTGATTTATTACCAGAAACTCGTAAAAAAGTAGATAGATACAAAGTTGAAGTTTTGAAAAAAATTATAGGTGGAGATATAATACCAGAACCTGAATATATAAAAAACAATAAAAAGCCAAAAACATCAGTTATATTAAGTGGATGCTTAAGTAACATAAACAAAAAAATGTTTAAAATTAAAAAAGGTAAAAAGGCAGGCGAAGATAAAGCACTTTATACATTTAACATAGATGATGGAAACAAAATTGAATGTGTATATTTCTCTTCAAAAACAAATGAAAAAATTATGGATAGCTTAGAAGATGGAATGCTTGTTTTGTGTGTTGGTGACATAAACACAGGCCTAAATGGAAACTTAACATATTATATAAAAAAAATGTCATGGGCATCAATAAAAGAAAATATTGAAAAAGAAGAGGAGTCAAATCAAATTAACATTACACATAAAACTGTTGTTTTTCCAGAAAAATTGCATTTACAATCTCAATCATTTTTATTTGCAGACAATATTACATATAATGAAACTGTTTCCAATAATACAATAGTTGTTTTTGACATAGAAACAACTGGGTTAAATAGTGAAGAAGATGAAATAACAGAAATTGGTGCAATTAAAATTGAAAGTGGAGTTATAACTGAAAAATTTGCAACATTTGTAAAACCATCAAAACCTATTCCTATTGAAGTTCAAAAATTAACAAACATAACTGACGAAATGGTTAAAGACGCACCAAACATAAATGATGTCATATATGATTTTTATGAATTTACAAAAGACTGTATTTTATCCGGACACAATGTTATAGGTTTTGACTTTAAATTTATAAAAAAAGCAGGAGAAAATGTCGGACTTGAATTTAGTAATAAATTAGTTGATACATTGATTATTGCTCGTTCTTCTGGATTAAGAATTGCAAATTATAAGTTAGGAACAATTGTAAATGCTTTGGGTTTAAAACTAGAAGGGGCACATAGAGCATATAACGATGCATTTGCGACTGCACAAGTTTTGTTAGAATTAAGCAAAATTAAAAAATAATTTATAATAATACTTGATTTTATTTTATTTATTTGTTATAATATAGTTGACTAGATGGTGTGGGGAGTGAGCAAATTTTGTTCACTCCCTGCTTCATAAATAGAGGAGGTTGTTTTGGCAAGTAAAGTAAAACTTATTTGTGAAGAAAAAATTTCGCCTATTATCAATAATTTGGGCTATGATGTTGTTGAAGTAGAATATACAAAAAAATCAGATGGTATGAATTTGACTTTTTATATTGACAACGAGAAAGGTATAGATATAAAAGATTGCGAAATTGTAAGTAAAGCCATAGATGATGTGCTTGAAGAACTAGATCCAACAGAAGGGCAACCTTACATTTTGAATGTTAGTTCACCAGGTATTGACAGACCTTTAAAAACTGACAAAGATTTGCAAAGAAATTTGGAAAAAGAAATTTCTATAACTTTATTTAGCAAAGTTGATGGTTGCAAAAATTTTGATGGTATTTTAAAATCTTTTGATGAAAATAGTATTACCATAAAACTCATTGCAAATAAGAAAAATAAAAAACTAACCAACGAACAAACTATATCATTAGAAAAAACAAAGATTGCACATATTGTGCCAATTATTAAATTTTAAGGAGATAAAAATGATTAATAAAGATTTTTTTCAAGCATTAGATGATTTACAAGCAGAAAAGAAAATAGATAAAGAAGTTTTTATACAAACTCTTGAAACAGCATTAACTTCTGCATACAAAAAAATGTATGGTGAAGCTAAGAGTGCAATGGTAAAATTAAATCCAGAAAAAAACACTATAAAAATTTATTCATACAAAACAATTGTTGACCAAGTAGAAGACCCAGACAAAGAAATTTCACTTGCAGAAGCAAGATTAATAAAAAAATCTTTCAAAATAGGTGATATTGTTCAAACAGAAGAGTCAACAAAAGAATTTGGTAGAATTGCTGCACAAACTGCAAAACAAGTAGTAATGCAAAAATTGAAAGAAATGGAAAGACAAAATGCTCTTAACGAACTTTCTGAAAAAGAGGACGAACTTCTTACAACTATTGTAAAAAGAATAGATAACGGAACTGTATATGTTCAAATCTCAAATTCTCATACAGAAGGTGTAATGCTTCCAAATGACCAAATTCCTGGTGAGAAATTTAATGTTGGCGACAGAGTAAAAGTTTATGTGAAAAAAATTAAAGACTCTTTCAAAGGAACACAAATTCAAGTAACAAGAAGCAACATAGGTTTTGTTAGAAAACTTTTTGAATTGGAAATTCCTGAAATAGCAAATGGAGAAATTTCAATAAAAAATATTGCTCGTGACCCAGGAAATAGAACAAAAGTTTCTGTATACACTTCAAAACCAAACATTGACCCTATTGGAACATGTGTAGGATTCCATGGTCAAAGAATTGATACAATTGTATCTGAATTAAATGGAGAAAAAATAGACTTAATTGAATTTACAGAAGATCCACTTGAATATATTGCAAGGGCTTTAAGTCCAGCAAAAGTTTTGAGTGTTGAAACTAATGAAAGTTTGAAAGCATCTCGAGTAATAGTCCCAGACGACAAGCTTTCACTTGCAATTGGTAAAAATGGGCAAAACGTTCGTTTAGCTGCTAGACTTACAGGATGGAAAATTGAAGTTAAATCTGAAAGCGCTCTTTCTACAAATGTCAAGAAAGACACTGAATATGAATTAACTGAACTTAGTGATGATTCATTTGATACTTTGGGAGACTTAGAAGAACTTGAAGACCTTACACCAATAGGTGATGATGAATAATAAAATTAAAAATAGTTTATGAGGACTGTATGAAAGAAAAGTTGAGAATGTGTTTGGCTTGCAAAAATATGTTTGATAAAAAAGATTTAGTTAGAATTGTAAAAAATAAAGAAGGACAAGTTTTTATTGATTCAACTGGAAAACAAAATGGTCGTGGAGCATATGTTTGTAAAAATGCAGAATGCTTACAAAAGTTGCAAAAGCAAAAACTTTTAAACAAAACATTTAAAACAAATATAGACGAAGCTATCTATAAAAATTTGGAGGAAGATTTTGCAAATAGATAAACTTAAAAGTTATTTGAATATTTGTAAGAAAGCAAACTATTTAGTGATAGGTGGAGAAAAATTAGAAAATTATAAACATAAATTATATTTGGTTTTGTATGATAAATCTTCACAAAAAAACACATTAAAAATTGTAGAAAAAATAAAAACAAGAAATATAACCACATTGCAAATTGAAAATTTAGGTAAAATATTAGACATTGATACTTGCAAAATTGTGGGAATAAAAAATAAAAATTTAAGTGAAATCATAAATAATATTATAAATGAGAATTAAAGGAGATTAATTTGGCTAATCAAGGTTTAAACAATTTAAAAATTATTCACGATATGCAAAAAGAAGGCATAATCAATGAGATGATAAAAGATGTAAAACAATCAAGAACACTCATTGATGCTTTTGTTGTAAAATTACAACAAAGAAAGAAAAAATTACAGGAAATTAATGCAACAAAACAAGAAGAGAAAAAGGTCGCAAAACAGCCAGAAATAGAGCAAGATGTAAAAAGTATTGATAATGTAACTGCTCCTGCTTTTTCAAACGGATTAAATCAAAACAATAATTTTAGAAAGTTTGAACCTAATCAAAATAATAAATTCAATTCTCAAAAACAAACATTTAATAGAGAAAACAGAGATAATAAAAATCAAAATTTCAATCAAAAACAAAATGGTTTTAATAAAAACAATAATTTCCAAAATACAAAAGCACCTTTTAATAAGGCAAATCAAAATAAAAAAGGTCAAAACAATTTTGTATCAACAAAAACAAACAACTTCCGTTCCTTTGCAAACAATGATATGCCAGAAATAGACCTAAAAGCAGAAAGAAATTTTGCAAATAAAGCAAAATTTGCACAAAAACATTCAACTTCAAATGAAGACAAAAAACCACAAAATAAAAAAGGTGGGCAGTCAAGTAGAAAAAACAATATTTTTATTGAAGATGAAAATGGATTTGAAGAAATTTCTTATGGTTCAAGAAAAAGTGTTGTAAAGAAGAAAAAGGAAAATGAAAATAAAAATATAACAGTAATTACTCATGCTGTTATAACATCAAAAGAATTTACAGTAAAAGAATTTAGCGAAAAAATAGGAAAGCCTGTAAACGAAATTGTTAAAAAATTAATGTTGCTTGGAATTATGGCAACGATAAACTCAACTATTGATTTTGAAACAGCAGAATTGGTTGCTAGCGATTTTGGAATTACGCTTGAATTAAAAGCAGAAAAGTCATATGAAGAAAAATTGCTTGAAAAAGCAAACGATAATGAAGACGATATAAATTTGGTAAAAAGACCTCCAATCGTTGCAGTTATGGGACATGTTGACCATGGAAAAACATCTCTTCTAGATGCTTTTAGAAATACAAATGTTGTAAGTGGAGAAGCCGGTGGCATAACTCAAAGTATTGGCGCATACCAAATAAGTTTTAACGGCGAAAAAATAACATTTATAGACACTCCTGGACACGCAGCTTTTACTCAAATGCGTGCAAGAGGAGCAAAAGCCACTGACATTGCAATATTGGTTGTTGCTGCTGATGATGGTATAATGCCACAGACAGTAGAAGCAATAAATCATATAAAAGCTGCAAATTGTCCAATGATAGTTGCTATAAACAAAATTGATAAGCCAGAAGCAAACATTGATAGAGTAAAACAACAACTTGCTGAAAATAATGTTTTACCAGAAGAATGGGGTGGAGATACAATTTGTGTTCCTTGCTCTGCCAAAACAGGAAAAGGACTTGATGATTTAAAACAAACTATATTGTTGGTTGCAGAAATGCAAGAATTAAAAGCAAATCCAAATAAAATGGCAGTTGGTGTTGTTATTGAATCAGAACTTGATAAAAACAAAGGGCCTGTTGCAAATATTATAGTTCAAAATGGAACTTTACATGTTGGCGATTCTATCATGTCTGGACTAACTTACGGTAAAGTTAGGGCAATGTTTGATGACCATGGCAAATCAATAAAGACAGCAGAACCATCAAAACCTGTTTCAATTTTAGGTTTAAATGAGGTTCCAGCATCTGGTGAAGAAATATATGGCCTTGCTGAAAACTTATCAAAACAAGTTATTCAAGAAAGAATAGACAGAATTAAAAAGGAAAGAGCAAAACAATCATCTGGTGTTACACTTGATACTTTTATGAATAGAGTTCAAGAAGGTTCACTTAAAAATCTTAATATTATCTTAAAAGCTGATACTATGGGCTCTGTTGAAGCTTTAAAAGCTGCGTTACTTGCTATAAGAAATGAAGAAGCAAAAGTAAATATTGTTCATAGTGCTACAGGTGCAATAACAGAAAGTGATATAGTTCTTGCACAAACAACAAATTCTGTTGTAATAAACTTTAATCAAAAAATATCAGCAAAAGCTCAATCTATTGCAGATAGTTTAAAAATTGAAATTAAAGATTACAATATAATTTACGCTGTTATTGATGATATAACAAATTCTATAAATGGAATGCTTAGTGTTAAGTATGAAGAAAAATATATAGGAAGTGCTGAAATTAGAGTTGTCTTTAAACTTTCATCAGCTGGAAAGGTTGCAGGAAGTTATGTTAAAGATGGCAAAGTCACAAGAAATAGCGTTGCTAGAATTTTAAGAGAAAATGAAGAAATAGGAAAAACAACTGTTGATTCATTAAAAATTGTAAAAGATGAAAAAGCAGAGGTTGCCAAAGGCTTTGAATGTGGTATAAAGCTTCATGATAATATTGACTTTAAAGAAGGTGACATTATAGAATTTTACGTAAAAGAGGTTGTAAAAAGAGTTTAAATAAATTAAAAGGAGATAAAATTATGTCAAACAGATTTGAAAGGGCAAACAGTCAATTACAAAAGAGTATATCAAATATAATTCAAAATAAAATGAATGACCCAAGATTATCTCCTTTTATTTATGTAAGCGAAGTAAATTTGACTCCTGATTTTCAATTTTGCAAAATAAAAATAGCATTAGATAACGATAATGAAGAAGAGTTAAAAAATACAATAAAGATTTTGCAAAAATCGGAAGGTTTTATAAAAAGAGAACTCGCAAACATGGTTGATATGCCATATATGCCAAAACTTCAATTTGTGGTAGATAAAGGAACAAGTGCAACAATTAGAATCAACGAAATTTTAAAAACATTAAATATTCCAAAAGAGGATAATGATGAAGATTAAAAATTTAAAGAAACTAATTAAACAAATAAAAAAATCAAAAAGAGTAGCAATTTTTGCGCATACAGAACCAGATTTTGACGCAATAAGTTCTGCTCTTTCTTTAAAATATGCTTTGAACAAAATTAACATAGAAAGTGATTACATAATAAATGAAAAGTTATCAGACAAAGCACTGCTTTTTTATGGCGAAAATTGTTTTAAAAACAAATTTAATAAATCTGATTATGATTTTTTTATTAGCGTTGACACTCCCGTATTGGATAGAACTATGTGCCCAGAATTATTTACAACTCAAACAAATTCCTTTGTTATAGACCACCACAAAAATTTAGGTATGATTGGAAAATATAATTTTATAGACTCTAATTATAGTTCATGCGCAGAAATGGTTTATGAATTTATACAAAAACTAAAAATAAAAATTGATATTAAAATTGCAACTGTTTTGTACGCAGGTTTATCAGCAGACACAGGGTCTTTTGTTAATAGTAATACAAATACAAATTCTTTTATTGTGGCTGGTAATCTTAAAAAATTGGGTGCAAATACTGAAAAATTTAATGAAATGTTTTATAAGTCTTCAAGTATAAAAGATTTAAATATAAAAAAGTTTGTTTTAAACAATATTGTTTTTACAAAAAATATAGCTTATTGCCTAGTAACACAAAATGACATAAAAGAATTAAAAGCAGACCCAAAAGATTTTCATATAAGCAATCAATTAATTAAGTTTGATAAGGTTAAAATTGCTTTTTCAATAATAGAAAAAGAACCTAATATTTATTATGTATCATTTAGGTCAAAAGAAGGTTTTCCAATGCGTGAAGTGGCTGAAAGACTTGGAGGAGGTGGTCATCTTTACGCTTGTGCTTGCAAACTTTCTGAAACAAAACCGAATATACATAAAATAAAAAATATGGTTATTAAGGAAATAAATAACTACTTAAAAAAATCAAATAAAACTGAGGTTTAAATGCAAGATAGTGCAATAATTTTAATTAACAAAGAAAGAGGAATATCTTCAAATAAAGTAGTAAACAAAGTTAAATACTTACTTAATGCAAAAAAAGCAGGACATTTGGGTACACTAGATGTTCTGGGTGAAGGACTTTTACCAATTACATTAAATAAAGCGACAAAATTGTTTGAACTATTTTTAGAAAAAGATAAAGAATATATAACTACTTTTAAATTTGGACAAACTTCTTTAACTCTTGATTTAGAAGGTCCGTTAACAACGGAAGATGAAAAATTGAATTTAGAAATTGACGATGTAAAAAAAGTTATTGAAAAATTTGTTGGAAAACAAATGCAAATGCCCCCACAATATAGTGCAAAAAAAATAAGTGGAAAAAAAGCATATCAGTTGGCAAGAGATGGTAAACAGGCTGATTTAAAACCAAAAGAAATAACTATTTATGATTTGCAACTTTTAGAAAAAGTTGAAAAAAATACTTTCAAATTTAAAGTTTATTGTTCTAGCGGGACATATATTCGTTCTTTTTGCAGGGACATTGCAAATGAACTTTCAACATGTGGTGTTATGTTGAACATAATACGCACTAAATGTGGCATTTTCAATTTGAAAGATGCATATACGATTACTGATATTGAAAATGGTAATTATAGCATTGTAAAACCAGACATTTTATTTGATTACCCACAAACTACAATTTCTTTTAAAGAATTTGAAAAATTGTCAAATGGTGAGCAAATTGATACAAAATGTAACGGGAAAGTCAAAGTTTACTTTGAAAATCAGTTTTTAGGTATTGCTGTTTGTGATAATTCAAAACTTAAATTGCAATTAAGATTGTTTTAAACTTTATAAAAATTTTGTAAGAAGGAGATTTATGGAAAATATTAAATTTGGTCCATCAGGTTGTGGCGAAGAATTTTACAATCAAGGTTTTACAAATATTTATGATGTTCCTGTTTGGATAAAAAACTATGGTTTAGATGCGTATGAATATTCATTTGGACATGGTTATCAAATGAGTTTGGAAACTGCAAAAAAAGCAGGTGAAAAATTTATAGAAAATGGTGTCGCTTTGTCGTTGCACGCGCCTTTTTATATAAATTTTGCAAACCCAGATGAAGAAATGTATTTAAAAACTCAAAACTATATAAGAACAGGAATTAAATTTTTAAACGCTTTTGGCGCTGACCGATTAATCTTCCATCCAGCATCATGCGGTAAATTAAAAAGAGAAGATGCGCTTAAACTAACAAATGAAAGATTTTCATCTTTTTTTAACCAATTAGAAGAAGAAGGTTTGCTTGAAGGTTTATTGCTTTGTCCAGAAACTATGGGGAAAACAATGCAAATAGGTTCTTATCAAGAAGTTATAAATCTATGTAAATACAACAAGCATCTTGTACCAACTTTTGATTTTGGTCATATCAATTCATTGATGCAAGGAGCTTTAAAAACTTCTGATGATTACAAAAAAATTTTTGATTATTCTATTGAAAAAATAGGGTTTGAAAAGATTAATAATTGTCATATACATTTTTCAAAAATACAATTTGGTCCAAAAGGAGAGGTAAAACATTTAAATTTAGACGATTTAATTTATGGTCCAGAATTTGAACCACTTGCAAAAGTTCTTTTAGACTATAATTTAAATCCTAGAATTATTTGCGAATCTATGACAATGATGCCTCATGACGCTTTAATTATGAAAAATATTTATTATGACATGAAAAATAAAAAATAATTGGACAAATTACATTTGAATACTAGACAAATTATTTATTTTATGATAATATATTATAGAATTTAATTAAGGAGATATTTATATGATTTTTGCAGGAGATTTTAGAAAAGGTACAACTTTTGAATGGGATGGTGCAGTATATTCTGTTGTTGATTTTTTGCATGTTAAACCAGGTAAAGGCTCGCCATTTGTAAGAGCAAAATTAAAAAACGTTATGACTGGACAAGTAAAAGAAACAACTTTTAACCCATCTGATAAATTTCAAATAGCTGTTATTGAAAAGAAAGAAATGACTTACCTTTACAATGATGGTGAAATTTACTATTTTATGGATGCTGAAACTTATGACCAAATTCCATTAAATAAAGACAGCGTTGAAGACGCTTTGAACTATGTTAAAGAAAACGAAAATTGCACAATGTATTTCTTCAAGGGCAATCCATTTGCTGTTTATCCTCCAACTTTTGTTGAACTTGAAGTTATTGATTGTGAACCTGGCGTGCAAGGTGATACAACAAAATCAACTACAAAACCAGCCAAAGTTGAAACAGGATATGTTTTGGGAGTACCACTTTTTATTAATATCGGTGATAAAATTAGAATTGACACTAGAGATGGTTCTTACATGGAAAGAGTTAAATAATAAATATTAAATATACAAAAAAGTTCGTAGTTAATACGAACTTTTTTTATTTTATAATTTTATATTATCGTCAAAATTTTTCATATCATGCATCTTTATCATGTAATCAACACTATTTTTGTCAGTCAAAAATAATTCTAATCTCTTTTCAAAAGTTGGATAATTTAAATATTTTGCTTCTTGTTGAATTTGATTTGATAATTTTTCTAAAATTTTGTTAAAACTAGACATGTCATATAGTCCATCTTGCAATTTTACAACTTTGTTTGATTTGCTTAGTAATTCCAAAAACTCTTTTGTTTTTACAAAACTGATTAAACTGTTTAAATTTTTACCTCTGAATTTTTTTGAAAAATCTGCTTTTTTAATTTTTATTGATTGCAACATTGCATCTATTATTAATTTTAATTCATAAGACTTTTCGTTTTTTTCTTCTCTCTTTTTTATTCTAATCAATTGTTCTAAAATCTTTGTTTTTAAATCTTTTTTATATCTTGTAAAATAAGAAGTATCTAAATGAGAGCTTTTAAAATATTTTGTGTTCATTAAATTTTGAAGTGTATTATTTGATAAAAACGGATTTTTAGTTACATAAAAATCATCTAAAACTATTTTATAATTTTGCATATCTTTTGTGTCTTTTACCGTTAAATATAATCTATATCTATCAAATAATTTATCTACTTTTATTATTTTATATCTATAATCAACAGGATTGATTTTATTTTTTACTATATCTTCAAAATTAAAAAGAAATTCCAAATTAGACATAGAAGTAGCAAGTATTTTCATTTTAAACTCCTTTTATTTTTTATATCACAATTTTCCAAAATTGTCAATCTTGTTTTGACATAATTCTACATTTAGCTTCTATTGAACTTTATTGCAAGCGTAATAAAATAGTTGTGATTTTCATAATAATTATAAAAAAGGAAAAGAAAATGTTAGAAAAAATTTTACCTCAAAATATATATTCAATATTATCAAAATATGTATCTACAAATGCCTTAAATGAAATAAGATTAAGGGTGGACAAGCCTATTGTTTTGGCTATTGGTAATCAAAAATTCTTTCTTTCTGACCATGGAACAACTGGCAACTTAAAAGAAGCAATGTGTTCAAGCAAAACAATGCTTGAAGATATAGTCTTTAAAGCAAGTGAATATTCTCTTTATTCAGTGAACGAACAAATTAAAAGAGGGTTTTTGGTTACTCATGGCGGAATAAGATTGGGGCTTGGTGGCGATTTGATTGAAGAAAAAGGAGATATAAAAACACTTACAAACTTTAACAGTATAAATATTAGAATTCCTCATGAAATAAAAAATTGTTCTCTTTCATGTTTTGATTTTATTTTGCAAGAAGACAAAATTTTGAACACCTTAATTATATCTCCTCCTGGTGCTGGTAAAACTACATTTCTTAGAGATTTTGTAAAGCAATTGTCTGAAAGAAATTTTGCTTTTAACGTCTTAATCCTTGATGAAAGGGGAGAAATTGATTTGGGAAATAAAGGTTGTATTGGAAACTTTGCTGATAAAATTTCGTTTGCATCAAAAAAGGTGGGTTTTGAAAATGGAATTCGTTCGTTATCACCAAACTTAATAATTACAGATGAACTAGGAACGAAAGAAGATATAGACGCTGTATGTTATGCTTGCAATTGTGGCGTTAGTATCATGGCTTCTGTTCACGCCGACAGCGTAGATGAACTTATAAACAAACAGTCGTTTGAAAAAATTATAAAAGACAAAGTATTTAAAAGATTTGTTGTTTTGTCTTTGAGAAATGGTCCTGGAACTTTGGAAGGAATTTATAATGAAAATCTTTCACGATTATCTAATAGGTATTTTGGAAGGTAAGTATGAAAATATTGCTTATTGTTGTTTTTTCAATTTTGTTTTTTAGTATAGGTTTTAAATTTTATTTAAAATACAAAAAAAGATACTTATTCTTTGAAAGCCTAGTTTTTTTGTGCCAAAAGTTTGATGTTGAAATTGCCTTTTCTAGACAAAGAATACAAAATATAATTTCTACTCTTGATGAAAAACTAAAACAAAATTTATCTGGCATTGATAAAAATTATTTAAGTTGTATGGAAAGTGAAAATTTAATTGAAAAAGAAAAACTATTTGAAAATATTAATTTTTTAAATGAAGAGGAAAAAAACAATATATTTTTATTTTTCAAATCTCTTGGAAGAACTGATTTAGAAAATCAACTAAAAGAATTAAAAAATTATGAAAATAAATTTTTGACTTTACAAACAACTTCAAATAATGAATTTAAAAAATATGGAAAGCTATCTATTAAACTTGGAATTATTGCCTGTTTAATGGTTGTTGTAATCTTTTTATAGGAGGGATTAAATGTGGGTGTTGAAATAATTTTTAAAATCGCTGCCATTGGTCTATTAACAGCAGTTATAGGTCAAATCTTAAAACAAACAGGCAAAGATGAAATTTCAACCATAGCAACTCTGGCTGGTCTTGTTATAGTGATAATCATGGTTTTAAATTTAATTGCTGAATTATTTACTACTTTTAACAATTTGTTTAATTTATAGATTTTGGAGAAGTATGGATATAGTTATCAAAATTGTTGTAATAGGTCTTATAACCTGTCTTGCTACTTTGATAGTCAAACCTATTCGCAGTGATTTTGCAATTTTTATTGCAATCGCTGGGGGACTGATTATCCTTTTTCTCGTTTTAGGTTATATTTCAGAAATTTTTGATGTTTTTAAATCAATAATTTCAACAACAGGCTTATCTTCAAATTTATATAAATTGTTAATAAAAATTATAGGAATTGGTTATCTAATAGAATTTGCTGTTGGGATATGTTGTGATACTGGAAATGCAAGTTTGGGTGATAAAATTTTGTTGGGTGGAAAAATTGTTATCTTAGTAATGGCTCTTCCAATAGTTTCCAATATTCTTCGAATTATCATTGGAATTTTGCCTACATGAAAAAGTTTATAATGTTGATTTTATTGTTGCTTATAATCTGCCCAACTTCAATAAAATCTGACTCTTTTTCTTTTACTTGCGCACAAACTGAAAGTGGTGAAATTTCAGAAGAAGAAATAATTGAAGGGCTTGAAGAAAATGTAAATTTTCAACTTGAAGAATTAGATTTTTCTTCTCTTGATGAAGTTCTAAAATCTTTTACAAATGGTCAAATCTCTATTTTTGGGGGAAAGTCTTTTTTTGATAAAGTTTCTGCATTAATAAGTGGACAATATGATGATTCAAAACCATTATGGCAAGCAGTTTTAGACTTGTTTTTAAATAATATTTTAAGTCTAATTCCTATTATGTCTTTAATTATCGGTGTCTCAATATTGGCAAGTATGTTGCAAGGAATAAAACCTTCAACAAATGGTAAAAGTATTTCAAATGTCATAAATTTTGTTTCTTACAGCGTAATTATTGTTCTTATATTATCCATGCTTACAAAAATGCTTTTTGAAACATCAAACACTGTAATATCAATTAAATCACAAATGGATGCAATCTTTCCAATCTTGTTAACTCTTTTAACTGCTGTTGGGGGAAGTGTATCAGCATCAATTTATCAACCTGCAATGGTGTTATTAACAAATGTAATTAGTGGATTTGTAACTTATGTTTTAATGCCAATATTTATTTTTTCTATTGTATTTTCAATTATTTCAAATTTATCACCAACTGTAAAACTGGACAAGTTTTCTGGTTTTTTAAATAGCAGTTATAAATGGCTTATGGGACTTGTCTTTACAATATTTACAGCATTTTTATCTTTGCAAGGAATAAGTGCAAGCTCAGTTGATGGTATTTCAATTAGAACAGCCAAATACGCTATAAAAAGCTACGTGCCACTGTTAGGTTCATATTTGAGCGACGGAATGGGAATTATTTTGGCTTCTTCCAATTTAATTAAAAATGCTGTTGGAGCTGCTGGACTATTTTTACTATTAGCAACAATAATTTCGCCTTTAATAGATTTAATAGTATTTATGTTGGCATTAAAATTGGTTGCTGGAATTGTAGAACCATTAGGAAACAAACAGATAGCCAACTTTGTTTCTTCTATTGCCAAAAATTTAACACTTTTAATTTCACTTATTGTCGCTTTATCTTTTGTTTATTTTATAATGGTAGGTTTAGTTATGTGTAGTGCAAATATTTTTTAAGAGGTGATTTATGATTTCTTCACTTTCTTCATGGATTCTTTCTATTGCTGGCATAGTTTTAATTTCAACTTTGGTAGAGTTAATACTTCCAATAGGGGCAATGAATAAATATATTAAAGGTATATTCGCTTTTATTATAACTCTTGTTATTTTAACTCCGTTACCAAAACTCTTAAACCAAAAAATTGATATATCTTCTTTTTTTGAATCGGAAAATATTAAAGTTGACAAAGATTATATTTATCAATTAAATCTAGACAAAATAAATAAACTTCAAAACGACACAAAACAAGAAATTTCTAGCAATGGTTACAACAATGTTGAAGTTTATATATCATGCGACATTTTTGACAATGTTTTTCAAATAAAATTTGTAACAATAGATTTAACAAAGCTTGTCATAACTTCAAATGCTGAGCATACACATATATTGAAAATCAAACAGCAAATAACTGAAATAGTAAAAAAACATTTGAATATAGGGGAGGACGACATTTACTATGAAGAATAAAGTTTTTACAAAAATATCAAACCTTTATCAAAAACTTAAAACTAACAAAAACTTCCTTATTATATTTTCAGTTGGACTTGCTGTCTTGATTGCAATAATATATTTTACTAGTTTGTTTAACACAAAAGAAAATAGCACTGCGACAAAAGATGACAATATAAATGAAAATTATTCAACATCAGAAGAATATGTAATTTACATTGAGAATAAACTTGAAAATGTAATATCACAAGTCAAAGGTGCTGGAAATGTTGATGTTATAGTTACACTGGAAAAAGGCTTTGAGTATGTTTATTTAACAGAAGAAGAAACTAAAACTTCGGCAAGTGGAATCACGACGACAACTACAACAGTTGTTATGGTTGATGGAAAACCTGTTTTAATACAAGAAAATTATCCAGTTATCAAAGGAATTGTTGTTGTATGTTCTGGTGCAAATGATGTGTCTGTTAAGATGAACATCTTATCATTGATACAAACAGTTGTTGAAGTTGAAAGTTCAAATATTTCAATCTTTACATCAAAATAAAAAGGAGATTATTATGAAAAAAAGAACAAAAATTATTATTTTATCTGCTATGATTTTGCTTTTAGGCGTAACTGCTTATTTAAATGTTGCCTTAAATAGTTCTATTTACAACGACAACACAACAATAGAAACATCTAGCTACTTCCAAACTTATCGCTCCGACAGAGAATCTACAAGAGATCAAGAAATGCTTTATTATGATGCAATAATAGCAAGTGATTCTTCAACAGAAGAAGCAATTAAAAATGCCGAAGAAGCAAGACTTGAACTCGTATCTCAAATGGAAAAAGAATTGGTTGTAGAAGGTTTGATTAAATCAAAAGGTTTTGAAGATTGTGTTGTAACAATATCAGATAGCAATGTTAATGCAGTTGTCAAAGCAAGTAGTTTAACTTCTGAACAAGTAGCTCAAATTGTTTCTGTAATTCAAACAGAACTTTCAACAAATATTGCAAATATTAAAATTATTCCAGTAGAATAATTGCCAAAAACAATTTAAATATGTTATAATACAAAAGAATAGGAGCAAAAAATGGCAAAATCTAGCAAAACATTACAAAACAAAGGAAAAGTTGAGATTGACAGAGACATCCTTCTTTCTATTATAAATTTGGCAACAAAAGAAATAAATGGGGTTGAATCATTAACCAATGCTTATTTGCCTTGGCACAAAAAAGTTTTTGCACCAAAAAGTGAAGGTGTAAGCATTAAATTTGATTTAAATGGAAAAATCAATATTGATGTTTATATAAATGTATATATAGGTTATTCGGTGCCAGATGTTGCTTACAGGGTTCAAGAAAATATAAGAAATTCACTTGGCTCTATGGTAGGACTGAAACCGGGCAAAATAAACGTTCATGTACTAGGAGTAGTTTGCGATAAAGAAGGAGCAGAAGAAAACTAATGAGAAGACAAGCACGAGAACTTGCATTTCAACTTATATTTGAAAGACTTTTCACCGAGAACTTAAAACCTCTTGATGAAGAGTTTTTTGTTTCATTAAAAAAAGAAGAATCAAAAGATTTTTGTAAACAAATTATAACAGCTTTCGTTGAAAACAGGAAAGAAATTGAAGATATTATTGGACAAAATTTGATAGGTTATGAATTTAACAGAGTTTATAAAGTTGATTTAGCTTTAATTATGGAAGCTATAACTGAAATCAAATATCTTAAATCGCCAATTCCTGTTGTAATAAATGAAGTAGTAAATTTATCAAAAGAATATTCAACAGAAAAAAGTTCAAAATTTATAAACGGCGTTCTTTCTTCAATATGCAAAAAATTATAAAGGAATTGTTGTGCAAGATTTTATTACAGTTTCACAATTTAATAATTATGTAAAAAATATTTTTGACAATGAAGAAATGCTCCATAATATACCACTTTTAGGTGAAGTTTATGGGGTAAGTTTTTCTAGAAATGTTATTTATTTTTCATTAAAAGATGAATCATCTTCTTTGCCTTGTGTTTGTTTTTATCCAGCACTAGCAAGTGAAATAGTTGAAGGTGCAAAATTAATATGCAATGGCTCGCCAAATTTTTACTCAAAAGCAGGCAAACTAAATTTCAATGTTAATAGAGTTGAAAAACTTGGGCAAGGAAAACTTTATGAAGAATTTTTAAAATTAAAGGAAAAACTTGAAAAAGAAGGGCTGTTTGATAGTGCGAGAAAAAAAGCAATACCTAAAAATATAAAAAGAATAGGGGTAATAACTTCAAGCGAAGGTGCTGTAATTCAAGATATTAAAAATGTAGCATGGCGAAGAAATCCTTTTGTAGATATTGTTTTATATAACACAAAAGTCCAAGGCTTAAATGCAGAAATAGAAATAGCAAATGCTATCAACCAAATGAGCAAATATGATAAAATTGATGTTATTGTAGTTGCAAGAGGTGGTGGAAGCATGGAAGACCTTTCAGCTTATAATACAGAAATAGTTGCAAGGGCAACTTATAATTGTCAAAAACCAATCGTTTCAGCTGTTGGACATGAGACTGATTTTACTATAATAGACTTTGTTGCAGATTTAAGAGCGCCGACACCTTCGGCAGCAGCAGAACTGCTAACAACGGATATGAGCACACAAAAGAATATATTTGAAAATTTAAAATCAAAATTCAATTTAGAATTAAATAATTTTGTTGACGAAAGAAAATCAATTTTATATAATATTCTTGATTTTAGTTATAAAGCAGTGGAAAAGCAAATTTTAAATAAAAAAATGATTTATAACAAACTTTTAACACAATTTAAAAACAGCTCTGAAAACGCTTTAAATTTAAAATCATATGATTTAGGAATAGTAGAAAATACTTTGTCAAAGATTAATCCTAGTCAAATATTGCAAAAAGGTTATGCAAAAGTTGAACAAAATAACAAAACAATAAATTTAAAAAAAGAAATAGATTATCAAAATAATTTATCAATTTATTTCTTTGATGGAAAAATAAACGCTATGCCAATAAAGGAGAAAAACGATGAGAATAAGTAAATTGGTGGGAGAAAGACTCAAAGATTCAGCAAGTGGAACTAATGTAAAAAGCCACAATTTTTTGCTTAGAGCAGGTTATTTAAAACAAGTATGCAATGGTATATATTCTTTAATGCCACCAGCACAACTTGTCAATTTAAAAATTCAAAATATTATAAGAGAAGAAATGAACAAAGTTGGTGGTCAAGAAGTTTTAATGCCTGTTGTAATGCCAAAAGAAATGTGGGAAAAAAGTGGAAGATATTATTCCATCGGACAAGAAATGGTTCGCTTTAAAGATAGAAATGACCACGATATGCTTTTAGGAATGACTCACGAAGAAGCTGCTGTTCATCTTTGCTCAAACACTATAAAAAGTTATGACCAACTTCCTTATATGATATATCAAATCCAAACGAAATTTAGAGATGAAGCAAGACCAAGAGCAGGGCTTATTAGAGTTAAAGAATTCACTATGAAAGATGCATATTCTTTCCATTATGATAAAGAGGAATTAAAAGACTATTATCAAAAAGTTTATGAAAGCTATAATCGTATTTTCAAAAGAATTGGTATGAAAAATTTTATAGCAGTAAAATCAGATACTGGAATGATGGGTGGAGAAGTTGCTCATGAGTTTATGTTGCTCACTGACATAGGAGAAGACAGCATCGTAATTTGTCCACATTGTGATTACAAAGCAAATATGGAAGTTGCAACTTCAATAGATCAAAAACCAACTTTTGATGATACGCAATTACAAGAGGTTTTTACAGGCGATGCAAAAACAATTGACGAAGTTTGCCATCTTTTAAAAATACAATCAAATCAAACAATAAAAGCAGTTTGCTATGCTATTGTTGGAGATGACACAAACACTGTCGTAATTTTTATTAGAGGCGACAAAGAAGTAAACGAAGCAAAATTAAAAAGAGTTGTAGGTAAAGAAGTTGCTGTAAAAGACTTAGCAGAAACTGGATTTGTAAAAGGCAATATAGGCTGTATAAACTTAAATATACCAAACACAAAAATAATATATGACACATCTTTGAAAGGACTTTGTGGAATGGTAACTGGTGCAAATAAAGAAGGTTACCATATTAGTGGAGTAAATCTAAGTAGAGATTTACCAAACATTGAATATTTTGATGTAAGCAAAGTAAATGAAGGTGAATGTTGTCCAATATGTGGAAAACCATTAACCATAAAAAAAGGTATTGAAATCGGAAATATTTTCCAATTAGGAACAAAATACACAAAATCTATGGATATGACAATAACAATGCCTGATGGCTCTTTGGTTAATCCTTTAATGGCTTGTTATGGAATCGGAGCAGGAAGAGCTCTTGCGTCAGTTGCAGAAGAAAGTTGTGATGATAAAGGACTTGTTTGGCCTATGTCTATAACTCCATGGCAAGTATATTTTTGCCCTTTGCGTATGGATGACGAAAATGTCAAAGCAACAGCAGAAAAATTAAATGACCAATTAACACAAAAATTTGAAGTCTTATATGATGACAGAAATATATCGGCAGGAATAAAATTAACTGATAGCGAGATAATGGGAATACCTCTACGAGTTGTAATAAGTCCAAGATCCCTTCAAAATGGGCAAGCAGAAATAACAATAAGAAAATCTGGCGAAAAGATTATGATAGAGCTTGATAAACTTGAAGAAAAATTAAAATTATTAATTGCTACTGAAATGGAGGAGCTCAATGGATAATAAAGAATTGTCATTTGAACAGTCATGCGAGAAATTGCAAGAGATTATATCAAAAATTGAAAATGGTTCTTTCTCTTTGAAAGATTCAATAAAAGCTTTTGAAGAAGGGGAACAGTTGATTAAAAATTGTTATAATCAACTTTCACAAGCAAAAGGAAAACTTACTCAGATAAAACAAACACTTGATAAATTAGAAGAGATATAAATCTCTTCTTTTTTTAATAGACTTTCATACAAAAATTATAAATTCATATAATATTATGTGAAAGTAAAAAACAAAAAAATAAATTTAACATGGTCAATTAGAATGTTCATAACAACCTTATGCTTGTCCATAGCATTTGGTTTTTTGACACAGGTAGTTTTTTCAAACTTAGGTATTATTTATGCAATATTGGCAATTTTATTTTTTATTTTTATTTCAACTATTTTTGATATGATAGGGATTGCAGCAGCAAGTTCAAACGAAGATTATTTTAAAGATTTAAAATTAAAAAAAATAGAAGGTTCTACAACTGCACTGTCAATCTGCAAAAATTGTGAAAAGGTCTGCTCGTTTTGTGCAGATGTTATAGGAGATATTTGTAGCACACTTTGTGGCGCAGGTGGTGCATGTATAATAATTACAATTACAAAAAATACTGATAATTTGAAATTAATTACTTTAATATCAATCTTAACAACAGCGCTAATAGCAGGCATAACAATATTTTTTAAAGCCTTGATGAAAGAATATGCAGTAAAGCAGTCAAACAAGATAATTTTAAAATTAGGAAAAATTTATGAAAGAACTTTAAAAAAATCAAAAAAATAGTTGACTTATAAAAACTAATGTGGTATATTATGTGCATGAAAGTAGAAGTTTCCACTTCTCACCAATCAATAATCGCGTTGAATTGGTAATAACTTAATAATTTCTATAAAAATTTTTTAATAGAGTATTTTGTTATAGTGGAGATTTATGCTTCCACTATATTTTTATTAAAAGGGGTATAAAACAATTTTTAAGGAACTTTTGATTAATGAACAAATCTCAGCACAACAAATAAGACTTATTGGCGAAAATGGGGAACAACTCGGTATTGTTTCAAATGAAGAAGCCAAAGCTATTGCTGAGGAAAAAGGTTTAGACCTTGTATTAATGGCTGGAAATTCTACGCCAGCAGTTTGCAGACTATTAAATTATGGAAAATTTAAATATGATGCATTAAAAAAAGAAAAAGAGATAAAGAAATCTCAAAAAATAGTAGAAACAAAAGAAGTTCGCTTGTCTATGACTATTGAAGAACACGATATTCAATATCGTTTGGCAAGTGCCCAAAAGTTTTTAAAAGGTGGAGATAAAGTTAAAGTATCTTTGAAAATGAAGGGTAGAGAACAAGCTTATGTAGTAAAAGGAATAGAAATTGTAAAAGATTTTTGCTCAAGACTAAAAGAGTATGGTACGCTTGATAAAGAACCAGAACATGTCGGAAGAAATATCTTTGCAGTTATAACCCCAAACAAGTAAAAGGAGAAAAAGAATTATGCCAAAACAAAAAACACATAGCGGATGCAAAAAACGCTTTAAAGTAACAGCAAATGGTCAAATCAAATTTGCAAGACCAGGAAAAGGACACTTCCTTACAACAAAATCACAAGCAAGAAAAAGAAAACTTAGAAAAGGGTCTTACATTGCAGGAAAGAATACTGAAAATATCAAGTCCCTTTTGGCTAGATAATAGGAGGTTTAAACATGAGAATTAAAAGAGCAGTAAACGCAGTAAAAAAACGCCGTTCTATCCTTAAAAGTGCAAAAGGTTATAGAGGAGCAAAATCTAAACTTTACAGAACAGCAAGAGAACAAGTAATGAAAAGCGGTCAATACGCATATATTGGTCGTAAACAAAAGAAAAGAGATTTCAGAGCTCTTTGGATTACAAGAATCAATGCAGCTTGCAGACTTAATGGAATTTCATATTCTAAATTTATCGCTGGTCTTAAAAGCAAAAATATAGAACTTAATAGGAAAGTTCTTGCTGATATGGCTGTAAGAGAACCAGAAGCATTCTCTGCACTTGTAGGACAAGTTAAATAATGCTTAAAGCAAGCAACAATTTAATTAAAGATTTAAAAAAGCAAAAACGAGAAAACGGTTCTTTGCTTTTTTTGGATAATATAAAAATAATAAAAGACGCAATATCCAACGGTATAAAACCTAAAATTATTTTGGTTGAAAATGAAAAATTAAATCTTTGGGGAGATATATGTGATGTTTTTCTTGTGGACAGAAAAACAATAGAGCAACTTTCAGATTGTAAAACACCACAGGGGGTATTATGTGTAGCAGAATACATACAAGATGTTGATTTAGAATTACCAAAAACAAATTTTCTTGTAATGGACAATTTGCAAGACCCTGGCAATGTTGGTACATTAATTCGTACTGCAACAGCATGTGGTTTCAAACACATATTTCTAATTGACAGCGTTAATCCAACAAACTCTAAACTCATACGAAGCAGTGTTGGGACGATATTCCAATCAAAAATCATATCAGTATCTAAAAGTAAATTTATAGATTATGCTACAAAAAACAAACTTAAACTTTTAAAAGCTGACATGAGCGGAGAAAACATTTTTAAATGCAATTTCAACGATATAATAGGTGTTGTCGTAGGGAATGAAGGGCAAGGCGTCAGCAAGGAAATCTCAGAAATTTGTTGCAAAACTGTTTCTATTCCTATGGAAAAAGGAGTTGAAAGTTTGAATGCTGCAATTTCTGGTGCAATTATTATGTATCAAATTTATTCAAAGTCTTTAAAATAAAAGTCATATAATTGACTTTAATTTAAAAATTATTTATCATATACTTATAGCAAAAATAATATTTATGGAGGTTTATATGTCAGGACATTCTAAATGGCACAATATACAGGCAAGAAAAGGCAAGAGCGATGCACAACGTGGAAAAATATTTACAAAAATAGGCCGTGAAATAGCAGTTATAGTTAAAGCTGGTGGCTCTGACCCTGTATCAAATCCAAAGCTTAGAGATGTTATAGCAAAAGCAAAGCAAAATAATATGCCAAACGATTCTATTGAAAGAAGTATTAAAAAAGCTGCTGGTGAAGTTGGTGGTGTTAACTACGAAAGTTGCACTTATGAAGGATATGGCACTGGTGGGTCTGCTGTCATAGTAGAATGCCTTACAGATAATAAAAATAGAACAGCAGGTGATGTTAGACATGCTTTTGATAAATTTGGTGGTTCACTTGGCGCAACAGGTTGCGTTAGTTACCTTTTTAAAAACAAAGGTATTGTTGAAGTTGAAAAAACTGATAATTTTGATTTAGATTCATTAATGCTTGAAGCTCTTGACCTAGGCGCACAAGATGTTGTTGATTATGATGAAATATGCGAAATCATAACAAATCCTAATGAACACAATTCTGTTGCAGAAGGGCTGAAACAAAGTGGATACGAAATATTAAATGCAGAAACTAGATTAATTCCTGACAATTACGTTGACCTTGATGAAGAGAAAATGGTTAAATTCAATAGAATGATTGACATGCTTGAAGATTTGGATGATGTACAAGAAGTATATCATAATGTAAATTTACCTGATGAAGAATAAAAAAAACTATTGATATTTGAAACAAAATGGTATAAAATATAAATATACGATGATGTATAAAACAAAAGAAGAAGAGAGGTTAATTATTTATGTCAGAAAACGATAAAAGCAAAACTATTGTTCAATATGATTCATTTAAAGAAGCAGCCGCAACTTTAAAAGCTGAAAATCCAGAAAGTTCTTATTCAAGTTATTATGATGACAATGACTGGGATAGAGAAGAATTTGAAGATGATTTAATGCGTTTAAATGCAACAAAAGAATTCGTGGATACATTTATAGATGAATTTGACAAAAATGATGTTTTAACAAAATTTTATTATTTTGAAAAAAATAATGATTTCTGGGCTTTTGCTCAGGCTTACACAAACGTTGTAAATTATAATAACGGAAAGCCAATTATATTTTTTTCACAAGAAAACGCAGTTGAAAACAACAATTTAAACAATTTCTATTTTAAGACGGAACAAGAAATAACAAAATTTATAGAATTTTCAAAAGACAAAATGACACAAATTGAAATTTATGGTTTACCTGATATTATTAAACAATATTATGAGCAAGATGAAAAGCAATAAATACTATGTATAAAAATAATATAATTAAATAGACTAACTTATTGTATTAAGTTAGTCTATTTTTTTTATTGGGGGATAAATGAAATGATTAAAAAAAGAAAATATAAAAATATTTTTTGTGCATACATATTTTTAATAGTTTTTCTTTTATCCTGCCTTTGCAACAATGTAATTTATAATAATATTGGGAATTTGCCTGAAAATTTTTATACTAATTTAGAAGAAGTAGAATTATTAAATAAAGAAAAAACACTTGGAAATTTATATAATGTAGAGTTTAAAAACGATATATTGCAAACTGGCGAAAAAGATGAAAACTCTGGCACAATCATTTTTAAATTGTTTGGGATAATACCAATAAAAAAAGTAAAAGTAGAAATACTACCGGAAGAAGAAGTGTACATTGGGGGAGTTCCAATAGGTTTAAATGTTTCTACAAAAGGTGCAATTGTTGTAAGTAATACAATGGTTGATTCTAAAACTAATAAAGTATTTTCAAATAAAATTTTAAAAAATGGTGATGTAATAATAAAAATTAATAATCAAGAAATTAATAATATAGACGATATTAATACAATTATTGAAGAGAAAAATGTAGAAAATAAAGAATTATCCTTAACTATACTTAGAAATAACAAAGAAAAAACTATAACAATAAATTGTATAAAAGACAACACAAATTCAAATAAGTTGGGAGTTTGGGTGCGAGATGATTTATCAGGAATTGGAACTTTAACATTTGTTAATAATAAGAATGATTTTGCTGCGCTTGGTCATCCTATAACTGATTCAAGTGGTGAAAATACCGTTCCAATAAAAGATGGACAAGTTTATTCTTGTTCTCTATTGGGAGTAGAGAAAGGCAAAACGGACAAACCTGGACAATTAAAATGTTTATTTGTTCAATCTAATAAAAATGGAATTATAACAAAAAATACCAAATACGGAATTATAGGGCAATACCAAGAAAACTTAGATATGATTGATGCAAATTTAACAGCAAAGGTAGGTGGACGACTGAGCGTTAAACCTGGAAAAGCAACTATCGTTTCAAGCGTAAGTGGTATAAGAGAAGAATATGAAATAGAAATCATAAAAGCAAACAGTCAAAAAACAGCTGATGACAAAAGCATAGTTTTTAGAGTAACTGACAAAAGATTGTTAGAATTAACTGGTGGGATAGTTCAAGGAATGAGTGGTTCACCAATTTTACAAAACGGAAAACTAATTGGTGCAGTTACACATGTGTTTTTAAAAGACCCAACCAAAGGTTATGGGGTATATATAGATTGGATGTTAAAAGAAATAGACAAATAAAAAATCATCTATATAAAAGATGATTTTTTTTATTAATGCCAAAATTTAACTAATAATCCTTTTTTAATCAAATAACTTATTGGCAACGCAATTATTATCATTATAATAGGCAAAATCAATGTTGTTGCAAACAATTTAAAATCAGCAATATTTAAACCGAAAATAAAATTTACTCCAACAACTGCACCTATTAATAAAATAGTGTATCCTAAAACTTGCCAAAAAGATATCAACTGCTTTGGTATCCAACTAGTATGGAATTTATAATTATATAATTTTATTGCGACAATAATTAGTTCGAGGGCAGGTAAGACAATATACAAAAAATTATAAGTAGGATTTAAACAATTTGTAAAGTACAAAGCGATAAATGTAGCAGCAGAAGCCACTGCCAAAAGAAGAAATACAATAATACTTTGAATAAAGTATAATTTATTGGTATTGTGTTTTACTTCAAAATTAGTTTTTTTGTATTCATTAAACTCAATACTTTGTTCTTTATAAAAATCGGTTAAATCTTGGTAATCATACAATGAATCGTTTCTTAAATTTTGCTCTTGATTATCTTTAGTTTTTGCATATAACCTTGAAATTATTTCCTTATGAGAAGGGTCTATCTTGCTATCTCTATTTGGAGGAGGTAGGGTATCAGTTTTATCGTTTTGCAAAATTTTTAATCTAGGTGGCTGGATTTTTTTAGGCTTTAACAATTCATCATTTGCAATACGATTTGTTATAAATTTCCCATCATCTTCAACAACTTCTTCAACAGGTTTATTGTCAAAATATGTATTTCCAGCAATTTTACTGCTTTCAGCAGAAGAACGATTATAATCTCTGTTAACTTTCTTAAATTCTTCATCATCCATTCTTTGATATGAATATTTATTTTTATTTTCCATCAAAGAATTTTTAAAAGCTTCAATGTTTGCTTTATTTCTTTCCTCAGAATATTGCAAAGGAGTCTCTACCGTCATAGCAATTTGATCTTCTGCAAAACTTCTCTTTTTTCTATATTTATTAATATCTTTTGTAATATCATACAATCTTTGATTGTATTGATTAACTTGTTCAACATCCACAAAGACACCATCATCAACTTTATCAACAACTTTTTCACTTTTTATTTCATTGTCTACATTATTTTCTTGTTGCACTGGATTCTCATAAACTTTTTCGTTTTGTTCAACAAAATTAATGTTTTCATTTTCAATCTCAATATTGCTATCCATCTCTTCGCGTGCATTTTCAGTAGTGGAATCATTGGCAACAAAATCGCTTGTATCCATTTGGTTCTGGTTATCCTCAACACCATTTTTGTTTTCATTTAATGAAGAAAAATCAAAAAAATCATTTTCAGAACTATTATCAACTTCATCAAAAGTTTCCAAGTATTGGTCGCTTACTTCTTTTTTCATTTGACTTCTATCATTTTCAAATAAATTTTCTTGTTTAATAGAGCTACCATAAACATTTATATTGTTTCTTTGAAAGTCATTTTTTAATTGATTATAAAGTTGTCTTCCTTTTTCAGTTATAGAATAATAACGTCTATTTGGCCCAAAATCACTTGATTTGGTATAAGAAGAAACAAAACCTTGTTTTTCCATTCTAGTAAGATTTGAATAAACACTTGGTTTTTTTAAATTAATTTGTCCGTTAGATTTTTTATAAATTTCACTAATAAAATCTAAACCATAAAAATCTCTATCCAAAAGACAATCTAACATCATAAAAGACAATTGTCCTTTTGCGAAAATTTCCATATGCACCTCTTTTAATATGATTATAATGTATAAAATAATATAAGTCAATCATTTTAGGTACTATTATGCAAAAAATAATACTATATAATACTTTGATTATAACTATTATGCAAACAAAAAGTAATAAATAGTTTATATAAATAAGGGGATTTTCTTAATCAAAAACTATCATTTCTTGTAAATTAAATAAAAACGAAATAAATTTTAAATATAATTTAAACCAATTTGATATATTTAATCTATTTCAAGGTAAAAATTTTTAAAAAAGGGGATATTTTTTTGCATACTAGCGCATTTTTATCTATGCGTAAAACACAACTTTTACGCATAGTTATACACATAATAGACTTATTTTTCAACTATTATGTTATTTTTATATAATTATTTTATTTTCAATTATTTTATATTTTCAGTCAAAATATTTTTTACTAATAAAAAATTGCAGATTATTTTCTATCTGCAATCATTCTCATCATTTTTAAAAATCCTACTTGTTGTCCAGAACCCAATATTCCATCTTGATAAATTTTTAAACTTAAATCATTGATAGAATTGAAATTATTTATCGGTTTTAATGTTAAATAATTTACAATTTTTAAATAACAATTATATACATTATTTTCTTCATATAATTTATCTGGTATGTTATATAAAACACTTTCCATAAACATAGCATTAGGTCTTTCATTGTTAGCATAAAAATATAAAACATTAAAAATTTTTAATATTTTTAAAAAGTTAGGTCCAGCTTCTCTTATTTTTTCATGCAAGCAATTCAATCTGCATGTAAAATCTATTGTTTTAAAACCTTTCTTTTTATTAATAAAAAACTTGAAATTATCATTAGAATAAAAACAAATTTCAATCTTGATTTTAGCATTTACCCCAAAATCATCTTTTCCTATTATATACAATACATTATCATCTTGATATATTATTGAAGTTTCTGATAAATATTGTCTGATAGCATCAAATAAATCATCTGTCAAATTGAAAATACTGTATTTACTTATATCTATATTTGAAATGTCAGCATTAAGATTTTTATCTTTCTTGCTTTTCCTTCTAGATTTTTTCTTCCTTCTATTTTCCCACGCATATTTAAATCTGTTTTTAAAGTTTTTCCAAAACATATTTACTTTCATTGTGTTTAATTCTAATTGCCCATTTTCAACACCTAGCAAATAATGAAACACAGTGTTGTCTGTAATTGCACCTGACAAAATTTCATTATAAGGTTGAAATACAATATTTTTGGCAGTGATAAAAGGAATTTTACTGCTCAGATTTTCTATCGCATTAGACAAAATTAATGATATTTTATCATTAACTTTATTAAAATAATCTTCATTATTTTTCTTTGCCAAATTTTCAATAAGTGATTTGTCTATTACAATATTTGCCATTTTTAACCTTTTTATTGTTTATTTATTTTTAGGATAAATTTTTTCTTTTCCACCCATGTAATTTCTTAATGCAACAGGAATATTAACACTGCCATCTGCATTTAAATTATTTTCTAAAAATGCAATTAACATCCTTGGTGGTGCTACAACTGTATTATTTAAAGTATGAGCAAATTTCATACCATCTTTTGTCTTGTATCTAATACCAAGTCTTCTAGCTTGCGCATCAGTTAAATTTGAACAAGAACCAAGTTCACCAAAATATTTATTTTGTCTTGGACTCCATGCGTTTAGGTCGCAAGATTTAACCTTTAAATCTGCCAAATCTCCACTGCAACATTCCATTATTTCATGTGGTATATCAAGAGATTTGAAAAATTCAGAAGAAATATGCCACATTTTATCATACCATTTTGCTGAGTCTTCTGGTTTACAAATTACTATCATTTCTTGTTTCTCAAATTGATGAACTCTATAAATACCTCTTTCTTCCAAACCATGAGCTCCAACTTCTTTTCTAAAACAAGGAGAATAAGATGTTAACAAGAAAGGCAAATCTTCTTCTTTAAGAATTGTATCTTTAAATCTACCAATCATAGAATGTTCACTAGTTCCAATTAAATATAGATCTTCTCCTTCAATTTTATACATCATATTTTCCATTTCTTCAAAGCTCATAACACCGTTAACAACATCACTTCTAATCATAAATGGAGGTATACAATAAGTGAAACCTTTGTCAATCATAAAATCTCTTGCGTATGACAATATTGCTGAATGCAATCTTGCAATATCACCAGTTAAATAATAAAATCCATTTCCACTTGTTCTTCTTGCGCTATCTAAATCAAGACCATTTAAATTTTCAAGAATATCTGCATGATAAGGTATTTCAAAATCTGGAACTTTTGCCTCTCCTATAGTTTCTCTTTGAACATTTTCACTATCATCTTTACCAATAGGAACATCATCAGCTATAATATTTGGTATAGACATCATATATTTTTTTAATTCTGCTGATAAAGCAACTTCTTCATTTTCTATTTGCACAATTTTTTCATTTATTTTAACAACTTCACTTTTAGTTAAATTTGCTTGTTCAATATTTTTTTCTCTCATATATTGACCAATTTTAGAACTTAAAGAATTTCTGTCTGCGCGCAAAGAATCTCCTTCTTTTTTTAAAGTTCTAATTTGATTATCTAATTGCAACACTTTGTCAACATATTCAAGTTTGTGGTCTTGAAATTTCTTTTTTATATTTTCTTTAACTAATTCTGGATTGGTTCTTATTAAATTTATATCAATCATTTTCTCCTCGCTTTTATATAAAGTAATCTTACAACTTTTTAATAAATTAGTCAAACAATAAATATTTATTTTTTATATAATTTAAAATTTTTCTTAAATACTACATTAAATAAAATAGCATAAAAGTATAATTTTTACCACATATACGTATTATGTAAACATAATACATACTATATATACAAAATTTAAGATTTTACGCATAGATACAAAAATTGTTTTGATATTTTTTTGTAATATGTTATAATCAATATATGGATAATTTAAATTTTTATCAACAAAGAGATTTAAAAAATAGATTAAAGATGAGCAATTACTTGCAACAACTCCCCGATTATTGCTTAGACTTCTTTATTGCAATAGAAAACAATACATCTTCTTTAACACGATATAATTATGCTATGGATTTAAATGTTTTTTTTGATTATTTATCGCAATATGTTATCAGAAAAAACAAAAACGAAATCAATTATCAGGATTTGGATAATTTAAAAACCAGAGATATCGAGCAATTCTTATCATATTTAAGTTATTATAACAATGAAAATAAAAAAATCAGTCAAAATAAAGAAAGAGGTAAAGCCAGAAAACTTGCTTCTTTAAGAAGTTTTTTTAAATATCTTTTTAATCATGATTGTATAAAATCAAATGTAGTAAGCAAAATTGAAACCCCTAAACTTCACAATAAAGAAATTGTACGCCTTGAACAAGATGAAGTTTCAAAAATGCTTAATGCTGTTGAAAATCCTGTTGATTTTACACAAAAACAAAAATCTTATAACAAAAACACCTTTGAACGCGACAATGCTATAATCACCCTATTCTTAGGAACTGGTATAAGAATTTCTGAACTTGTAGGTCTTGATATAGACAGTTTTGATTTTAAAGAAAATGCTTTTGTTGTAACAAGAAAAGGTGGAAATAAATCGGTATTGTATTTTTCAAATGAAGTTGCTATGGCATTAAAAACTTGGCTTGAAAAAAGAGCTAGTTTAAACCTTAGTGAAATTGAAAAAGCAATGTTTATTTCACTGCAAAACAAAAGAATTTCTATAAGAGCAGTTGAAAATTTGGTGAAAAAGTTTGCGCAAATAGCTGCACCTTTAAAGAAAATTTCTCCACACAAACTAAGAAGCACATTTGGCACTAATTTGTATCGCGAAACAAAAGATATATATATAGTTGCAGATTTTCTTGGACATAAAGATGTAAATACAACAAAAAAACATTATGCTGCTATAAATGAAGATATGAGAAAAAGTGTTGCAAACGTTTTACAACTACGAAAAGATAATTAAATTATAAAATTTTTACTTTTTATGTATAAACAAAAACATATTGCACATTATATTAATGTGAAGGAAATATGCTTCACATAAAAAGAAAGAAGACTTGTCCTTTTTATTAGAACAAATCTTCTTTTTTTATTTTGCAGTATCAGTAAATCTAGATTCTCTTATTACATTAACTTTAATTTGTCCAGGATATTGCATCTCTTTTTCAATTCTCTTAGCAATATCTTTTGCCATAAACATAGCATCGTTATCACTGATTACATCAGGTTTAACCATTATACGAACTTCTCTTCCTGCTTGAATTGCAAATGATTTTTCAACTCCTTTGAAATCATTACAAATACTTTCAAGTTGTTCAAGTCTTTTAATATAGTTTTCAAAACTTTCTCTTCTTGCACCTGGTCTTGTGCTTGATATAGCATCAGCTATTTGAACGATTATTGCTTCTATACTTTTGAAAGGAACGTTTCCATGATGTGCCTCAATACAATGCACAACAGCTTCGTTTTCTTTGTATTTTTTTGCAAGTTCTACACCAATAGAAACATGAGTTCCTTCTACTTCATGGTCAAGAGCTTTACCAATATCGTGAAGCAAACCACCTCTTTTTGCAACTTGTACATTTGCTCCAATTTCAGCAGCAATAAGACCTGCTATAATAGATGTTTCAACACTATGTTTTAAACAGTTTTGACCATAGCTAGTTCTGTATTTTAATCTTCCCAAAACTTTTACTAATTCTGGATTCAAATTATAAATAGCAACTTCATTGCAAGCATTTTCACCTGCTTCTTTTACAGCTTTTTCAACTTCTATTGTTGATTTTTCAACTACTTCTTCAATTCTTGCTGGATGAATTCTTCCATCAACTATAAGTTTTTCAAGACTTAATCTAGCGATTTCTCTTCTAAATGGGTCAAAGCTTGAAATTGTTATTGCCTCTGGCGTGTCATCAACAATAAGTTCAACACCAGTAGCACTTTCAATTGAACGAATATTTCTTCCTTCTCTTCCTATTATTCTACCTTTCATTTCATCATTAGGCAAAACAACAGAAGTTATAGTCATTTCAGATGACAAGTCAGTAGCACATTTTTGAATAGCTCCAATAACAATATCTTGCGCTTTCTTTTCTGCGTTCTCTCTTGCTTCATCTTCAATTTGTTTTACTATTGCGCCAGCATCTTTTTTTGCTTCATCTGTAATATTTTCAATTAAAATATCTTTTGCTTCTTTTTTTGTAAGACCAGAAATTTTTTCCAATTTTTCAAGCATCTGAACTTTTATTTCTTCCTGTTCTTCCAATTTTTGATTTAATAATAATTTTTCATTTTCAAATTTTTGTTTTTCATTTTCAAATTGTTCGATTTTTGTATCCAAAGATTGTTCTTTTTTTTTAACATATTCTTCTCTTTGGTCTAATCTCTCTTCTTGCTTTTGTATCTCAGCTCGTCTTTCTTTTGCTTCGTCATTTGCTTCATCACGAATTTTTTGAGCTTCTTCTTTTGCTTCTAATATAGCTTCTTTTTTAACGCTTTTTGCTTCCGCATAGGCATCTTCAATAATTTTTACAGCTTGCGTTTTATTTTTATTAATTTTTTTTAAAACAATAAATTTGTATACAATGGCACCTACCAAAATACCAACGATTAAACAGCAAACACCAGCAACTATGCCTGCGGTAGCAACAGCATTACACAAAACACTAATACTGTTGTTCATAATTTTCCCCTTTTTTTAAATTGGTAATTTTTAGATATTGTTGACATCAACTAAGCAATGTCTTTATTTTTATAAAAAAAGTTGATGACAACTTTATATTTTTAAAATACCTAATTAAATTATAAACATAAAACCAAGTCATGTCAAACAATTGTATAAAATATTTTAACAATGATACAAGCAAAATAAAAAAGCGCTAAAATTTTTAACGCTTAAAATAGTATCTAAATTATTTAAATAAAATTTAGAAGGTAGATTTTGATAAATCATATTTACTTAAAAAATCTTTTCTAAATTCATCAAAGTATCCACCAATTATAGCCTCACGTGCTTGATGCGCTAGTTTTAACATTAAATGTAAATTGTGTATAGAAAGTAATTCTGCCCCTAGCATTTCCCCAACATTAATTAAATGTCTTATATATGCTCTAGAATAATGCTTACAAGTATAACAATCACAATCATTTTCTATTGGAGAAAAATCTTCTTTGTAAATTGAATTTTTAATAACCATTTTTCCTTTTTTTGTAAAAGCTGTCCCATTTCTAGCTATTCTAGTAGGTAAAACACAATCCATCATATCAATACCTCTTGAAATACCTTCTATGAGGCAATCAGGAGAACCAACCCCCATTAAATAATGAGGTTGATTTTTAGGTAAAAGAGGTTGAAGAAAATCAAGAATATCATACATAACTAATTTTTCTTCTCCAACAGAAAGACCTCCAATTGCAATACCACATTTTGCATAAGGCAAACAATCTTTGACGCACTCTGCTCTTAAATCTTTAAACAAATTACCTTGTATTATAGGGAACAACATTTGTTCGTCATTTTTATGAGCCTTAAAGCATCTTTCAAGCCACAACTTTGTTATTCTTTTTGCCTCAACAGATTCTTGATAAGAAGCTCCTGCTTCTGTACATTGGTCAAGTGCCATAATAATATCAGCACCCAAAGCCTCTTGAATTTCCATGTCTTTTTCGGGCGTAATAAAATGTTTTGCACCATTTATATGAGACCTAAATTCAACTCCTTCATCACTAACTTTTCTAAGTTTTGACAAAGAAAAGACTTGAAAACCACCACTATCAGTCAAAATTGGTCTATCCCAATTCATAAATTTATGCAAACCACCAGCCTTTTTTACAATTTCATGTCCTGGTCTCAAATATAGATGATATGTGTTTGAAAGTATAATTTGAGCATTCATATCTTTCAAATCTTCCACTTTAAGACCTTTTACAGTTGCTTGCGTACCAACAGGCATAAAAATAGGAGTTTCTATATCTCCATGTGGTGTATGAAATATTCCAGCTCTTGCACCTGTCTTTGGGCATTCTTTTATCAACTCAAATGAAAATTTTTCCATTTATGCTATTATTCTCCTTTAATCGTGTGTATTATGCATGCATAACTACTATATATTGTTTAATGTATAAACATTGCATCGCCAAAAGAAAAAAATCTATATTTTTCTTTTACAGCAGTCCTATAAATCTCCATTGTATCATCATACCCTGCAAAAGCTGAAACCAACATTATTAATGTACTTTCAGGCAAATGAAAGTTTGTAATAAGCGCATCTACTACCTTAAACTTGTATGATGGATATATAAATATATTTGTTTCGGTAGTTTTTGGTATTATCAGACCATTTTCATCGGCACTACTTTCTAAAACTCTTACACTCGTTGTGCCAACAGCAATTATTCTCCTACCTTCTTTTTTTGCCTTATTTAGCAAATTAGCATTATTTTCAGACATCTCAATATATTCACTGTGCATTTTATGTTGTAAAATATTATCTTCCTTTACAGGCCTAAAAGTTCCAAGCCCAACATGTAATAATACTTCTACTATCTCAACACCCTTTTCTTTAATTTTTTCTAGTAAATCTTTTGTAAAGTGCAAACCAGCTGTTGGCGCAGCAGAAGAACCTTCAACTTTGGCATAAACTGTTTGATACCTTTCTTTATCTTTTAGTTTTTCATGGATATATGGAGGCAAAGGTATTTGTCCTACTTCACTTAATCTGTTTTCAAAAACACCTTCAAATTGAAATTGAATTTTACAATTGCCATATTCTTGCTTCTCTATAATTTCACAACTTAATTTTTCACTGAAATATACTTTTGTTCCAACCTGTAATCTTTTAAAAGGCCTTGCAATAACTTCCCAAGTCGTTAAATCAATTCTTTTTTGTAGCAATATTTCAATTTTCGCTCCCGTGTCTTTATATCCAAACAACCTAGCAGGCAAAACTCTTGAATTATTGACAACAAGAACATCACCTTTTTTTAAATAATCTAATATATCTCTAAAATGTTTGTGTTCTATTTGTTTTGTTGTTTTATCAAAAACAAGCAATCTAGAACTATCTCTTGGTTCTATCGGTTGCTGTGCTATTAAATCTTCAGGCAAATCATAATAATAACTTGATTTGCTCATTAAATCATTGTTATTTTTATTCCCTTCCATTTTTATTTCCCTAAGTATTCCAATCCGAAATGTTTATATGCCGGTTCCAAAGCAACTCTACCCCTTGGTGTTCTTGAAATAAAACCAAGTTGCAATAAGTATGGCTCATAAACATCTTCTATTGTTGTTGCATCTTCGCTTATTGTTGCAGAAAGCGTGTCTAACCCAACAGGCCCACCTGCAAATTTGTTTATAATTGTAAACAATATCTTTCTGTCTATCGTATCAAGACCTAGTTCATCTATTTCCATAACCTGCAATGTCTTGTCAGCAATTTGTTTGTTGACATGCCCTTCGCCAATAACTTGCGCATAATCTCTAACTCTTTTTAACAATCTATTTGCAATACGAGGTGTCCCCCTTGACCTTTTTGCAATTTCATTTGCTGCATCATCATCTATCTTAACACCCAAAATTTGAGCAGATCTTTTAATAATTATTTTCAATTCTTCTGGACTATAAAGTTCTAGCCTACAAATTACACCAAATCTATCTCTTAATGGATTTGTAAGCATACCTGCTCTTGTTGTTGCGCCTATCAAAGTAAATGGTTTTATTTTTAAACGCATATTTCTAGCAGAAGGACCTTTCCCAACAATAAAATCCAATGCAAAATCTTCCATAGCAGGATACAAAATTTCTTCAACTGTTTTGTTTAGTCTGTGTATTTCATCTATAAACAAAACATCATTTTGATTTAAATTTGTTAATATTGCAGCAAGGTCGGCTGCATGTTCGATGGCAGGACCAGATGTTACTTTAAATTGAGAACCAAGTTCGTTTGCAATAATATGAGACAAGGTTGTTTTTCCCAGTCCTGGAGGTCCATATAATAAAACATGATCCAAGCTTTCCTTTCTAGTCTTTGCAGCTTGAATATAAATGCTTAATGCTTCTTTAACTTTTGTTTGACCAATATAATCATCAAGAGTGGTAGGTCTTAATGAATTTTCTATATCTGCATCAGTCATATTTCTTGTGCTTTGCACAAATCTTTCTTCTTCTATCAACCTTTATACCCCCTAAGTGCTTTTGAAATTATTTCTTCTGCTGTCGCATTATTTTGAGAATTTGCTCTTGCAAGCATATAAGCTTCATTTTTGTTTATACCAAGACTAATCAATGTATCAGTAGCCATTTGCACAGCATCTTCATCATAATCTGTTCCAAAATTTCCAATTGTTTCGTTTGTCGGTAAAGCACCCAATTTATCTTTTAATTCCAAACAAATTCTTTCAGCAGTCTTTTTTCCAAGTCCTTTGATTTTTGACAATAATTTGCTATCTTCTTGGACAATGGCCATAGTCAAATCAGTTAAGCTTAGTCCTGACAAAATAGTTATCGCCATTTTAGGTCCCACACCACTTACTGAAATTAACTTATAAAACAAATCTCTTTCTTCTTTTGTTGCAAAACCAAAGAGATAAACTCCATCTTCCCTGACAGCCATATAAGTAAAAATTTTTACAATTTCTCCGCTCAAAGGCAATGAAGAAAGTGTATTTGAAGAAACAGTAAGGTCATAGCCAACACCATTAACATCTAAAATTAAATTATTTTCATTTTTTTCTTCAATAACTCCAACTAAAAAAGATATCATTTTTTTTCTCCATATAAATAAAAAATTATATTTTGTTTTTATTTAGCATTGGGCTAGATTGACTATGACATATAGCAACTGCAAGTGCATCAGCTGCATCATCAGGCTTTGGTATACTGTCAAGCCCCAAAATTGCTTTAACCATAAATTGAACCTGTGCTTTTTCTGCTCTACCTTGCCCTGTAAGCGCTTGCTTTATTTGAAGTGGTGTATATTCATATATATTACCACAATATTTTTGACAGGCAAGCAAAATAACTCCCCTTGCTTGTGCAACTTGGATAACTGTTTTCTGATTTTTAAAATAAAAAAGTTCTTCTATTGCAACCACATCAGGCTTAAACTTATCAAAAAGATATTTTAAACTTTTATCTATATTTTCAAGCCTAATTGGCATACTGTCCTCTTTTGGAGTTACAATAGCACCATAATCTAAAAGCATATTCTGTTTGGATGTATCTAAAACACCATAACCAATTATTGCATAACCTGGATCAATACCTAAAACAATCATACATAAATTTTACTATATCAAAAAAAAATAGTCAATTAATTTGCAAGTCAATTTACAAGTAAAAAAATATTGTTGAAAATAAAAAGCAGATAAATCTTAATCTGCTTTATAAAATTTTAGCTTGTTTTAACATTTCTTCTGCATGAGAAATTGCAAGTTGAGAAGGTTGTTCTCCACCAGTCATTTTTGCTATTGCAATAGGTATTTCATCATTTGTTAAAATTTTCATCTTGGAAAATGTTTGACCATTTTCTTCAATTTTAAAAACATTTATAAAATTATTTGCAAATACTGCTACCTGAGGCAAATGGGTTATACATAATACTTGTGTAAAGTTTGTTATATTTTTTAATTTCTGCCCTACTATCTTTCCTGTCTCACCACTTATGCCAGAGTCTATTTCATCAAACAGCATAAGTGGTGCAGAACCACTTTCTGCAAATATATTTTTCACAGCAAGCATAAACCTGCTTAATTCACCACCAGAAGCAGTTTTGGACAAAGATTTAACATCTTGACCAGCGTTTGCAGAAAAAGTAAACTTAACATCATCTATTCCATTTGCACCAACATTTTCTAAAACTGAAAATTCAATTTCAAATTTAGACGATTTCATACCCAAATCTTTAAGTTGATTAACCACTTTTATTTCAATATCTTTTGCAATTTTCTTTCTTAAAGATGAAAGCGTTTCTGCCTTATCTTTTAACTGAGCAAACAATTTAGAAAGGTCTTTTTTTAAGTTTTCAAGAGCAAACTCTCCATCTTCCAACATAGTCAATTTCTCTTTTGCATCTTTTAAAAATTCAAAAATGTTTTCAATGCTTCCACCATACTTTTTCATTAAGTTTTTCAACAAATCTTTTCTTTTGTCAAGCATTTCAAATTCTCTTTCATCAAAAGATGTAGAATCTTTTACATTTACCAAAGATTGATTTATATCTTCTATTTCATATCTACAACTATCCAATCTTTCTTTTAAGCCTTCAATTTCTTCAATAGAAACCAAAGATGAAAGTTGAGAACTGCACTCTTGCAAAGAAGAAATAACACTATCCATATTTGAAGAAAGTAAATTTTCACAAGTAGATACAGCTTCATAAATTTTTTCAGCACTATTTAAAATTTTTAATCTTTGGTCAATTTCATCATCTTCGCCAATTTTTAACTGTGCATTTTCAATTTCGTTTACTTGATATTTAAGGATAGAAATCAATCTTTCTCTATCAAAATCATTTCCACCCAGTTCTTCAATTTTCTTTTCAATATTTTTCTTTTCAACAAGCAACGTTTCTATTTCTGTTTTTAAATTCTTCACTTCATCGCCAGCAAACTTATCAAGCATAATAAGATGATTTTTTGTCTTTAATAAATCAACACTTTCATGTTGTGTATAATAATCTGCAAGCATAGCACCAAGAGATTTTAAAAAAGCAGAAGTAGCAATCATATTGTTAACTCTAACAACATTTTTCCCATCTTGAAAATAAGAACGAGAAATTAAAATTTCGTCTTCAACCTCAAATCCTGATTCATTTAAAAAATCAATAATATGTTTTGATAGATTGCCAAACAAAGCATCAACACGCATAAAATCTTTACCGTTTCTAATCAAAGCCTTGTCTGCTTTTGCCCCCAAAACAAAAAGAATGCTGTTGAATATAAGACTTTTGCCTGCTCCGGTTTCACCGAGCAAAACATTTAATCCTTTTTCAAAATCAACAGTCATGTCTTCTATCAAAGCAAAGTTTTTAATTTTTAAAGTTTGAAGCATATCTTTATCCTCTTTTAATTAAGCATATTACTTAAAGTAACAACAGCTTCGCTGGCAAGAATTGTTGTGGGAAAAATCAACATTACACAATCATCACCATAGCAAGCTCCCATCAATTCATTTAAATTTAACTTATCAACAAAACCACAAATACCACTTGCCATTCCTTTCATTGTTTTTAAAACAACCAAATTGATAGCAGGTTTAACGGAAATAACAGATTCTTTAAATATTGTTATGTACTTATTAGAAATAACTTGTTCGTCAGACCCAACAAAGCAATATTTGTATTTACCTGAAGGGGACAAAACCTTTGTCAAACCAAGCTCTTTTATATCTCTTGATATAGTCGCTTGTGTAATATCAAAGTTTGCATTTTTAAGTTCCCTTGCAAGTTCATCTTGCGTTTCTATTTCTTTTGTTGAAATAAGTTCCAATATTTTTGATTGTCTTGCACTTCTTGCCATAAATTTCTCCCAATCGCTATTTCCCTTTATTTTAAAGGGCTGTAGCGTTTATGCATATTTATAAATTTATCTTTATTCATGCATTTTTGATTATTATACAACATTTTTTATATTTATGCAAGCGTTTTTTGTATAAATATTCACTCATTTTTTATATAAATTTAAGATTATGCAAAAATATAAAATTGAAATTTATATTTATAAGTCTTTATACATTTTAATAATAAAAAGAAAAATAAAAAAAACAGAGGTTATCCTCACCCCTGCTTTTAATATAATATAATCAGTTTAAATTTTAATCTCTTTTTAGAACAACAATTTCTTCTGTCTGCATAGCTTGGTCTACAAGTTCATCAATATTTAAATAACTTTCTTCTTTTAAACATTTTTCTATTGTTGGTTTTATAACTGGATTTTTAGGCAAAAACACAGTACAACAATCTTCGTAAGGAAGTATTGATGTTTGATAGGTATCTATTTTATTTGCTATCTCCATAATATCTTCTTTATCCATAGCAATGCATGGTCTAAAAATTGGAAGATTATCAACCACTCCCCCTGTAACAGTCATACTTTGCATTGTTTGGCTTGCAACTTGTCCAAGACTTTCACCTGTTACAATTGCTCCTAGTTCATTATTTTGACAAATTTTTTGAGCAATTCTCATCATTATTCTTCTCATTATAGTAATCATAAATTCATTTCTACAACGAATATGAATTTCCTCTTGAACCTTTGTAAAAGAAACTATGTGCAATTTTACTTCATCAACATAATCACAAAGTTTTTTTGCCAAAGTCAAAACTTTTTCTTTTGCTTGCTCAGAAGTATAAGGATAACTATGAAAATGTAGTGCTTCAATTTTCAATCCTCTTTTCGCCATCAAATAACCAGCAACTGGACTATCTATACCACCTGACAAAAGCAACAATGCTTTACCTGCACTTCCAAGAGGCAAACCACCTTGACATTTTATAATTTCATCAAAAATGTAGGCTTTCCCATTAAGTCTAATATCTACACTTATCAAAGTTTGTGGTTGATACAACTCCACATTTTTATTTGTGTTATTTTCAAGAATTATTCCACCCAACTCTTTTGCAAAATCCATAGAAGAAATTGGAAAATTTTTATCGGCTCTTTTTACATATACTTTAAAATTTTCCGTTTTTATTTTTATGTTTTTGATAAAATTTTCTATATCTTCTTTTGTTGCATCAACTTCTTCCGCAATTGAAATACTATAAAGACCAAATACCTTTTTTAATTTTTCAACTATATCAACTTCCCTGTTAGGTTTATAATCACATATAACATATCTACCAAAAGTTTTTTGAAATCTATACTCTTCCCCTTGCAACTTTTCCTTAATGTTATTTATAAGCATTGATTCAAAAACATTTCTATTGTTACCCTTTAAATAAAGTTCTCCAAATCTTAATAAAATTACTTTCATTTTTTCCTCTTTTTATACTTGTAGAAGCGCCAACTTTTTAGCACAACTTAAAATTATCTCACCAGCTTTCTTTATATCATCTTCTTCCATGTAAGCGTTAAAAGAAATTCTCACACTTGAAACAATCCTACTCTTTTTAAATCCCATATTCTCTAAAATACGATTTCCAGCTTTTTTAGTTGAACAAGCACTGCCAGTGCTAATTAACACCCCTTCATCTTGCAAAGCTCTTGCTAGTGTTTCTCCATTTACGCCACTATATGAAACAGACAAAATATAAGGAGATGCGCTTTTAACAATTTTTACTTTTTCATCTTTCAACAAAACACTTTCCATAAGTTTTTTTAATTTTAGCGTTTTTTCAAAATTCCTTTTCACGTCTATTTGCTCATTAGCCCATTTCATTGCCATTATTCCAGCAACATTTTCTGTCCCAGAACGATAATTTTCTTCTTGTCCACCACCAAAAATTATATTTTTCAAATTGTTTTTATTTTTTACATACAATGCACCCACGCCTTTTGGTCCGTGAAATTTATGTGCTGATATTGTATAAAAATCTATATCAAATTCTTTTAACGAAAATTCTATTTTATTAAAAGCTTGCACTCCGTCAACATGAATTAAAGCTTTTGATTTTTTTCTAACAATTTGACTTATTCTTTTAATATCATTAACTGCACCAGTTTCATTACTTATATGCATAACCGAAACCAACCTAGTTTTTTCATCAACCAAACTTTCTAATTGACTGTAATCAATTTCACCATTTTCCTGCAAAGAAACAAAGAAAACTTTGTTTCCTTGTCTTTCAAGTTCTTTTGCTGCATTAAAAACACTAGGGTGTTCTCCCATTGAAAAAATATAATTCCAATTTCCGTTTCTCTTAGAACCAAAAACAGCCAAATTATTACTTTCAGTTGCTCCACTTGTAAATATTATATCGCCACAACCTGCATCAAGTTTTTGAATCAAACTTTTTCTAGCATCATTAATACACTTTAAAACTTCTACACCTTGTCTATAAAATGCACTAGGATTATAAAAAAGGTCGCAGGCGTATTTTTTATATTCGCCCACAGCCTCTTCAAACATTTTTGTTGTTGCCGCGTTATCCAAATAAATCATCTTAAAACAGCCCCAAATCTAAATTGTAAAGATTTTAAAACTTTGTTAACAGTTTTATTTATTTCTTCATCTGTCAAAGTTTTGTTTAAATCGCTTAATATGATATTAAACGCGAGACTCTTTTTGTTTACTCCCAAACTTTCATTTCTGTAAACATCAAACAATGACACATCAAAGAATAAATTACCACAAGCAGATTTAATTGCATCTAGCATTTGACCTACTTCAATTTCTTCATCAACTACAACAGCCAAATCTCTTTCAACATTTGGATATTTTGACACTTGTTTTAATACTATCTTTTTTTCTGGCAATGTTGAAAGCAAAGAAGTATTAAGTTCCCCATAAAAACTTTCATTTGGCAATTCATAATTTTTACAAACAAGAGGATGAACTTTTCCAAAACATCCAACTTTTTCACCATTAATAAATATATCAGCTGAAATTCCAGGATGAAGATATGGTTCAGAAGAACGCTTTAATTTTAATTTATCACTTATTTTTATTAACAAACTTTCAAAAACATTTTTCAAATTGAAAAAGTCAAAACCGTTTTCACAAACATACATACCCAAAATATTAGTTTCTTCTGGCAATTCTTTCAAAGGCAACTCTTTTGCTTTAAAAACTTTTGCACATTCAAAAATTCTCATTTCTTTATTTCCAACAGAAAGGTTATAAACAGCTGTTGAGAAAAGTGAATTTGCCATCGTAGTTCTCATATAAGCAAAGTTTTCCCCTAATGGATTAGAAATTTTTATAGGATTTGCCCTGTCATCATTTAAAAGCATTTTTTTAACAAAATCATTAGAGCCAAAAGAAAATGTCATGATTTCATAAAAACCTTTTTCAACAAGTGCATTTCTAAAAGTTCTTTCCAAACTGTATTTCTTATTTACGACACTTTCTGTTATTGGAGAATTTTTAAATAATACATTATCAGTTTTATCGTAAACATCATAACCATACAATCTTATAATTTCTTCTGCCAAATCGTTATCGTTTTCAATATCTTGTCTATATGGAGGAATAATACATTCAATTTTATCCCCAACAATTTTGTTTTCTATTTCAAGACTATTTAAAATTTGAGAGATTTTTGATGTAGGAATTTCAACTCCCAAAATTTCATTTATATGAGTTATGCTACCATTTAAAACTCTCTTCTCATTTTTATCTCTTGCTTTATCTATAATTCCCCTTACAACCTTACCGCAATTTAATTTAGAAACCAAAGACAAAGCTCTTGACAAACCCACTTCTGCATTTGCAAGATTTATACCTTTTTCATTTCTAGCAGAAGAATCTGTCCTTATACCAAATTTTCTGCTAGAAGTTCTAATAGATTTTAAATCAAAAACAGCAGATTCAATAACACAAGTCTTAGTATCATTATTAATGCAAGAGTTAGTTCCACCGATAATACCAGCAATAACCATTGGTTTATCTTTATCAGCAATTACTATATCTTTCTCATCAAGCTTGTATGAAAACCCATTTAAAACTTCAATTTCTTCACCATCTTTTGCCTGTCTTACTATAATTTTTGAATCGTTTATTAATGACTGGTCAAAAGCATGAAGCGGTTGTCCCATTTCAACTAAGACATAATTTGTAATATCAACTATTGTATTAATTGGTTTAATTCCAACAGCATTCAATCTAGCTCTCATCCACAAAGGTGAACGCTCAATTTTTACATTTGTAACTGCCCCCATACAATATCTTGGGCAATTTTCAGTTTGATTGTCAACATCAATGTAATCATGAATTGTATCCTTTGAGTAAATATCAATAGGATAATTCAAGTTAACCTTTTTTACACTTTCGCCTAAAATTGCAGCCACTTCCCTTGCAATACCAATAACACTTAAACAATCAGGTCTATTTGGAGTAATATAAACATCCAAAACTACATCGTCAAGAGCCAAGGCTTTTTCAATTGGCTGACCAATTTTCATGTCGTTTGGAAGAATTAAAATTCCATCAACTCCAGCACCTTCAAAATAATTTTCGTCTATACCAAGTTCATGCCCAGAGCAAAACATTCCATTTGATTCAACACCACGCATTTTTGTAGGTTGAATGTTTATTCCGTTTACAAGATTTGCACCAGGCAAACTTACTGGAACCACAGCACCTTCAAAAACATTTGTTGCAGCAGTAATAATTTGAGTTGTTTTATCACCAATATCAACTTGACAAACAACCAACCTATCCGCTTGTGGATGCTTTTCAATTTTTAAAATTTTACCAACAACAACATCATGCAAATATTGATTTTGATAAAACATTTCTTCAACTTCAAAGCCACTTTTTGTCAATTTTTCAGCAAGTTCTTCTGGCGAACAATTTATATTCACATATTCTTTTAACCATTTATAAGTAACTTTCATAATTTCCTCACTTTTACAATTATCTTGATTGTTTCAAAAATCTTATATCGTTTTTAAATAATGAACGCATATCTGTATTGCCAGTAAACAACATAGATGCTCTGTCAATACCAAAACCAAAAGCAAATCCTTTATATTTTTTGCTGTTAATACCATTAAAATCAAGCACTTTTGGATTAACAACACCTGCACCCAAAAGTTCCAAATAACCAGAACCCTTACAAAGTTTACAACCTTCACCATGACACTGTGGGCAACTTACATCGACTTCTATGCTAGGCTCAGTAAATGGAAAGTATGAAGGTCTAAACCTTATTTTTGTATCTTCACCAAACAATCTTTTCATCATAACAGAGAGCAAATTTTTCAAATCTGCCATAGAAACATTTTCATCTACAACAAGACCTTCAAGCTGATTAAACATTGGAGAATGTGTAGCATCGCTATCATTTCTATAAGTTTTACCTGGAACAATAATTTTAAATGGTGGCTTCATTTCTTGCATAGCTCTAGCCTGAACAGCAGTAGTTTGAGTTCTCAACAAAATGTTATCTGTAAAATAGAAAGAATCTTGCATGTCTCTTGCTGGGTGACTTTTAGGAGTGTTAACAGCTTCAAAATTATAATAATCACTTTCTATTTCAGGTCCTTCAACAACTGAAAAGCCAAGATTAACACATATATCAACAAAACGATCAATCATACTTGAAACTGGGTGTAAAGCACCAGTTTTTATACCTTTTGAAGGCAATGTAATATCCACTTTTTCGTTGTTTAATTTGTTTTGAAGTTCTATATCAGCAAAATATTTTTCTTTTTCTGAAATAGCATTTTCAATAAAATTACGAACTTCATTTACAAGTGCACCAACCCTTGGTCTATCTTCTGCTGGCACATCTCTCATGCCCTTCAAAAGATTTGTCAACTTACCAGATTTACCCAAAATCTGAAGTTTTAACTCAATCAATTCTTTTTTGTCACTAATAGAAGAAATAGAAGTAGCAACCTCATCTTTTATTTTCATCAATTCTTTTTCCATAAAATCTCCTTTTTAATTCAACTTTGCTTTTACCATAAAAAATAAAAAATCTTTCATCCAATTATTAGGACGAAAGACTATACTTCGTGGTACCACCTAATTTCTGCAAAAAAATTGCACTCATTAAAGCTTCTTACGCGAGCATAACGACAAAAACTACACAGTCAATCAGACCTTCATAATTGTAGCTAGAAAGTGAATTCAACAAACATTGCTTTGCCTACCTTTCAGCCTGGAATAAGCTCTCTTTTAAAGCAACAAACTTTGTCTACTAGTCTTCCATTATCGCTTTTATAGTATAAATTATAATTATTAAATAACATTTGTCAAACAAAATCTTAAAATTTATACAAAATATTACAAATATTATACCGTAAAAAAACATTTGATTTTTATTAAAATATTATTTAAAATGAAAGAAAGGTATAAGCAATGGAAAATATTATAAACTATACGAATTATAAAATAGAAAAAGATTATCAAAATGTATATTATTTTTTAAAAGAAAACAATTTTTCAGAAAATTTTATTACAAATCTTCGCAAAAAAGAAGGATATATTTTAATAAACAATCATATAGCAAATACCAAATCAAAATTAACAACAGGCGACATTTTATCTATTTGCAATAATCCCAACAGTAAAACAACTATTATGCAATGCATAATACCACTAGATGTTGTATTTGAAGATGAATATTACCTACTAATAAATAAACCTAGTGGTTTATCCACTATGCCAAACAAATCTCATTATTCAAACAATCTTGCAGGCGCAATTTGCCATTATATGAAAGAAAAAGATAGCAATTTTGTTTTAAGAATCATAAATAGATTAGACAAAGATACAAGTGGACTTGTTCTAGTAGCAAAAAATTCTATTGCACAAAAAGATTTAAAAGAGTTAGATAAAACATATTTCGCGATATGTGAAGGAATTATAAACAAAAACTTAATCATAGATAAACCAATTCTTACTATAAACACAAACAACATTAATCAACATAAAAGAATAATTGATAAAGATGGAAAGCCAGCCACTACTTTTGTAACCCCAATTAAACATAATGATAAATTATCTTTAATATCCTTAAAACTAATTCATGGACGAACACACCAAATCAGATTACATCTTTCATCTATAAACCACCCTCTTTTGGGCGATTGCTTGTATGGCAAACCGTCAAATTTAATTTCACACACTGCTCTTGTATGCAAAGAGATTTCATTTTACCACCCATACTTAAAAAGAAAACTGCATTTCACAGTCCCTTTACCAGAAGATTTAAAAAAATGCTTTTAAAATAAAAGCATTTTTTTAAAATACCAAATCATATAATTCGTTGACTAAAAATTTTATAGACTTAACACCCTTTCCAACAGTTTTCAAAGAAACAGTTAATGCTTTTAAAATAACTTCATCTCTTAAATTTGCAGTTTTTATTATTGATGTTGCTATATTTTTTAAATCTTCAATTTGTCTATTTTCCCTATACTCTTCAAGTTCACTTAAAATTTGGACAGCAATTTTTTGCGAAGATTCAAACTTATCAAATTCAGAGCCTTCCTCTTCGTCATCTTCTTCAAATTCATCTTCGCTTTCAGCATCATCACCATCTGAATTTTCTTGCAAATTACTTTCGTATCCAAAAGCTTCTTTTATTAATTTTTTAAACGGAATTATCATTGTTTCAATAAAAGCTTGGAAAGGATTTTCTTCTCTTCCAAAGAACCTTTTTATGAAATCTGTAAAATCAATTTTCTTATTGTCTATATCAGCAAGAGTGCAAAAAACCAAAGCAACAATTTTAAATTCTTCATTTGGCATTACACAAACAAACTGCCCATGACCATCTTGAATAAAAGTTCTTGCAAATTCCCTATCTCTATTATATGATTGTAAACATTCACCTATCAAAGAACATATCTCACTTGAATTTGCAATTTCTTTTAATAATTTTGTAATTTTATATTCTGCAACTAAAAACTTGCAAGAAATCAAATCATCACACGCAATTAAAAAATTTTGAATATTATTATTTTCAGCCATAATAACTCCTTATTATGATTTTAACATATTCAAAATATTTTTCAAACTAAATAATGCAACATATAAAAAAAAAATTGATTTAATTAAAAAAAAATGATATTATATTTAAGTGGAAAAGATACTTACAGATAAAGAACAAATTATATTAGACAAATTAACTATGCTTTTTGTTATAGACAAAATGGAAATACCATTAACAGAAGACTCCATTTTAGATATTTGTTCAATAAAAAATACATGGATTAAAAATTATATGGATTGCAAAGCTATTATTCACGATATGGTAGATAGCAAGCTTTTATACAAATTAAGCAGTGACGATGAAAATAAAAAATTGTTTGCTTTGACTTATGAAGGTAGAGAGTGCCTCTCTCATTTGTATAGAAGAATTCCTTTGCCATTAAGAGAAGAAATATCATCTTATTTGCAAGCAAACAAATTAAATGTAAAATCTTCACAAGAATATACTTCAACTTATACAAAAAATGAAGATGGTTCTTATAACATTGTTTTAAAAATATATGAACCTCTTATTACTTCCCCTATGTTTGAATTAAGACTAAAAGCCCCTTCAAGACAATCTGCAAACGAAGCAATTCACAAATGGAAAGCAAACGCTCCTGCTATTTATGAAATGATATACGAAAAATTAATAAATGTTGATTAAAAAAAGCACAACTTAGTATTGTGCTTTTATTTTAATTTTTCTATTTCTGCTCTTGCTAGTTTGTCACACCTATTATTTAATTCATTATCTGCATGACCTTTAACTTTAAACCACTCAACTTCATGTTTATTCAATAATTGATCAAGTCTCTTCCATAAGTCAATATTTAATACATCTTTTTTTGAAGATGTTTTCCAGTTATTTTCCTTCCAAGCACTTAACCAACCTTGCAAGAAAGCATTTACGACATAAGCTGAATCACTATAAATTTCAATGCTACACTTTTCTTTTAATGCTTCAAGACCTTTTATTACCGCTAGCAATTCCATCCTATTGTTGGTAGTTTCTTTTTCTCCACCCGACAAAACTTTTTCATGATTTCCATATTTTAAAATTGCCCCCCAGCCACCCTTTCCAGGATTACCAGAGCAAGCGCCATCTGTATATAAAATAATATTTTTCACAATATAAACCTTTTAATTTAATTTTAATTTTTCTTGAATTTTATCCAAACTTTCTTTGTTTTTTTCTAAATTAGGAAAAACAGTAAAACCATCATTTTCAAATCGTGGCAAAATATGAAAATGCAAATGAAACACAGTTTGCTCTGCTTCCTTACCATTGGCATTTAATATGTTTACACCTTTTGCACCGCAATTATTAACATAATGCTTTGTTACTTTTTGAATAGTTTTTACAACATTGTTTAATGTATCAACATCAACATCCAACAAATTTTCACAATGTTTTTTCGGAATAACCAAAGTATGACCATTAGCATCATTTGAAATGTCTAAAAACGCATAAGTATAATCATCTTCATAAATCTTATATGAAGGAATTTTCCCATTGATTATATCACAAAAAATACACATAACTCTCTCCTATCTACTAAAAATATTATACAAAATAAAAATAAAAAAGACAAATAAAAAAAGGATTGTTAAAATCCTTTTTTTTGTTTTTTACATTTCTGGGTAGTAAATAGTTTCTCCGTTAGAACTAAGTTGTGGAGCAACTTTGTCTGTTACTTTATCATATTCTTTAAATAATTTTTTTAATGTTTTTAATTGAGCTTGAGATAATTCAACAGCAACATATTCATTTTCATCTTTATCAAAAAATGTGCTAAGGAATTCAAAACAAGATTCAGCAAAAGCTCTTTCAGCTGCATTATTATTAAGCTTACAAGCTTTTCTATACAATTTTTCTACTTGTTCCCAATCTTTTTGAGCTTCTTCAGATAATCTTGCTTTTGCAGCAACATCTTGAACCATATTTTGTGTTTTTTTTGCTTCTTTTAATGAATTTTTTGCTGACATTTTCAACAATTGACTAAATTTAGCATCTTCTGTATTTTTGTTTTCAACTTTCATAATATTCTCCTTTGTTTTAATATGTCTAAATTATAACTCTCTTTTGGCATATTGTCAATAGCTAATACAAAAAAACTTCATTTTATTAAATAAAATTTATATATTAAATGAATAAAACAAACCATATTACACAAAATAACAATGGGAGGTAAAAATGAAACAATTTAGACCTGGTGAACAAGCACCAAAAACAGCAAATTATTCTTGTTACGACAAGAATGGAAAATGTGGAGGAAAAACACACCTTGAAAAAGGTCAAAGATTTCCAGCTACACAACATGAGGGTTCTCATTACGAAATGGAAAACGAATAAAAAAAGATGCAATACAATTGCATCTTTTTTTGTGTGTAGTATGCTAGACATAATACAATATATTGTTTTTGGCGCAGAGGACAGGATTTGAACCTGCGGAGGCTTTAACACCTCACACGCTTTCCAAGCGTGCGTCTTAAACCACTCGGCCACCTCTGCAAGTCAAATTGTCCACAAGGACAATTTTTTTTAGAATTCACAATTTTTTGGCGTTCTTGGGAATGGCAAAACATCTCTAATATTTTGCATACCTGTTACATACATTACAAATCTATCGAATCCCATACCAAATCCACTATGTTTTACACCACCAAACTTTCTTAAATTCAAATACCACCAATAATCTTTTTCGTTTAAGCCAAGTTCGTGTATTCTATTCAGCAAAACATCATAATTTTCTTCTCTCTCACTTGCTCCACATAATTCACCTATTCCTGGAACAAGCAAGTCTGTTGCCTTTACAGTTTTGTTATCTTCGTTTAATTTCATGTAAAAAGCTTTAATCTCTTTTGGATAATTGTAAACAAATACAGGTTTCCCATAAACTTCTTTTGTTAAATACTTTTCATGTTCACTTTGTAAATCACAGCCCCAAAATGCTTTAAATTCAAAATTATCGTTATTTTTCTCTAAATGCTTAATAGCTTCATCATATGTTATTCTTGCAAATTCATTTTCTGCAACATTTTTGAGTTTATCTATTAACCCCTTTTCAATAAAGTTGTTAAAAAACTCTAATTCATTTGGACATTTTTTGAAAAGATAGTTGATTACATACTTAATCATTTTTTCCATAACATCCATGTTATCAAACAATTCATAAAATGCCATTTCTGGTTCTATATGCCAAAATTCATTTGCATGTTTTACGGTATTGCTATTTTCTGCTCTAAATGATGGCCCAAATGTATATATCTTGCCCATAGATAAAGCAAAAGCTTCTCCTTCCAATTGACAAGATGGAGATAAAAATACAGATTTCCCAAACAATTCATCTTTTGACTCTAACTTTTTGCCTGAATAAATATCTTGTGTGCTTACCCTAAACAATTCTCCAGCACCTTCACAATCGGAAGATGTTAAAATTGGAGCTTGAACATATACAAATCCTTCTTCATTAAAAAATTTATGCAGTGCATAAGAAGCTTCACTTCTAACTCTAAATACAGCGTTAAATAAATTTGTTCTTGGTCTCAAATATGCAACTTCTCTCAAAAATTCCATACTATGGCCTTTCTTTTGCAAAGGATATTCATTGTTAGTTGCACTGATAACTTCCACTACTTCTGCTTGTAATTCAAATGGTTGTTTGTTCTCTGGCGTCAAAACTATTTTTCCTTTACAAATAATTGCAGAGCCAGTATTTAATTTTTCTACCACATCAAAGTTTTTAATTTTTTCTTTTGTAATAACAATTTGCAATCCTTTAAATGATGTTCCATCGTTTAAATCAATAAAGCCAAAAGCTCCATTGCCACGGCAACTACGAACCCAACCTGCAACAGTAATTTGTTTTTCAGTAAACTCTTCAATATTTTCATGTAACAATTTAATATCAACTTTTTTCATAATAATCTCCTATGGATTTAATCTATCTGGACCTCTAAATATAAACATACTTTCCTTGATAGTTGAAATGTTTAAAAGCAACATAATTATTCTATCTAATCCTAATCCAAAACCACCATGTGTAGGCATTCCATATTTAAAGAATTCAAGATAGAATTCAACATCTTTATCAAGACCTTTTTCTTTTGCTTGTTGCTTAATAATCTCATATCTATGTTCTCTTTGTGCTCCACTTGTAATTTCTATACCTTTCCATATTAAATCATAACCTTGCAATATTCCATTTTTTCTCATATGATAGAACGCACGTTTTTCAGGACCGTAATCAGTAACAAACAAAAATTCATGATTAAATTTGTCTTTTGCAAGTTGTTCGCATAATTTTTCTGCTTCTGTTGTTAAATCAACCTTTTCTTCATCGGGAACAGTAAAATTATATCTTTCTTCAAGTTCTTTGTAAATATCTTGCAATTTCATTTTTGGGAAAGGCAAAGTAGGAACAATTACTTCAACACCATATACTTCTTTTATTTTTTCGCCATGTTTTTCCTTTATTTTTTGAAGCATATAAGTTAGCATTTCTTCTTCTAACTTCATAACATCTTCAAATGAATTAATATAAGAAAATTCTATATCAAAACCTGTAAATTCAGTTGCATGCTTCTTTGTGTGAGATTTTTCTGCTCTGAAAACTGGGCCACACTCAAATATTCTTTCAAAGCCACTTGCCATAGCCATTTGTTTGTAAAATTGAGGACTTTGTGCCAAATATGCTTTTCTATCAAAATATTTTACTTCAAAAACCTCTGAACCACTTTCGCTAGCTGTTGGAATAAGTTTTGGAGTATGAATTTCAATAAAATCTTTATTAAGCAAAAATTCTCTTAAAGCATTTGTCATAGTTGTTTGAACTTGAAACAATAATTGATTTTTTTCTTGTCTCAAATCTAACCATCTATAATCCAATCTTTGGTCAATAAAACTTTCAGGACCAATAGGCAAAGCTTCTGCTTTTGATGTAAGTTCAACATAATCAGGAATTATTTCAATCCCGCCTAATTTAACAAATTCATTAGCCACTGCTTCCCCTACAACCTTTACAGTACTTTCCAATGTAGCGTGAGAAAAGATTTCAGCAATCTCCGGCTTTTCACTTTTTACAACTGTAATTTGTATTTTTCCTGACAAATCTCTAATAACTACAAATTGCATATTTTTTTTATCTCTTAAATTTTCTATAAATCCTTGTATCTCTACTTTTCCTGGCTTAATTTCTGCAATTTTCATAAGTTCTCCTTGTAATCTAAACAATTATAGCACATCAAAAAAAACTTGTAAAGAAAATCAAATTATTTTCGCAACCTACTGCTTATTTTTTAAATAAGTTTTTCTATTAAGCAAAACCTTTTTGGTGCGAGCGGTGGAAGCCCTTACCCCTAAAATGCTTTGCATTTTTGGGGACCCCACAAACCCGTGGGTTCGACTCCCATTTTTTAAAATATATTTATTGTAATAATAAAAAAAGTTTTGCCACTAAGCAAAACCTTTTTGGTGCGAGCGGTGGAAGCCCTTACCCCTAAAATGCTTTGCATTTTTGGGGACCCCACGAACCCGTGGGTTCG